>JBJONV010000112.1:0-25973 GCA_046051665.1 Chloroflexota bacterium
GATATTGGCCAATACGAGGTCTGTGAGACCATCTGCATTGACATCACCAGCAGCAACACCAGAGCCGTTACTGGCAAAGAGCTGGACGGGTATGGGGGCAAGCGTGGTATGGGTGAGTGGATGTGCCAGATACGAATCGTTGCACGGAATAGCGACAGCAAATGGTTGTACCTGTGTCGTTATTGGTGCTTCGGAACCGGTCCACACCATCGGAGATGCGACGGTCGTGCAGGCGCTCGTCACAAAGGCAAGAAGCGGGATGAAGAGATGGATACGTTTCATGATGCTGGTCTTTGTGATGAGCGGGTATAAAACTGGCGGCCGGGGTAACCCCGACCGCCAGTGAAGGAAACGCTTACTGGAACAGTGCGTTGACTTCGTCGTTGGCTGCCTTGAGGGCATCGACTGCTGGCTTTTCGCCGAGCATGATGCTGTCCATGGTGGCGTCCATGATTGGTCCGATTTCCGACGCGAAGTCGGTTACTGGGAACAAGAACGTACCATTGGCCTCGGTGGCCTGTGCGGTGAAGGCGGACACGTCGACCTTACGATCGCCGTATGCCTTGAGGGCTGCATCGACGCCGCTCTGGATGGCCGGGAAGACCACGCCATAGCTACCGACGATGTTGGCACAAGCTGGGGATGCAGCGAACTTCATCCACTGCCAGGATTCTTCCTGGTGCTTGGAACCGACCCAGATGGAGTCAGCAAGACCATTGAACATGGACTTGCGGCCTTCTGGACCCTTTGGCAAACGTGCGAAACCGGTGACGAACTTGGCGTCGTTCACGTATGAACCGATCATCCAGGAACCGTCGGTGGTCATGGCTGCCTTGCCCGAGGTGAACAATGCGGTTGCGCCGAGGCTCTTGACGTCTGCCAAGGTTGGTGCAACGCCGTCGACCAGGTTCAAGTTGGCATACCACTGAATGGTCTCGGCCAACTTGGGGTCGTCGTAGTAGTACTTGGTGGCATACAGACCGTCGTTGAACTTGAAGCCGTTCGAAACGGCCCAATGGCTCCACTGGGTCTGACCGTATGCGCCGCCGCTACCGCCGCCGACGAAGCCGTACTGGACGACTTTGGTCTTGTCGAAGTCTGCGTCAAGGGCGTTTTTGCCGGCTTCGTCGAGGGTCAACTTCTTGATGATTTGACCGAACGAACCGCCGTCCTTGGCATTCCACTCTGCGTTGTTGAGTTCTTCAACGGTCACGCCGGCTTTGTCCAGCATGTCCTGATTGAAGACGACTGCAACGGTGTCCCAGTCTTTGGGCAGACCGTAGCGCTTGCCGTCACGACCCCAGAGGTCGGCCAGACCTGGCAGGTACTGACCCATGTCGACGCCATCGCGCTCGACGAAAGGCTGGATGTCGACGAGCTGCTCTTTGGAAGCAAACTCTGGGTACTTGGCCAAGTGGTTTGTGAAGACGTCAGGTGCCGTGCCGCCGACCATACCGGTCTGTACGGAGGTCCAGTAGTCGCCCCAACCTGCTTGCTCAACCTTCACGATGATGTTTGGGTTGGCCTTGGTGAATTCTGCAGCACAAGCTTCGTATGCTGGCTGCTGGTTGCCGTCCCACAAGCCGTAGCGAATGGTGACTGCTTCGGTTGCCGCTGGGGCCTCGGCAGCTGGTTCTTCAGCTGGGGCTGCGGTTGCTTCGGCGGCTGGCTCTGCTGCTGCCGTTGGCTCTGCTGCTGGTGCTGCTGCGCCGCCACATGCTGCCAAGAGCATGCTGCTGACCATCACCAGAGCGATTGCCAGTGCGTTGAAACGAAAACGCATTGAACACTCCTCCTAAAAAAGGGAAATCTATGCATCACGATGCTCATGCATCGTTGGTGCCAATACTTAGCGGAAGCCCGTGAACTGGATGGCATTGACCGCACGGCGGCCGAACACCAAGAAGATCAATATCGTCGGGATGAGACTCAACGTCGTACCCGCCATCAACCCACCCCAGTCTGGAGCTCCTTGGGGAGTCTGCGATTGAAAGACTGCCAAACCGACGGTCAACGTCCGCATGGTCTCGTCTTTGCCAATCAAAAATGGCCACAAGTAGTCATTCCAATTGCCCAAGAACTGCAGAATCGCCAGCGTACTGAGTGCCGGGACACTCAATGGCAGAATCACCTGCAAGAAAATGAGCGGTATATTGGCGCCGTCCAACTTTGCTGCCTCTTCGAGCTCATGGTTGATACTCAAAAAGAACTGGCGCAGAAAAAACACGGCGAATGGTGTCATCAGGAACGCGGGTGCGATGATCCCGCGGTAGGTGTTCATCCACTGGAGCTCACGCGCCATCAGGATATAGTTGGGAACCAACGTCACCACACCAGGTATCATCATTGCCGTCAGGTAGAGGAAAAATACTTGCTCGCGAAAGCGAAACTTGAGCCGTGCGAACGCATATGCTGCCATCGCACTAAAAAACGTTTGACCAAGAATCGTCGTCGTCGAAACAATCAACGAGTTCTTGAGATCCATCCAAAAATCCATGCCGCCGGCAGTCCCACCTTGTGCGACGGCTTCTTCGGATGTGAACATTCCCAAGACACGCTTGAAGTTGTTCATCGTTGGTCCGACCGGCAACAGATTGAAGGTGTCGACGTAGATTTCTTGTTTGCTAGAAAATCCTGTACGCACGACCCACCAGACTGGGAATAACGTCGCCAGTACGATGAGGCCGAGTGCAATCCAGGCGAATATTGTTTGGGTAGGCATACCCGAGGTTTTCTTCTTGAGGGTCGTCATTGTCGTGCTCCTGCGTCGTGTGCTAATCGAGGTCTGAAGAGTCAGCGTTGAAATAGCGCATCTGGATGACAGTGATAGTAATCAGAATGAGGAAGAGTGCAACCGAAATCGTTGCCGCATACCCCATTTTGAAGCGCACGAATGCGTATTCGTAGATGTACCAGTAGACCACCCGGGTTGCATCGACAGGACCACCTTTGGTGGTAATCACAATCGTGTCGAAGATTTGGAACGAACCGATGAGTGATGTCACCACCACAAAAATCAAGACCGGCCGGAGGAGGGGGAGCGTAATCCCCATGAACATTTGGCGTTCATCGGCACCGTCGATTGCTGCCGCTTCGTAGACATCCTTCGGGATGTTTTGTAAACCGGCAAATAACAGAATCGCCGTGTACCCTGCGTGCCGCCAGATGTTGATCGCTGCGATGGTAGGCATTGCCTGATCGACCGAACCTAAGAATGGCTGACGCTCAAAACCGAATGACATAATCAGTTGGTTGATAAAGCCCAACGTCGGGTCGAGCATCCACAACCACAGCAACGCAACGATAATATTGGGCAGCAACCAGGGCAGAATCAGGATGCCACGAATGACCGTTGACTTGGTAAATCGGTCGAGCAAGACAGCCATGCCGAGTGCAATCACGGTCTGCAGAGGAATATTAAGAACGACATAATACGCCGTGACCCGCAGTGCATGCCGGAACTCGTCGTCGCCCAGCAATTTGACGTAATTTGCCAAACCGGTGAATTTGGCAGGTCGCAACAAGTCCCAATTCGTGAAGCTCATCAAAAGCCCACGGACAGACGGAATTGCAAAGAACGCCAAGAATCCGATGAGACTCGGCAGAATAAAGAGCCACGCCCATGCGAATTCATTGCGTTGTGCGGATCGTGGACCAGTACGGGTAGTCATTTGACGCTCCCTTGCTGTCAATGGCGGACGGTCGGTGCACTCACTATACAATACGGAGCATCTCTGCGCGCAGTCGCTCGGGTGCAACCGGCTTTACGAGATGTTTGTGCACACCACTGTGCTGTGAATCCTGAATTGCATCGAGTACGCTACACACAACAATCGGAATATTCCGGGGGCTGCAGTGTTCACGGACCGCCTGGAGAAACGTATCGCCGAGACCATCAGGTCGATGTGGTTCAATGATGACCGTCACGATGTCTTGCTCGATGAACATCTGGATGCACTCGGCAACCGTGTTGGCTTCGAACAAGGTGTACGGTTCGCGCAATGTACGGGCATAGAGTTGTCGAACACTCGAATCGTGTTCGATTATCAACAAAGCACTCCTGTGCGCGACCATATCCATACCCTCTTGCGTCATTCTTTGTTAGACTAAGCGAAACGTTCCCTTCACACTTGGAACATTCGTCACAAAAATGGGAATAATCAACACGACCCGACGTTGTGCTGTGCGAACAACCTGTTCCTCGTGCTGGTTTTTGAGCAATACAGAGAGGTATTACCTACGTGTCTATGGAACCGCGGTACCGGATAGCGCTACAGATTAGTGTCGCTGACCCGTTTTGGGTACAGGTGCGCGAGGCGGTGTTGCGCCAGGCGCAGACGGTCAACTGTGAGTTACTGACACTAACGACCGCAACAGATGGCATCCGCGAGGTAGCCAATGTGCCACAAATATACGAAGAACTACGAGTCCAACACGTACACGCACTCATCTGTAATTCGATCGACAGCACACTTTTGGCGTTGTTACGTGCGAGCGCTATCCCAGTTATCGATGCCTCCGAAAGTACGGCGAGCGGTCCACTGCACTCCTCACGACGCGGGCTGTATGACGCAGCGTATGACATCGGCATGTGGTTGCAAGGCAAGATTCGTGCAGACGCAACGGTTTTGGTCGTAGGTGGCTATGACGAAATGGGACTGTCGCGCCTCCAGGGCATCTCGGCATCATTGCGTGACATGCCCAATGTGCTTGTCGTACATGTTCCGTGCGAATGGCAATATGACCATGGGTATACGGCAGTAACGGAATGGTTGCGCACGTACCCCGATGCGACTGTCGATGCAGTCGTAGGGTTGTCAGATTCTCTGGCATTAGGTGGACGTGATGCACTCATGCACGCGTACCCAGCCCGTCAGCGCCCGTTGGTGTGTGGAATCAATGGCGATCCGCTTGCGCTGGCGGACATCAGCCGGGGGCGCATGGATGTCACAATCGAGACGATGATTGACGCATTCGCCGCCGAAATGCTTCAACTGGCGTTACTCGCAATCAGAACGGGGAGTGTGCCAGCCACCTATGATCCGCAACGACGCCTCATTGATGCCAGCAATGTGGGTGATGTGGCACTCGAAAAGTTGATTTCTTTGGCGGATTTGCCGACACGCTTGGTCGGCGTCAACCTGCAACGCGAACAAGAGCGGGTCCGCCAGCTCGAGACGAGCTTGGCAATTACGCAGCATGTGGGTGCCATTCTTGATCATACAGAGCTGCTCGATGCAGTGACAACGCTGATTCGTGAACACTATGGGTATGATTCAGTAACCATTTGGCGATTTGATGCAGACGGCAATTTGACGAGCACTGCCACTCCGAGTGGTCCGCTTCGTGGTACCCCTTTAGCAGCCGCACTCGCCGAAGAGCGGGCAGTCTATATCCCTGATACGCACATTAGCCTGCGGTATGACCGGACGATGCATGCACCCGACACACGGACACGGGTCGTGCTCCCGATCCGCTTTAATGCAACGATTACGGGGTTACTCGATTTGCAGAATGCGACACTCCTACCACATGTCCGTGGTGAACTTGATGGGTTGCAACTGGTTGCGAATCAAATCGGGATTGCATTGCAGAATATCGATTTGTTCCAGGCAGCGCGTCATGCACAATTTGTTGCCGAACAAGCCGATAGCCTCAAGACGCGACTGCTCGCCAATGTGAGCCACGAATTGCGCACACCGTTGCATATCATCTTGGGATACAGTCAGCTCCTGATTACCGACCCCGCACCACACGGAGTCTTGATTGGCGATGAAGTGCGCAATGACATCGTCACCATCCAACGGAGTGCCGAACACCTCGTTCATCTCATTAATGATTTGCTGGATTTGTCGCGCGCCGAAATAGATGAGCTTGTGTTGTTCCCCGAACAGACCGACATCAAACCGCTCATTGAAGCATCGTTCACCGAGTTGATGACAACGTTGTTCCGTCCGGGCGTCTCGTGGCAGGCGAGTTTTCCTGAACCACTCCCGCTGCTCCATGTCGACCCCACCCGTCTGCGACAGATCATCGCGAATCTGCTCGGGAATGCAGCGAAGTTTACAACGAGTGGCTCAATAACGATAGGTGCACACGCCGAACCGCCCTATGTGCACATCTGGGTCCGTGACTCTGGTGTGGGGATAGCTGCCGACCAACAAGAGGCCATTTTTGAGCCGTTTGTGACCATTGATGGTGCCAATACCGCGCATGCAGGCGTGGGTCTGGGGTTGGCAATTACACGACGTTTGGTAGCACTTCATCGCGGGATGTTGACCGTCGAAAGCGAGCCTGGTAAAGGCAGTACGTTCCACGTGTATCTACCGGTTCGGAGCATAGCTGGTGACTACGCGTTCCCACATAATCCCAAGCTCCCGATGGTCATTGCGGTGCTTGGTGATCCGGGCGAACCCCCTCCCGCTATCGCGGCAATGGCGCTTCGGTCCAGCGCACCGATTGTGCACATTCCTGATGTAGAGGCACTCGAGGCACTTATCACCCGCGCAGATCCTGTAGCGCTGATATGGGATACGAGTCGACCGTTCCACGCCGAACGCGCGGTCATCGCGTACGTCCAGCAACACCAGACGCTGTCCGGTGTGCCGTTTTTTATTTATGATGGTGCCCAGCGAAGGACGACTCTGGCCATTCCAGAACTCGTATCGGGGAGTGAACTGCGGCGTGATCCATTGTCGTTTGTGGCGACACAATCACCAGGCGCACGCCCCCACATTGTCATCGTTGACGACGACCAACGGATGCACGACCTCTACCGCGAAATCATTCAAAAAACCCTTCCGAACGCACAATTGACGTCGGTGCGTGATGGCGATCTCTTGGCTGATGCACTCAAACATGCGCCGGCACCGACGATTTTTCTGCTCGATTTGGTGATGCCTGGTCAAGACGGCTTCGCGACATTGGCGTGGATTCGCAGTCAAAAACGGTACGCACGTGTACCGGTTGTGGTGTTGAGTGGCAAAGTATTGACACGTGCCGAAGTGCAGCAATTGCAATACCCACAGACAGTGCTTCGTCCCAAAGTCGGCAACACGTATGAGGGTATGGCCGAGCTCTTGCGGCATATCACGGGGAATGGCCTTGCGAATCCGCCGCATTTGAGTACTGCTGCCCGGCATGCCCTTGCGTATATGCAACAAAACTACGCTGAGCGCTTGAGTCGCGAACGCATCGCTATCGAGGCAGGTGTGAGCGAAAGCTATCTGACTCAAGTATTCCAAAACGAATTGGGAGTGACGCCCTGGACGTATTTGGCCCGTTATCGCATTGCCAAAGCCTGCACAGCGTTATTGACCAGCGACGACAGTATTACCGATATCGCGATATCGGTTGGTTTTGATGATCCAGGCTACTTTAGCAAAGTGTTTCGCAATGAAATTGGCATGTCTCCACGAGAGTACCGCAGTCGGGGCGATATGAGCGACGAAAACGCACCATTACTCGTCCCCGAATGAGGTAATTTATACACGAAAAAATGTATAATAATTTTCGCCGTACCTTAATGTGACAGAATACCGCGTTGGAGAACATTCATGCCGAAGGCTCGCATTACAATTGAAGATGTCGCACGCGCATGCCATGTATCAGTCGCTACTGTTTCTATGGTGTTGAGCGGAAAACCCGGTATCAATGCCTTGACACGGAAGCGTGTTGCATCCGTGGCCCAAACCATGGGGTATCAGAAGCGTATTCGAGTCAGCGAAAAGCCGTTGCGCCGAATCGCAGTGGTCGTCGATCAAACCGAAGATTCAGAAGTGATTACCTCTGGATTCATTTATCGCTTGATTGCAGGCACCACCGAAATCATCGAAAAACTACGCATCCAGTGTGAAGTAGAGATGGTCGATCGTTCGACGTTTATTAATGATGAACTCTCTGTTATTGCCCAACGCCAATTTGACGCTGTGATGGTCGTTGCCGTCGAAGCGGACCGCGAATTCAATGCACGATTACTTGATTTGGGCATTCCCGTGGTCTTGGTAGGCGTCTTTTCAGATACCCTGTATGCTGATGCTGTACAAATCAACCATTACAGCTGTATGTACGATATGGTTGCGCATATCATCTCGATTGGGCACCAGCATATTGGGATGGTTGGTGGCCAAGATTCCTTCATACCGAATCTGCGCTATCGATTCCATGGATTCATCCACGCCATGACCGATCACGGCCTCGATGCCACCCACATCGAACCATGCACGCGCGAAGTCGATGATATCCGCGCTGCTACCGAGCGCCTGCTCGACACATTCCCGGAAATGACCGCTATCGTCTGCCGTGAGGATTTGGTGGCACGGGTTGTGTTGCGTGTGCTCAAAGAGCGGAACATCGCAGTCCCTGGCCGCATGACGGTCACAGGGTTCGGCGATATTACTGCATCCGCAGACGAAGATGGCCTGACAACGGTGCAAATAGACGCACACACGATGGGTATGCTCGCCGTCAGCGTCATGATGAACCGCTTACGGGTGCCAGCGATGATGCCGATTACCGCAGTCATCCATGCACCATTGTGCATCCGTGCCACGAGTGCCCCGCCTGCACACAAAGTCTAGCGCCACGGTGCAGAGATCTCAAGATCTCTTTTATGCGAAAAAACGAAAACATTCGCAATCGATATATACCTTTGCTCAGCGCTGACTATGTAGCCTTTCCTTCGCAATGTGCGGTGCTGCGGGGAGTATGCGATTTTCGTAAAACGCTCCTCGGCTACCCTTCGCGCTGCGACTCCCCACCATGCCCATCCATGAACCTACCTCCACCGCATGGTACCAATCCCGTACTGACATGGTCCGACGGGCTGTGTTTTTGTGTATAGTAGGTGCATATCCTTCCCCACAGACAAAGTAGGTCGCCATGTCGAATTTGCGGCGATTCAGAAGCCTCGAAGAACGTGAAATCAACCGCGAAACGTTCGTCGAATCGTGGCCCGAAGCCGGCCTGATGGTAGCCGATAGCCCATACGACCCACAGCCATCCATCACAATCGTCGATGGCGTGGTCGTCGAGCTCGATGGCCGCGCAGTCGAGGATTTCGATACGCTGGATATGTTTATTGCCCGACACGGCATCGATCTTGGTGTTGCACCCGAGGCGATGGCGCTCGATTCGTTGACAATTGCCCATATGCTCGCTGACATCAACGTTCCGCGTGCGGTGCTGTTGCGCTTGGCAACGGGATGTACCCCTGCCAAGTTAGTCGACATCATGCGACATATGAATGTGCTCGAGATGATGAATGGCCTGGCAAAAATGCGCGTGCGCCGGATTCCTGCAAATCAAGCACATGTTACGAATCGGCGTGAAAACCCGGCGTTGTTGGCGGCAGATGCCGCCGAAGCTGCCTTGCGTGGCTTTGCCGAACTCGAAACAACGGTAGGTGTGGCACGTGCGGCGCCATTCAACGCACTCTCGATCCTCGTCGGCGCACAAACCGGCCGTGGCGGCGTGATGACGCAATGTGCCGTAGAGGAGTCATTGGGCTTGCGCATTGCGATGAAGGGGCTGACGACCTATGCCGAGACATTGTCGGTGTATGGTACCGAGCAAGCCTTCGTGGATGGGGATGATTCCCCGTGGTCCAAAGCGTTTTTGGCATCTGCCTATGCGTCACGTGGCGTGAAGGTGCGCTTTACCTCGGGGACCGGCTCGGAGGCATTGATGGGCAGTGCAGAGCAACGCTCGATGCTCTACCTCGAGGCACGGTGTTTGTGTGTGACGCGTGGCGCGGGGAGTCAAGGTGTCCAGAACGGATCGATTTCGTGTATCGCCTTGCCCGAGTCATTGCCCGGCGGTGTGCGTGCGGTGCTAGCCGAAAACCTGATGGCGTCTATGCTCGGTCTCGAAGTCGCATCAGGGAACGATGCATTAGCCTCGCATTCAGCGATTCGCAAAGCGGCCAAACTGATGTTGCAGTTTATCCCAGGGACGGATTTTATTTTCTCGGGATACAGCGCAGTACCACGCAAAGACAACATGTTCGGCGGTGGGAACTTCGACGCTGATGACCTCGATGACTATGCCGTGTTGCAACGCGACATGCAAATCGACGGTGGAACGCGCTCGATTACCGAGCCCGAAGCCGAGGCGATCCGGCGCCGTGGTGCCCAAGCAATACAGGCGGTCTACGCCGAATTGGGTTTTCCTTCGATTAGCGATGAAGAGGTCGAAGCTGCGGTGGTGGCGTACTCAAGCGACGATATGCCGGTCCGTGATATCGTCCCCGACCTGGTTGCTGCGGATGCGTTTTTGGCTGGTGATCGGAGCATGGTCGATGTTGTCGGGGCGTTGGCCCGGCGTGGTTTTGTTGATATCGCAGAGAACCTGCTGACCATGGGTCGACAACGCGTGGCCGCGGATTATCTGCAACCTGCAGCGATTTTTGGGCGAGATTATGTGGTACAGAGTGCCATTAATGAGCCAAATGACTACACCGGTCCAGGCACTGGGTACCGGGTCGAAGGAGCACGCTGGGACGAAATGGCGAACATCCATCAAGCCAAATCGCCGCGTGACTTTATCGTCGACCGGTTGGGTTCGCCCATCGAAAGCCTGGCGGGGTACGGCAATGCAAAGCGCGGCGGCAGTACCGAGGTGGTGGTGGCAATCGGCCCAGCATTTGGACGCATCATCACCAAAACGATTGGCGGTTTGGATCACGAAGAAGTCCTCAAAGCAGTGCTGACGGGTATTGCCGAGGAGGGATTGATCGGCCGCATCGTGCGGATCTGGCGTTCTTCGGACTGTGCCGAAATAGGGCATGTGGGTGCGAAGTTGAGTGGTTCTGGTGTATCAATCGGAATCCAATCGCGCGGCACGTCTATCATTCACCGGGCTGATTTGGCACGATTGAATAATTTGGAACTCTTTTCGCAGTCACCGAGCTTGACACTCGAGACATATCGGGCGATGGGTCGCAATGCGGCGCGCTATGCAGCCAGTCGGATGACGACACCAGTGCCGGTATCGGTCGACAACTGGGCGCGCTTACGCCTAATCGTCAAGACAGCGTTGCTCCATCGCCGTGAGAGCGAAGAAATCCGCGATTTGCCGCCCGAAGCATTGCGCTTCGACTGGGAACCAGAGGTATAAGCATGCCCACTTATCCGTTATACGACAACGACGCAGATGCACTGCACGCAGGAAGTGGCCGAGCGTTGCGTGATGTCACGCTCGAGGCGGTACTCGACGGCTCGCTGACCCTCGAGGATGTACAGGTACACCGGAGTGCATTGGTGGCGCAGGCCGACATTGCGCGGGCAGCGGGGTACGCCCAACTTGCAGAAAATCTCAAGCGTGCGGCAGAATTGACCGTTGTGCCGCGGAGCGAAATCATCGAAATGTACAACCTATTGCGGCCCGGGCGATCGCGCCGCGAGGAACTCGATGCACTCGCGCAACGACTCGAAGACGAGTTCCAGGCGATGCGCTGTGCGGCGATGGTGCGCGAGGCTGCCGAGGTATATACGGCGCGTGGATTGCTCAGGCACCCAGATGCTCTTTAGTGCCTGATTGGGAATTTGCGCCACAACTCATTCGATGAGTTGTGGCGTTGTTTTTTTTGAGGGTGTGAACCGAGAGAAGAGCAACGCGTATGAACGCAACAAAAACACAATTGACAACAGATATGATGACGAGTAGAATACAGAGGTCAAATCATACCTTTTTCAATGCTCTATCAGGTTCACACATACTATCGTGGGGATGAGATCGAGCAGCGCAAAGGGGAGAGAGACGTAGATGATTGTCGAAGGAGACAGAGAATGAAGTTCCGCTTCAAAGCACTGGCTTCACTGCTCGTAATGGCCTTCTTGGTCGTTGCATGTGGTGGCGCCGCAGCCCCAGCAGCAGAGCCAACCGCAGCACCAGCTGAGGAAGCTCCTGCAGCAGAGCCAACCGCAGCCCCAGCCGAAGAAGCACCTGCTGAAGAACCAGCACCTGCAAACGGTTTGGCTGAAGTTGCTCGCGAAGACACCCTGAACTTGGCATGGTCGATTGCCAACCCAGGCGTGACGAACCCATGGGCATCCGTAGGTTACACCCACCAGAACGGCAACGCGCTGTTGTGGGAACCATTGTCCTACTATGCCATCTTTGCTGACAAGGAAGTTCCTTGGTTGGCAGACAGCATGGAGTACACCAAGCCAGACTTCACCGAGTTGACCATCAAGATGAACAAAGATGCCAAGTGGAGCGACGGCGTTGCTGTTACTTCCAAGGACGTTGTGTTCACCTTCGAAGGCCAGATGAAGAACGAAAAGCTGGCGTACCATGCACAGTTCGACCAGTACGTCAAAGAAGTCAAGGCAGTGGACGATCTAACGGCCGTTGTGACCTTCAAGATCCCAGCCCCTCGCTTCGCCTTCGAAGTACTGATGTTGAAGTTCGACACTGGTATTCCGATTGTTCCAGCACACATTCTGTCCGCTCAGGCAGACGTGAATGAGTTCGCTGGCGGCAACGACATGCCTCACTCCGGTGGTTACAACGTCGTTCTCTGGGACGAAAACCAGAAGATCATGGACGTTCGTGAAGACTGGTGGGCTGTCGCAGCTGGTCGCATCGGCGCACCAGAAGTCAAGCGTGTTGTTATCACCAACATCGGTGGTACGGTCGGTCAGAACATGGACGTCGTCGCTCAGAAAGTTGTCAACAACGAGTACGACGCAACGTTGGACATGCGCTCATCGGTCATCGGCAACATCTTGAAGCAGAACGACAAGGTCACCACCCACACCGGCAACAACCCACCATACGGATACCTCGACTGGTGGCCAAACAGCTTGTGGATGAACACCCAAATCGCTCCGTACAATGACGTTCGCGTCCGCCGCGCAATGAGCCTTGCCGTTGACCGCGACAAGATCGACGAAGTCATCTACGAAGGCGCCAAGGTCACGACCATCTATCCATTCCCACTCTACCCAGGCTTGCAGAAGTTCGTTGACACCGCAGGTGTCAAGGCTTTGGTTGAGAAGTATCAGCCACGCAAGTTCGACCTGGCCGAGTCCGAGAAGTTGATGACCGAAGCCGGCTTCACCAAGAACGCCGATATGCTTTGGGAAAAAGACGGCAAGACCGTCAACGCAGTCATCAACGGCTTCGAAGGCATTCACAGCGACATCGTTCCGGTGTTGGTTGAAATGCTGAAGGCTGCTGGTTTTGATGCAGACGTGAACTTCGGTTCCGATGCATACCAGAACATGGCAGACGGCAAAGAAGGCTTGTACATGTTCGGGCACGGCGCTTCCTTGGGCGACCCAGAAGCCGCATTGCAGCTGTTCCACAGCCGCTACAGCGCAGCTATCGGCACCACCTCGGGCGGTAACCGCTTCTCCCGCTACATCAACACCGACTACGACAAGATTTTGGACGAGATGGCACCTCTGGGTTCCGCAGATCCAAAGTTCACCGAGTTGGCAACGCAAGCAATGGAAATCTACTGGAAGGACCAGATCGACGTTCCAGTCATCCAGTGGCTCCACCGCATCCCATACAACCAGACGTACTGGGTCAACTGGCCAACAGCTGACAACGTTGCTGGTGGTGTGAACGGTGCCTTCTGGGCACAGACCTCACCGCTGGTCATTGCCAACCTGAAGAAGGCCGGCAAGTAATCAGTCCCGTCTTCCGTCCGGCATCGCAAGATGCCGGACGGTTTCCATCCCCCCCTCTTCCGAAACACCCTCCCTCGAAAACGCAAACGTAGAGTACTCGCCACAACGAGGGCGTTGTCTATCCACTGGCTGTAGCCAAGGAGAGTACTGTGAGATATCGTTTAATCCTGCGGCGTATAAGCTTCTTGATTATGGTCATTTGGGCGGCCTCGACCATTACGTTTTTTATCCCACGCATGTCCGACCGTAACCCAATCCGTGAACGTTTTGCCGAATTAGCACGTACCGGTGGTTTCTCGGCTGGTGACCTCGAAAAGGTCGTCGAGTCGTACAACAAAAAGTTCGGCCTCGACAAACCCTTGCTGGAGCAATACACCGACTATATTGGTAGCGTTGCTCGCCTCGATTTGGGCGTATCACTCAACCGTTTCCCCAAAACCGTGATGGAAATCATCATGGAATCCCTACCCTGGACCATTGCGCTGTTGTTTGTCTCTTCGATTTTGTCGTTCATTATCGGGAATCTCCTCGGTGCAATTGCAGCATGGCCCAAATCGCCCAGCTGGATGCGGTCGATTGCTACACCGTTTGTGCTCTTCATGGGCATTCCGCCGGTGTTGCTGGCAATCTTCTTGTTGTTCCTCCTGGCATTCAAATTGAAATTATTCCCTCTCGGGCAAGCATATTCCACTGGCATCGCTCCTGACTGGTCGTTCAGCTTCATGCTCAATGTCATGTGGCACCAAATTTTGCCGGCTATTTCGTTGATCCTAGGATCTGTCGGCGGTTGGGTTTTGTCGATGCGCGGCATGGGTGTCACGATCCAAGGCGAAGATTACGTGAACTTTGCAGAACACAAAGGGTTGCAGGGCGGCGTGATTTTCCGCGATTATTATCTGCGGAATGCATTGTTGCCACAGGTCACTGGATTCGCATTGGCGCTTGGTAGCATCATCACATCGGGTGCAGTGGTCGAAGGCCTCTATGCGCTGCCAGGCCTCGGGTCGAAGCTGAGTCAGGCTATTCAATCGAACGACTTTTTGGTGATTTATGGCATTGTGCTGTTCATCACCATGTCGGTGGCGACCTTGATGGTGCTCGTCGAGTTCTTGTACCCGTTGCTTGATCCTCGTATCAAACAAGATTAGGAGCACAGATGACAACGTTGACTTCCCCCGTTGCTCCACCCATCCAACCGAGTCGTTGGAGGCTCATTCGCGGCTACCTACGCCGGAACAAGAGCTTGCTGGTCGGGCTCTTGATTCTCCTGTTTTTGATTGCGTTCACGTTGACAGGGTTGTTCATCGTTGATTCCAAGCATGCTTTCCCGTTGTCGGTACGCTCTAAGCAACCGCCTGGAATACTCGATTTTGGAATCGAAAACTGGCCGGGCAAGTTGCCCCTGGGGAGTGACTTCTTCGGACGTGACATGTACGCAGCAATGGTACGTGGCATGTGGCAAACCGCCCTCATCGGTGTGTTGTCTGGTGCCGCTGGTACATTGATTGGGGTGATATTGGGCTTCACGTCAGCGTATTTTGGCGGGTTGTTCGACACCATCATCAAGGGTATCTGTCAGATCTTGACCCCCATCCCCGTGTTTATGATTCAAATCATCATTGCGTCGTCACTCGACAAGCGTGATGTGACCATCTTTACGATGGCCGGTATTGTCGTGATGCTCGCCTGGATGGCACCGACACTCGTGATTCGCTCGCAAGTGCTCTCGATGAAGGAACGCCAGTTCGTCTCGGTAGCAAAGCTGTCTGGTGTGGGGAATGGCGGGATTATCTTCGGCGAAATCATGCCCAATCTGTTGCCCTTTATTGCGGCAGCATTTGTGAGCCAGGTCTTTAATGGCGTGTTTTCGTCATTCTACTTGGCGATTGTCGGTCTGGGACCATTGCGCGAGCCGTTGTTGGGCAACCTCATCTGGGGTGCACAATCACAAGGAGCGTTCTTCAATGGTTGGTGGTGGTGGCCAATCTGGCCGGCATTGGCAATGGTGCTGATTCTCAGCTCGTTGGCGCTCATCAACATGGGTATGGACGAGTTGGCCAATCCACGTATACGGAAAACGGAGTAAGCAATGTCAGCAATTTTGCAGGTACGCGACCTCCAGGTTTCGTATTACACCGACCTCGGTCGTGCCACTGCCTTGAATCGTGTCAACCTCGACCTCCAAGCCGGTGAAAAACTCGGTTTGGTCGGTGAGTCGGGTTCTGGCAAGAGCACCATGGCGTTGGCCATGATGCGGATGATCAAGGCACCAGGTCGCATCGAGTCTGGCAGTGTCGACGTCGATGGCGTTGATTTGATGAAGCTCACCGACGAAGAGATGCGCTTGGCGCGCTTGAGTCGGATTGCCTACATCCCACAAGGTGCCATGAATTCGCTCAATCCGGTGATGCGCATCGGTGCCCAAATGATTGATGCGATTCGTGCGCACGTGCCCGAAATGTCCAAAGAGGCGATGATAGAGCGCGCCAAAGAATCACTCGAATCGGTCGATCTGAAGCGCAACGTTTTCGACATGTATGCGCACGAATTGTCCGGCGGCATGAAGCAGCGTGTCTGTATTGCCATCGGCATTTTGCTCAAACCAAAGGTCATCATCGCAGACGAACCCACCAGTGCGCTCGACGTGGTCACCCAACGGCAAGTGATGGAAACCATAGACCGCGTCCAAAAGGAAATCGGTACTGCCGTGATTCTGATTGGGCACGATATGGGTTTGATGGCGCAATTCGTCGATAAAGTCGCCGTGATGTATGCAGGTCGCTTGACCGAAGTCAGCACCGTGCGTGATATGTTTACGACGCCGATGCACCCATATGCGCAGGCACTCATCAAGAGTCTGCCCAACCTCAAGAACAAAGGCGTCTTCCAGGGCATCCCCGGACTTGCTCCATCATTGCTCCGCATTCCCTCTGGGTGTGCCTTCCATCCGCGCTGTACGCAGGCGATGGAGAGCTGCAAGACGACCATCCCTGAGGTGAAGGATCACAACGGGCGCCTGGTTGCCTGCCATCTCTACACGGAAGGGGCATAACTGTGACGCATTTGCTCGAGTTTCGTAACGTCACCAAAACGTATACCCGTGGATATTTCTCGGAAGCGGGTACAACCGCACTCCAAGATTTTTCGATGGTGTTGGACGAAGATTCGCCGACCATCATGACGGTCGCCGGTGAATCCGGAAGCGGTAAAACCACCATTGCTATGTTGTTGCTGGGCTTTATCGAACCCACCAAGGGTGAGATTTTGTACAAAGGCAAAAACATCAAGAACCTGCGTGGTGAAGAGCGCATGACCTTCCGTCGTGAAGTCCAGGCAGTCTTCCAAGATCCGTTTGCGGTGTTTAATCCGTTCTACACCGTCGACCATTTGTTGACGGTGCCGATTGAACGCTTCAAGTTGGCCAAATCAAAGGCTGACGCCCGGAACAAGATGGAAGAAGCACTCTCGGCTGTTGGTCTTCGTCCCGAAGACATCCTCGGTCGCTTCCCACACCAGTTGTCGGGTGGCCAGCGCCAGCGTATCAATGTGGCTCGTGCGTTGTTGCTCAAGCCAAAAGTATTGGTCGCTGACGAGCCAGTGTCGATGGTAGATGCTTCATTGCGTGCCAACATCCTCGAATCGTTGCGCGGATTGCACCGTGACCACGGGGTGTCGATTGTCTACATTACCCACGACTTGACCACGGCGTACCACGTCGCGAATTCGATTGTGGTGCTCTACAAGGGCGGCGTAATGGAAGCCGGCGACGTCGAGACCGTCATTCAAAAGCCAGAACACCCATATACCAAGTTGCTCATCGACTCGATTCCGTGGCCGGAACTCGACCGTCGCTGGGGCAGCGATGGCATGATGGTCAAAGAGGCCGATGGGAACGACAAGGGCGCGAAGGGATGCCGCTTCATGGGGCGTTGCCCACATGCAGTCGATGCGTGTGCGGTCGGGATTCCTCCACTCTATCGTGTCGGTCCATCGCAGGTCGCATCGTGTGTGCTGCATGCATCACAACCGGTATTGCCTGCAACACAGCTGACCGACGTCCTGCCGGTATAACAAGGTACTCGCACAGGGCGCATGCGTACATGAGTACTCTGAGTACTTGTGGCGTGCGCCCTGTTGGAATGAACGGACATTGACATGGTCGTCAGTGAGTGGTCGCCGAGTGATCAGTTGTCGTACCGCTGTCGTCGTACATCGCGCAAGCCTGCCATGAACGGCCAGTTGGCCTGCCCTGTGTGGCAAAACGCCGAACAATCTCCGCGATTTGTCGACATGATAAGCGGCGCCCCAGGTATCTACGATACACGGGCAGCTGCGGTCTGGGACGATGAGGCATTGTATGTCGGATTTTGGGTGGAAGAGCCCCAAGTGGCTGCCACGCAAACGACACGCGATGCCCTCGTTTTTTTGGAAAACGACGTCGAAGTGTTTATCGACGGTGGTGATGCCTACTACGAGTTCGAAATAAACGCGCTCGGCACCATCTACGAAGTGTTTTTCATCTGGGAAGATGCATGGAAGAAGGGCGGCGTGTGGGACACCCCGCAGTTCGATGTCCACGATCATAGTGCAATTCTGTTTGGTGGGAATCACGACCGTAGCGCGCAGCACTTTTGGAAGGGTACCCACCCACGTGGACTGCGCTGGGCGTATCGCGATTATGACTTGCCCGGATTGCAATCTGCCGTCCATATCGACGGCGAAATCAATAACCCTGCGGTCATCGATCGTGGCTGGCGTGTCGAGCTGGCATTCCCCTGGGCAGGCATGAAGCACCTGGCGCATGGTCGTTCGTTGCCTCCCAAGCCCGGTGATGAGTGGCGGATTTTCTTTGGTCGATTCCAAAAACTCGAATTAGCTGGTCATGTCGTGTCACAACCAGCTGCCTGGAGCTGGGGGAAAGTCGGTTCGGGCGATAATCATATCCCTGAGCGCTTTACCAAGATTGTTTTTGATGACACCGATGTGATGGGGGGCGCATAATGCCTACCGTCACGCGGCACATGGCGAGTGATGGATTTGAGCGCATCGTCATCCAAAATGGCGCCCTGCGCTGTGAATACATGCCCGGCCTCGGCGGCAAAATCTCGAGCATTGTCGATGTCCGGACAAACCGAGAATGGCTCTGGCGCCATCCACGCATGGCATATGCAGTAGTGCCGTCGACTGCACATTACGTGACCACTGCCGATACCGGTGGGTGGGATGAATGCTTCCCGACTGTCGGGACATGTGCATACCCCGCTGATCCATGGTTGGGGGCATTTTTGGCTGATCATGGCGAATTGTGGTGTCAAACGCCGTCGACACAGGTCGAATCAACCCAAGCAGGGATTGTCATCGCAAGCGAGTGGCAGGGCATCAATTTGCCCTACACCTTTGCACGGACGATAACCATCAACGATAGTGCTGTCCTGACGCTGGATTATACGGTTACCAACAACGGCAACGCATCCATGCATTGGATATGGTGTGCACATCCGCTGATGGCCATCGAACCGGGAATGGCGGTCAACACTCCGACGGGAACGACATTTTTCCGCCTCGGGGTAAACGGGAGCCTCATCAGCGAGCCCGCCGATTCGATACATCCGAGCGCTGATCGCACGCTTGATTTGCGGATGTTGCCTGCCCGCGACAGCGGCTTCGGTGTCAAGCTCTACAGCGACGCGTTGCCACGCGGTTGGGTCGAATTACGTGCAGCAGATGGTGCATTGGCAATGGAGTGGGACACAGTCGACGTCCCGCAATTGGCAATATGGTTCAATGCGGGTGCGTGGTCGGCCGACGGTGGAACGCCGTATTACAACATGGGGATAGAGCCGGCAATTGGGGTCTATGACCCGTTGTCGGATGCATATACCAAAACTGACACGTATGCCACACTCGCCCCCGGTCAGCAACGACGCTGGCAGGTCCGGGTGCGTATCGATGCAGACACAAAAGGAGCCTGACGTGATCAAGATTGCGGAGTTTTTGCCACCCACACCCTCGATGTTGTGGACCCTCTCGAAGCAGTGTGGTATCGATTATGCGGTGGGCGGTTTGCCCTATGGCGACCCGATGAACGGCACCGACGGTGCATGTGATTATCTGCCTCTGTTACGGATGAAGCAGAAGTACGAAGATGCGGGTTTTAAGCTTGAAGTCATCGAAGCACGCCCGCCGTTGAACCTCGCCAAACGTGGTTTGCCGGGTCGCGATGCAGAAATCGATGTTGCGTGTACCCTGATCGAAAACATGGGCCGTCTGGGCATTCCCGTCTGGTGCTATGAATGGATGACCGACTTCAACTGGATGCGTACCGCAACAACCACGCCGTCACGCGGTGGGAGTGTGGTGACCAGCTACGATCACAGCTTGATGGTCGATGCGCCCAACACCGAGCTCGGTCCGATTAGTGAAGAAGAGCTGTGGACCAACCTCGAGTACTTCATGAAGCGCATTGTCCCCGTTGCCGAAAAAGCCGGGGTCAAGTTGGCGATGCATCCCGATGATCCACCGCGTTCACCGATTCGCGGGGTCGGTCGCATCATGCGAACGGTCGATAACTTTCAGCGCCTCATCGACATGATTCCCAGCCCGGTGAACGGCATCACGATGTGCCAAGGGAACTTCACCTTGATGACGGATGACTTGCCCGCAGCCATTCACAAGTTTGGCAAACAGGACAAAATCTTCTTTGTCCACTTCCGTGATGTCATCGGAAACAAAGACAAGTTCGAAGAGTCATGGCACGATGCCGGTAAAACCGACATGGCAGCCTGCATGCAAGCCTACAAAGACATCAACTTCAACGGCGTGCTCCGACCTGACCACGTGCCGACCGTCGCCGGCGACAGCAACGAAAACGCCGGCTACTCGGCGTTCGGTCGCCTGTATGCCATCGGGTACATCCGTGGCCTGCGCGAAGTCGTGTGGGGCGAAAAAGGGAATTAAGCAACGACGTTCTCATGTGCCGGACCGCGGTCCGGTACATGAGCCTACGACGCGGTCATACGGGAGCAATCATGCGCATAGCGGTCACCGGTGGGAGTGGGAGCGTCGGGAAGCATGTCATCACCAAAGCGGTCGGGTTGGGTCATACGGTACGTAACATCGACCGTGTGCCTGCGCCGGAGGGTTCCATCCCTGCAGGTGTCGAGTACATGAACGCCGAGTTGTCGGACTACCAGTCGTTCCACGATGCTATCGATGGATTCGATGTGTTGATTCATTTGGCAGCAATCCCTGCTCCTGGCGGGCAACCTGACCATGTGGTCCATAACAACAATGTCACGAGTAGTTACAACGCGTTGTTGGCTGCTGCCAAAGTAGGCATCAAGCGCGTGGTACAGGCATCGAGTATTAATGCGGTCGGCGCGGTCTATAGCCGCTGGCCGAAGTATGACTTCTTCCCAATGACCGAGCGCCATCCGACCTACAGCGAAGATCCCTACAGTTTGTCGAAGTGGATCTGCGAACTCCAAGGTGACTCGATTGCACGGCGCTACGAAGACATGACGATTGCGTCATTGCGATTCCACTGGGTCGTGGCGCATCTCGAGATGGCAAAAACCCACGCCAATAAGAATTCGGATGCGAACGCCAAGCAGCTGTGGGCCTATACGCTGGCCGAGTCGGCAGCACGTGCGTGTCTGGCGATTATAGATGCGTCGTATATCGGGCACGAGACGTTTTATATCGTCTCACCGACAACGGTCATGAATGAGCCGACCCAAGACCTCATCACCCAATGGTGGCCCAACGTTCCATTGACACAAGCTATTCCTGACCACATGGGGATGTACGATTGCTCCAAGGCGCAACGACTCCTCAACTGGATACACTAAGACGTTTTTTCTCAGAAAGGATACCGACCATGACCTGGCATGTACAACCGACCCGTGAGGCAATGATTGCCCTGACCGCAGACAACCCGTTCGAACGTTTTGCTGATGGCCGACCCAAAGTGCCGGATGATTTGATCGAGCGCATGAAGCTGGTCACCACCGAAGAAGCGTGGGGTACCTTGCGTCGCCATGGCTTCCACCTGCAGTTCGCTGGCAACTGGAAGGAGACCCATCCCGGCAAAGTTACCGTTGGTCGTGCCGTGACGGCAGCCTTTGTACCGCACCGCCCGGACTTCCACAAGACCATCCAGGACTCCGGTCTGGCTGCGGGGCGCGGCAAAATCGGTGGCCAGAATTCGTGGATTATCGAACAGCTCGAGCGCAACGACGTGATGGTCTGTGACTTGTTCGGCAAAGTCAAAGACGGCACGCTCGTCGGCGATAACCTTGGCACCGCAGTCGCCAAGCGCACCCATGCCGGTGCAGTCATCGACGGTGGCGTACGCGACCTGGCGGGTCTCGTCACACTCGACGATGTGAACTTCTACGTACGCGGTTTTGACCCTACAGCTATTGCGGACGTCACCCTGTCGGGTATCAACATCCCAGTGCGCATCGACGGTATGACCGTGTTGCCAGGCGATATCATCTTGGGTACTGCAACGGGCATCATCGTCATACCTCCACACCTGGTAAAGGAAGTCGTCGAAGAGTCCGAGAACATCCGTGTGCGTGACGAATTCGGCAAAATGCGTATCGGCGAAGGCAAATATACCAGCGGCGAAATCGACGTGCCAACCTGGCGTGAAGACATCGAAGCCGACTACATCGCATGGAAGAAAGCCAACAACAAATGAGCAATCGTCCCGAAGATAACATCCGGCGCTCATCCAATCCGAGCGACCTCAAAATCACCGATATGCGTATCGCCACGGTCGGCTGGGATCACTGGACATTTAGCATCATCCGTATCGACACCAATCAGGGCATCAGCGGATGGGGCGAAGTCCGTGACCTGGCATCGGCGAAGTATGCCCTTGCCCTCAAGAGCCGGTTGTTGGGTGAAAATCCCTGCAACGTCGACCGATTGTTCCGCAAGATTAAGCAGTTTGGTCACCATGGACGCCAAGGCGGTGGTGTATCGGGCGTCGAAATGGCGTTGATGGACCTCGCCGGCAAAGCATATGGCGTGCCTGCGTATGCACTCGCCGGTGGCCAGTACCGCGATCGCGTGCGCATGTACTGCGACACCCCCAACGAACCCGATGGTGTATCGATGGGCAAACAGCTCCAGGAACGCATTTCGTGGGGCTACACGATGCTCAAGATGGACGTCGGTATCCAACCGTTGATCGGCGTCCCTGGTGCATTGACCTACCCAGCGGGGATGTTGCCCACTGGTGACCGGACGCACTTCGACAAAATGCTCAACTTGCATACCTTGCAACACCCATTCACCCATGTCCGCATCACCCCAAAAGGGCTCGACATGATCGTCGAGTACGTCGCAAAAGTGCGCGAAACGGTCGGGTACGAAGTGCCCATTGCAGCAGACCACTTCGGTCACATCGGCATCGATGACTGCATCCGCTTGGGCAAAGCACTCGAGCCATACAACCTCGCCTGGCTCGAAGACTTGGTCCCGTGGCAGTTCACCGATCAGTGGGTCCAACTCGAGCGCGAGTTGCACACTCCGGTTTGCACGGGTGAAGACATTTACGCATTGGATGGCTTCAAACCGCTCATCGATGCCCGTGGGGTCAATATCATTCACCCTGATATGGCCACCAGCGGCGGCATCATTGAGACCAAGCGCATCGGTGATTATGCCGCTGAGCGTGGGATTTCGATGGCGATGCACATGGCAGGGACACCGGTCAGCACGATGGCGAGCGTCCATTGTGCCGCAGCGACCGAAAACTTCATTGCCCTGGAGCATCACTTCTCCGAAGAGCCATTCTGGAGCGACTTCATTACCATACCAGGGCGCCCTGGTCCGGTTATCCAAAATGGGTATATCGACGTGCCAAACACCCCAGGCTTGGGCTTCGAGGTCAACCTCGAGGTCGTCAAGGAGCATCTGGTCAAGGGCAGCGGGTTCTTCGACCCAACCCCCGAATGGGATAGTGCAGGCAGCTGGGATCGACTCTGGAGTTAAGCATTGTGGGGAAGCTCCCCACACAGCAGGAATAGGGACAGATGAAAATCACACGCGTCAAAGCATTTTTGACGGCACCCGATGGAATCGGAATCGTCGTCGTCAAGGTCGAAACAGATCAGGATGGGTTGGTCGGCTACGGCTGTGCCACCTTCACCCAACGCGCAACTCTTGTCGTCAAGGCAGTCGAAGACTACCTCGAGCCATTGCTGATCGGTCGTGATCCACGCAACAGCGAAGATATGTGGCAGATGATGATGGTCAATTCATACTGGCGCAACGGCCCGGTATTGAACAACGCCGTCAGTGGTGTCGACATGGCCTTGTGGGATATCAAGGGCAAAATCGCCAACATGCCGGTTTACCAGCTCTGGGGCGGCAAATGTCGTGAAGGCGCTATGGTCTACCGTCATGCCGACGGTCGCGATCCTCAAGAAGTGCTCGAGAACGTCATCAAGTACAAAGAGGGTGGCGCTTTGGCAGTGCGCTGTCAGATGGGAGGCTACGGCGGTCGTATCCAGGATATCAACAGCGGGAACGCGGTACCATCCAAGGATTCGCCGCAAGCAACGCACCGCATGCGCTCTATGGACAACCTCGAGTCGACCTTCCCCGGTGCCTACTACCAGCCAGACGTCTATGCACGCTCGATACCGGGCATGTTCGATTACATCCGCTCCAAAATCGGCTTCGATTTGTTCTTGTTGCACGACATTCATGAGCGCATTGCGCCGATTGATGCCGTTCGCATGGCCAAAGCCGTTGAGCCGTATCGCTTGTTCTTCTTAGAAGACCCATTGGCTCCCGATCAACTCGAGTGGTTCCGCCGCATCCGTGAGCAGTGTGCAACCCCGATCGCTATGGGTGAGCTGCATGTCAATGCCGCCGAGTGGAAGACACTCATCAGCGAGCAGCTCATCGACTATATCCGCTCGCACGTTTCGGCAATCGGTGGTGTCACACCAGCCCGCAAATTGGCTGCCTTCGCAGAACAATTTGGGATTCGGACAGCATGGCATGGCCCCGGCGATGTATCGCCGATTGGGCATGCAGCAAATGTGCATTTGGATTTGTCGAGCCGCAACTTTGGTATCCAAGAAGTAATCAACTTCGGGCCAAACTTGTACGAAGTCTTCCCGGGCTGCCCAGAAGTCCACGGCGGCTATGTGTATGTCAACGACAAGCCAGGCTGGGGTGTCGACTTCGACGAAGTCAAAGCTGCGAAGTTCCCTGCCGAGAACAAAGTCGTCGAGTGGACCCAGTCTCGCTGGCCAGACGGCACGATTTGGACCCCGTAAGAGGTTACAGGTTACAGGTTACAGGTTGTGTTGCTGTAGAGATCGAGTGGGGCGTTTTGCAAAAGCCCCACTCGATCTCTCATTTCTGATTTCTAATCTCTGATATCTGATTAGTGTTCTTGGTTTGCAGCCTGGATCAGCGCGCGCATGTAGGCGATGGAGTATGCAGTCCCGACTTTTGGACCACCGATGAAGGCTGGGATGTGGTCGGGGATGATGCAACCATCGAAGTTAACGTCGCGCAATGTCTTCATCACGTCGTACATGTTTTGGTAGCCATTGTCGATCAGTGTTTCGACCCATGGTTCGGGCATGGCGTTGGTCACATTGCGGAAGTGCACTTTGAACAGTTGGTTTTTTGACGCAAAATGACGAATCGCGTCGGTAACGGAATTCCCCATGCCGATTTCGCCGCCCTCCAACCAACAGCCGATGCATAGACACACCCCAATGTTGGGGCTACTGGCAATGTCCATGGCTTTTTTGTAGCCTTCGAAGTTACCGAACATACATCGTGGGATGCCGCCAAGGTCATAGACCGGCGGATCATCGGGATGGATGCCGATGTAGACACCGGCATTTTCGGCGACAGGGGCGATTTTGCGAATCATGTAGGTATAGTTTTCCCATAATTCTTCTTCGCTGTAGCGCCGGCCGTGCGTGAGCTCGCCTTCGTACACCTTGCCATCCCAATGGCCCTTGGCGTTTTTGATATCGAGCATCCGGGCACTCATGCCGCCACGACCTGGCACATGGCCAGTCGTCCAGATCCCGTTGCCCATATGTGCGTAGGTGTTGTATTTGATACCTGCAGCGCCGAGGTTGTCGATGAAGCGCTTGAATTCTTCGATTTTGGCGTCGCGCCCGGGGAGATTCAAGGTCATTTCGGGTGAGTTGTGGACGCCGAGGTTGGTGATGCGATAGATTTTCATCCCAAACGATGCAAACCGCGCAACGAGCGCCTTATAATACGCCAGATTGTGCTGCTGGGGCTTGTTGATTTGGACCATGGCCCACTCGACGCCGA
>JBJONV010000113.1:0-10524 GCA_046051665.1 Chloroflexota bacterium
CTGACCGTCGGCCTGGCCATCGGCACCAAATATAACCTGGCGGCGTTGGTGCTGGTGCCTGCTGCGACGCAGGTGCATCTTGTGCAGGCGCGGCGCTGGCGACCGCTGATTATTTCTTTGAGTGTATTAGCGGTAGGGTGTGTGGTGGGGTTTTTCGTCACAACGCCAGGATTACTCGTCGGTGTGCAGCAATTCCTCGCCGATATGAACTCCCAGGTGTCGCATTACAGTCGGCGCGACCCCGGCAATGCACCGTGGGCATGGCAGCTGTATGTGGCGTTTTTCTGGGGTGAGGGCTGGCCGTTCCTGGCGACGCCACTGGTGCTATTCGGTTTCTTTCTCATTACCAAAAAAGGCACTCCCCTCGAACGCGCGTTCCTCGTCGTACTGGCCATCGAGCTCGTCTTTTTCTTATCGCGTGAACGGCACTATATGCGCAATATCATGCCGCTGGTCATCTACGCGCCGATCGCCTTCGCGGTCGCGGCTCAGTGGCTGTGGGATCGTCTGCCTGGCAAACGGGTGATCCCCGCAATCCTTGGCATCGTGCTGATTGTGCCTATCGCCATCCAAACCATCCAAACGCATCGCACCCTCGAACAACCCTACAATCGATTGCAGGTCGATACCGCGGTGAGCGCGTTGGGTCTCGGAGCCGTCCCTGTCTGTACACTCGATGTCATCAACGCTGCACAAACTCCTTCATGCGCTGCCGCCACCAACAAAACCACCGAACTCGCCTTGTGGCAGGCGGCAGGGATGCAATCGCTGGTCGTCAATCGGAGCCAATGGCCTGCTTATGTTGTCCCTGATGGGCTCACGCTGCACATACAGTACGCCAATACGGCGGCAGGTGGCAATGGCGAAGCATTCGATATCTATACCCAAAACCCCACCACCGCATTGCGCGTCATAGGGACACCCGCTCAGACGAGCGATGGACTACGCATCCTGGGCGTGCGTCTGGGCGTGGGGCCAGAACGCGCTCGTCCGACCCCGTTGCATGCCGATGCCGTCATCCCGGCACGCCCCGATGCCACGACCCTACAGGTCAATGGATATCTGACCGTTACGGCACCAGTGAGCGAGCCGGGATGGTGGTTGTTTGTGCACATCCTGGATGCACACGGCACACAAATCGCCCAACGCGTCACCCTGCCCCGGGCCGACTACCCGATTGGTGCGTGGAAGACAAACGAGCTCGTGGTCCTCAACGGCGACGTTCCCCTGCCTGCACCTCTTGCACCCGGCGCATATACCCTCGAATGGGGCTTCTATCGCCCTGCAGATGGTGCCCGCATGGTCATCGAGGGCGGTGTAGACGGCGCTTGGCGCACGCCGTTCACCATCCAACCCTGATCGGTGTGTGGGCTATACTAGGGGCATTCCCGGCATTTTTTCGCGAGACAAAGGAGTCTGAGATGGGTGCAATCCAGATTGGTTGTGGGCAAATCACGTGGGTACGCTTTGGTCCCAATGGCGCAGAATGGCTCGCCCCAGAGGACGATGTCTTGGGGCAAATCGCCGCAGCCGGCTATGCCGGCGCACCCTGTGGTCCCGAGGATCATCGGAGCGATGCCGACACCCTTGCCATGTACAAAAAGCACGGGCTCTTGCCTGCTCCTGCGTATTATGGGACCGCATTTTGGGAAAAAAGCCGCCGCACGGAATTCGTCGAAAAAGCCAAGCGCTTTGCATCGTTCGCCGCTACTGCTGGCTGCGACACGTTGTATGTCGCCCCGGGCGGCTTCGACTACAAAACCTCCCGCGGCTTGACCCGTGCACAAACGGCCGGCCACGTCACCGCTGCCGATGCCCTGACGGATGACCAATACCAGGCATTCGCCGAGAATCTCAATGCCGTTGGTGCAGCGACGCTGGCGCACGGCGTGTCGATCGCATTCCACAATCACGTCGGCACGGTTATCGAAACCCGCGCCGAAACCGATCGCCTCCTTGCGCTCACCGACCCTTCCCTGGTCTTCCTCGGGCCCGATACCGGTCACATGCAATGGGCCGGCGACGATGCGGTTGCATTCGTACGCGATTATGCCCCACGCATCAAAACGATGCACCTGAAGGACATCAACGAATCAGTCCGTGCCCGCGGTGCTGCCGCCGAATGGGACTATGGCACGTTTACGGCGCACGGCATTTTTGCTGAGTTGGGTGAGGGGTGCATCGACTTCGCAGCGATTATGGCGGCCCTCACAGCAGTCAACTTCTCGGGCTGGTTGATTACCGAAACCGACGTCACCCAAAAGGCGACCCCGCTCGAGAGCGTCACCATCAGCCGCAATTACCTCAAACAATTCGGGTTATAACGAAAAAAACCGAGCGGGGCTTTTGTAAAGCCTCGCTCATATCATCCGGAGATTACGATCAAGGCCGAGGTCGTCATGCCCACCGTGTATGGATTGCATCTACGGGCGACGTGCACGTCGCCCCTGCTCCGCGTTCTCCGTTTCGTTGCGTCTCTGCGTGATCGTCACTCCTCCGCGTCTCTGCGTGATCGTCCCTCCGATACGCCGCTGAGTGCGTATACACCGTGATTATCTACTGGACCCGCACATTCTCGATCCACGGCACCACGGCAATCCAGGCATTGCCTGCCACAAACGGCACTTCGGTCACGCCATCCAAATAAAAGAAGCGGAGGCGCCCTTCGGTGTAGTTTTTCCGCCAGGTGACGTCGTATTCGTGGCCTTCCTGGAACAATTTCGCCCGACCCGTTCCGATTGATCCGAGCTCGATACGGCCTTTTTCGTCGCCGCTTATCAATTCACTGGCGGCTTCCATCACCACCAGATTCGTCACGGCAATCGGATTTTTAGTCGTGCCATCGCGGGCAATGCGGCCGTCTACCGAACGCACATAGACATTCGCATCTGCGTCGTATGCCCAATCGGCACTGGTACGCCGCGTCAAGAACGAATAATGCACCTGCTGCCCAGCAGAACGTTGGGCACGGTCGACCGGCTGCCGATACAGGTAGCCCATATAATCGCCGCCATCCAGCACAGGGGTAATCGACCCATCCGCTTGGCGGGCACCGATGGGTTGCGGTGCTTTGGAAGCCACGTAACTGCTAATCTGGGCTCCACTGGTATACAAATTATGCGGAATCACATTCGCACTACTCCGATAAAACGTCGCCCAGGTTCCGCGCAACAGCCCATCGACATTGACGATTTTGGCATTCGATTGCGCAATCGCCAATCCCTCTGGGGAACCTCCCGCATGCACATGGACGGCCGATAATCCGGCAGCCCATTCTGCATAGTAGCGGCGTGTACTGCGCACCGGCCCAATAACCTCTGGCATGGGGTTATCGGCGTTGTAGACAAACATAAAGCGCGTAATGCCACCCTCGGCCAATGCCTCAAACACCATCGCAGCCTGATCAAAGCCGCTCTGTGGCCGTGCATCACTGTGATTGTCGATCATGACACTTATCGGGCGTGCAATCAAGCCCCCGCGCGGGAGCATGGCAGTCTGGCCAGCATGGCTCTGTGCTGGGAAGAAGCTGTATGTCAAGACAATACACATCAATACGATTAATCGGTACATGAGAAGTTCCTTTCCATCGATAAGTGGTTTTTGATTATGTTAAGTTTACATCATGCCCTGCTGCCCCTGTAGCAGACACATTCACGGTTCGTGTCGGATATAGGTGTGGTACAACGCCAAAAAGACGATTGTCCTGCGTCGATACACATCTTATACCAACATTCCCCCAGCAATCGTATCCAACTACTCATTCATCTTTACTCATTACTCACTTCTAATAACTGATAACTGACAACTGATAACTGATACCTCCTTCTTCCGTTAGCAGAGTGTTAGAGTTATCACTCTCGCATTGACAGTGCTAATCCAGGTCGGGATAATACCTTCTGTAGTGAATGTGCAATCCATTGCGCGCTCTTCGCGCACTACAGAAAGAGACCATCAATGAGTGAAGTACATTTCGTGCCTCCGATAAATGTCCCCACCACCCCGCTCGAAGCCCCCCACACCGTGGCAGACAAGTTGCCCGTGTTCCGCCTCAGTGCGACCGTTATTTTGCCCTTTACGGTTGTGTCGATTCCGCTGAATGACGAGTTTTCTGCAGTCGCAGAAGCCAGCAAAGCACACGATCGGCATGTATTGGTCGCCATCCGCGACCCCGAACAACCAGACTCGGACGACGAGGAACACCTCATCCCCATCGCAACTTACGCCAAAATCGAGCAGGTCGGTCGCCTGCCTGGCGGCAGCAACGGGATTATCCTGCGAGGCATTGGGCGTTCGACGTTGTCGAACCTCGAAGTCGTCGACGAGATAGTCTGGTCGACCCATACACCCGTCGATGAGCCATTTACCGAATCCGACGATTTCACCGCGCTCAAGCTCGAAGTGCACGCTGCCATCGATGCTGTCCTCGAGTTGCGCGGTGACATCCCCCAAGAAATCCGCAACTTCGTGCGCAACATCGAAGATCCACGGCAGTTGGCCGATAACACGGGCTACGCGCCCGAATATACCCTCGAAGAGCGCATCAGTTTATTGACCACCATCGATGTCGCCGACCGTTTGCGCTTTGTCCGTGACTTCTATCGCAAGCAAATCAATCTGCTCGAAGTGCAGCAGCGCATCCGCACCGAGGTCGAAGACGGTACGGCCAAGCAGCAGCGTGAATTCTACCTCCGCCAGCAGTTACGCGCCATCCAAAAGGAGCTGGGCGAAGATACCGACAGCCTCGACGACATCGAAGAACTGCGGACACGCCTCAGTGAGGTCAAACTCCCCGAGGCCGCCCGCAAAGAAGTCGATCGCGAGCTTAGTCGCTTGCAGCGCATCAGCAACAGCTCCCCCGAGCATCAGGTCATCCGTACCTACCTCGAGTGGATGGCCGATTTGCCCTGGGACAAACACAGTGGTGCCACCATTGATGTCGCGCATACGCGATCTATCCTCGATGGCGACCATTACGGGCTGACCAAAGTCAAAGATCGTATCCTCGAGTATCTAGCCGTACGCCGTCGTCGCAGTCTGTTGCCCATCGAGCCCGGTGAACGGAGCCGGGAACCGATTTTGGCGCTCGTCGGCCCTCCCGGTGTGGGCAAAACCAGCCTCGGCCAGTCCATTGCCAAAGCACTCGGGCGCAGTTTTGTCCGCATGAGCCTCGGTGGCGTGCGCGACGAAGCAGAGTTGCGCGGTTTTCGACGGACCTACATTGGCTCTGCTCCGGGGCGCATCATCCAAGAGTTGCGCCGGGCCGGGAGTGCCGATCCGGTGATTTTGTTGGACGAAATAGACAAACTGGGCAACGACCACCGCGGTGACCCAGCCTCTGCCTTGCTCGAAATCCTCGATCCCGAGCAAAACAACACCTTCACCGATCACTATCTCAATGTGCCATTCGACCTGAGTAACGTCTTTTTTATCGCGACTGCCAATACCATCGACACCATTCCGGCACCGCTCCGCGACCGGCTCGAAATCATCGAGCTCAGTAGCTATGTCGAAGACGAGAAGCTCGCCATTGCGCAACACCACCTCGTCCCCAAGCAGATGCGTGCCAACGCACTCCAAGCCGAAGACGTGGTCATCGACGACGAAGCACTCAAAGCACTCATCCAGCAGTACACCCGCGAATCGGGAGTGCGTGGCCTCGAACGCCAGGTCGGGAACGCCATGCGCAAGGTGGCTCGTCTGCTCGAAGAAAACCCGGCGACCGAACGGCCGATCCTCGTCGATCGTGCTTGGTTGATGAATGCGCTTGGACAACCACGCTTTTATGCCGAAGACCGCGAACACATCGCACAGCCGGGTATTTCGACCGGCCTGGTCTGGACCGCAGTCGGTGGAGATATTATCTATGTCGAAGCGGCAGTCCTGGTAGGGAGCAAAGAACTGCGCATCACTGGTCAGCTCGGTGATGTCATGCGCGAAAGTGCAGAAGCTGCATTGACGTGTATCCGTAGCCGCAGTCAGGCATTAGGTATAGATTCCAACTTTTTCGATACGCGAGCACTGCATATCCACGTCCCAGGTGGCGCAGTCCCCAAAGACGGTCCATCTGCCGGTATCACCATGGCATCGGCACTTGCCTCTGCGGCCACGGGTCGCATCGTACGCGACGACGTCGCCATGACCGGCGAGATTACGCTCCGCGGTCGCGTCCTGCCCGTCGGCGGCATCCGTGAGAAGGTGCTCGGTGCATTCCGTGCAGGCATAACGACCATCGTCTTGCCGCGCCGCAATGCAATCGACGTCGACGAAGTCCCTGCAGAGGTACGTGCCCAGCTGACGATTATCCCGGTCGATACCATCGACGAAGTCCTCGCCAACGTGCTCATGCCAAATCCCGAAGCAACGATAGCAGTCAAATCGTACGCCGTACTCTAAATCGTGTGCATGAACAAACCACCCCAACGAGTGCCGTTGGGGTGGTTTCTTTTGGCTCACATCTGCCTCGATACGTGCTTACTTTGGCGTGACATCGCGTGGTGGTATATACCCATAATCGCGTTGTTTGCGCCATTCATTGATGGCCCAGATGAGCAGTGCGGTGGCACCTGCTTCGTCGAGATTACCAATCAACGGCAAATTGTCCGGGATGAATTCAAGAAAACCAGCAGTGGGGTTGATGATATAAATCACACTAAACAAAATCGATACCAAGAGAATAGGGAGCGGAATGGATTTTGGAGGCTGCATACGAATCCTTTCAATCAGTTTAGGCCGTAACGGCACACAGACGCAAGGTGACGGCGAAAAGTTGCAATATTCCGGTATACTACACGTATTCGTAGTCAATGAGGTTCACAATGGACATGGCCAAACAGCGGGTTCTGGTGATTTTTGCGCATCCAGACGACCCTGAGTTTATGGTGGGCGGGACGATTGCCAAATGGACGCGTGAAGGTGCACGGGCGGATTATGTCATTATTACCGATGGCAGTGCCGGCAGCAACGACCCGAACATGACCCGTGAAGCACTCGTCGCGATCCGCCAAGCGGAACAACGCGGCGCCTGTGATGTCGCTGGCGTGTCGGATTTGGTCTTCCTTGGCTACCAAGATGGTGTCCTGCAGCCCACCATCGATTTACGGCGTGAACTGACGCGCCTGATCCGCCGTTACAAACCGACTATTGTCGTCTGCGGCGATCCGACCGCCTGGTACTACGGCAATAGCTACCTCAATCACGCTGATCATCGCGCTGCTGCGGTTGCCGCCCTCGAAGCAGTCTTCCCGAGCGCCGAGACACGCCCTATCTTCCGTGAACTCCTCGATGAAGGACTCGAACCGCACAAAGTACATCAAGTCTGGATTACCGGCGCAGCCAACCCCGATACGTGGGTCGATATCAGCCAAGACTTCGATACCAAACTCGATGCACTCCGCCATCACAAAAGCCAGGTCGAGGTCGGTGACGGTGCGTTTATCCGTCAGTGGGCTGCCGAAGACGGCAAAGCAGCCAACCTCCCACTTGCCGAGAGTTTCAAAGTGATGAAACTCCACACCGAGGAACCTGCATGAGTGCCTCATATCGTAGTCAAATCGAAGCCACGCAACAGCTCATGTCCGCGATGTTGACGCAGGCACCGACGATAGAATCGATTGCCACGGTCATCGCCGATGCCGTGCTGGCGAATCATACGCTCTACACCTGTGGGAATGGCGGTAGCGCGGCAGATGCGGGACACTTTGCCGAAGAACTTTCCGGGCGCTATCGCACCAACCGACGGGCCTTGCCCGCACTGTCCTTGAGTATTGATGCATTGGCGATGAGCTGTATTGCCAATGATTTCGGGTATGACCAGGTGTTTTCGCGCCAACTCGAAGCCCACGCAAAACCCGGTGACGTGTTGGTTGTGTTCAGTACCAGCGGGAATTCCCAGAGCATCCTGAATGCACTCGAGACAGCTCGTGCGCGTAACCTCACGACGATAGCGTTACTCGGCAAAGGCGGTGGGAAAGCCAAAGGAATGGCACACCACGAAATCATCGTACCGTCACTCGACTCGGGACGCACCCAAGAAATGCACATTCAAATCGTCCACTATGTCTGCGAGGTCATCGAACTGCGGTGTCAATAACACGTCGCCGATTTTTACGTGCCATTGTCGGTGGATCAGCGGGTATCCTTACCAGTTGCACCACTGATCCTGCTGCCTGGCTTCCTACCGCCGCACCAGCGCTGTTGGCACCACGTGAATTGGTTATCTGGACGACCAGTTACGGCATAGACAGTGCGTTAGCACGCTGGCGTGGCGCACATCCACGCGTCCCGCTGACGCGCCGTGTGATTCCCTCCGAGCAATTGCAGCTCTGGCTTTCTGAAGCACTACGCGGCGAACGACCACCCCCCGATGCCGTTATTACCGATGCGACATTCATCGGCGAATGGCAGCCACGTCAGATATGGCGGCAATTGGACGTGTCGCCCAACACCGATCGATTACACACGTCAGTCGGCCTTCAGCAATCAACGGACATGAATGGAGTGCGTTTTGCCATCCCGCTGACGGTGAATCCGATTGGCGCCTGGTATGCAAAAGACCTGCTCGCGACGTTTTTACCCGACGCGCGTCCCGAAGCCGTTGCTACCGCATTTGGAACAACTGTCGATTCGTTCCAAACGTTCCTAGCACAAGCAGCAAACGCACTCCCCATCGGTCCGTTCCTCAGTAGTACGCTCGATGACTTTGTATTGCCGGCACTCGATCACGCCATCCAACACGATGTGAATATGTCGGCGGAGTGGCAGAATGCAGTCCTGACAGCAGGCCGACAGACAGAAGCACAGCAACACAGTGGTGCAGAACGTCATTTTTCTGGGAACTGGTATCAAGGAATCATGCATGAGCATACAGGTCTCATTATCGCTGGTCGCTGGATGCAATCGGCGTTGATGCGTGCCGTAGGCGACGCTCCGAGCAGTTGGCGACTCACCCAGCCTGCCGGCGGGTTTATCGCTGGTCCGAGCCTTGTCTGTGCCATCCCTGAACGCTCCGTCCAGCCAGAAGCAGCGGTGGCGCTCGCGACAGACCTCAGCACCGACGCAGACGCCCAACTCCTCTTGTGTGCAGACACCGGGACCGTACCGACACTCCTACAAGCACATCAATCAGGTCCCTTCATCGGCACCGATGCGTTCTGCGGTGGCCAAGAGGTGGGTGCCGTGTGGTGCAACGCAGCGAGAACACTTACCACTGTCCCGCTGAGCGTTGAACGCATGGACAAACGTCGTTCGCTGCGAGATACCTTCGTCGAAGCATTTTCTCGTGCATAGTGAAACTCGGTGCGTTCCGGTAACGCGCATACGCCCCCACACTACACACATTCTCAAAAAACGACGCTCCCAAGATACCATTGCATCCGCGCGTTGGTACGATTCCGTGGCAGTGCGTGTATATTTCGATATGGCAGAGAAAACGTTTGATTGGGAGGATTCCCCTGCAGATCAACACTTTGGCATCGACATATACAGATATTCCACGATTCGTACGCAATTAAAACTGCTAGTCATCGAATCTGTTGCAACGAAAACGGCGAATTGGTCATTCGGACCAAACATCGCGAATATGAATGCACATATTTGACAAACCAAAATACTTCTCTATAATCTACCTATCACCCAAGTCGGAAGTTCATACAGTGCGGAAGCTTATGCATGGCTTCATTTGTGGTGAAAAAATTCTATCGTAGGTATGGCCTATCCATACCGGCAACTCTACGGAGTTGTTTCTTCCAATGGAGGAGGATCCATCATGGCGATGAATGACAAATCCCTGACGCGTCGACGGTTCTTGCGGCTTGCAGCCGCAGGCGTCGGTGCTGCAGGTGCAGCCGGCGTTTTGGCTGCATGTGGTGGTGCTGCATCCGGCGACGCGCCTGCTGCAGAAGCTCCAGCCGAAGGCAACAAGGTTGTCGTCGACTTGACGTTCTGGTGGTGGGATTCCAACGGTCAAATCTGGGCTGACGAGTACAACAAGTTGAACCGTGGCGCCAAAGTGACCTTTGTGAACACTCCCTTCGCAGACTCACACGACAAGTTGTTGACGTCCTTCGCATCAGGCACTGGTGCTCCGGACATCGCATCACTCGAAATCGGTCGCGTTGGTGGTTTCACCGCCAAGGGCGGCTTGGCCGACCTCAAGGCTGCCCCATTCGATGGTGGCAAGTACGAGAAGGACATGGTCAAGTACAAGTGGACCCAGGGCTCCACGTCTGACGGTCGTTTGGTCGCCATGCCATGGGACATCGGTCCTGCCGGCGTCTGGTACCGCACCGACGTCATGGAGAAGTTAGGTCTGCCAACCGAGCCAGAGGCCATCGAAGAGCTGATCTCGCACACCAAGGGCAAGAAGTGGGAAGACTTCTTCGCTTTGGCACAGCAGGTCAAGGAAAAGAGCGGCGGCAAGACCAAGCTGGTCGCTGACGCAGCCACGGACGTCTACGGTGGCGCACTCCGTCAGGGTGGTGAAGGCTACTTCGATAACATGAAAGTGCTCATCGAAGAAAAAGCAAC
>JBJONV010000114.1:0-7356 GCA_046051665.1 Chloroflexota bacterium
TGGATGCGGTCGTGGCGCGCTGGGGGGTGGTCAACATCATGGTCAATGCTGCTGCAGTCGGGTCGGCTACGGTACGTGCCTATGCAGAGGATCCAGAGACGCAGGATTCGGTCATGTTGGCGATTAATGCAGATGGCAGTTTGAAGGTCTGTCAGGCTTTTCTGGCGACCGCGCAGACCACGCTGACAACGATACCTCGCAAGCTGATTAACTTTAGTTCTGTCGGTGGGGGCATACAAAACTTCCCCGGCTTCCGATTGTCGGATGGGATGAGCAAAGCAGCAGTGGCATTCATGACCAAACAGTTGGCTGCGGAGCTGACCCAGACCATGGTTGATGTTTTTGCCATTTGCCCGGGCGCAACGGACACCCCGATGTTCCAAGCCAGTACGTTGCAGGGGATGTCGGCTACCGAGGAGGCGGAATTCCGTGCCTCAATGCCCAAAGGGCGCTTGATAACGCCTGAGGATATCGCCCACATTGTGACGTTTTTGGCATCCGGATATTCGACGCCTATGCACGGCGCGGTCATTGATGCATCGATGGGGTTAGGGGTGCGGCCGGGGTTGATTACGGAACGAAAGCATTAGAAGTTATCAGTTATCAGTTATCAGTTATCAGTTAGTAGATAGTAGATAGTAGATAGTAGATAGTAGATTTTGCGATGAAAGCAGAGGAGGGGATGGAGTTTCGGAGTATGGAAGGTGTAGCAATGGCTGAATTGCATGCGGCATTCGTCGATGCATTCAGTGAATACGATGTACCGATGACATTGTCTGAGGAAGCATTACTGCAGATGATGGCCATTCGAGATTACCATCCTGGTATGTCGGTCGGCTGTTTCGATGATGGTCAGCTGGTAGGGTTTGTGTTGGTGGGGATACGTGGCACTGACGGTGAACGGTGTGCCTATGATGTAGCGACCGGTGTGGTGCGTACGCATCAGAATCAGCATATCGGCAGTCAGTTGGTCACTGCGGTCATCGAAGGCCTCCGTGCGCAAGGGGTGGTGTCGTTCGTCCTCGAAGTGCTCGAACAAAATACTGCAGCACAACGGTTATATGAACGTCGAGGATTTGTGGTGAAGCGCCGATTTGCCTGTTATCAATGTGCGTATCCTGCGGCACGGGTGATGCCAGCAGGATGGCTCGTCATCGATAGCTTGCCGTCAGAAATAAACGAAATCATCTCCAACGGGTATGAACCAAGTTGACAACAGGCGCTTGCATCGTATCGCAATGCACCGAGTGACTATGTAGTCGTCGGAATGTATGAGGCAGACAACATTCGTGCATACGGCATTGTGCAACGCCACACGGGGAGTGTCATGCAGATAGGCATCCTGCCGGAGTGGCGCGGACGGATAGACGTTTCATCCGTCATCGATGCACTGGCGGCGCAGACAGACGCTGCGACACTGCGTTTTGTGAATGTCGAAGATAGGTCGTGGATGGCACATTCGTTGGAGCAATTGGGTTGGACGGCATTTGTGTATCAGTACGAGATGACGCGCCAGATATAGGGGTGTACCGCACCAACAAGACGCACGGGCGGGTGGTTGCGGTGGAGTGGGAATGGGAGCCCAGTCAACCGTGTTTCTCCGACGCCGCAGGCACCATACCCCCTGGCGTGGCGTGGCTGCTGAGCATGGGCGAAATTGTAGGAATGGTACACGCACGGCAATTGCCGTGCGTGTTTTTCTGCCTACAAAGAAAGCCTCTGGGGAGCAAGTGAAATTTTGGTACACTGAAAGTGGAATCATACAAGGAGTACCGCGATGGAACGTGCAAACGCATTTGATTTTATTGGACCCAAAACCCTGGTTGGCCCCGAACTTAAGGTCGGCGACAAAGCACCGGCTTTTGTCGTGCTCGGTCAGGATTTGAAGGATGTCGACAGCGCAACGCTGGCCGGCAAGCCGATGCTGATTAGTGTTATCCCATCGGTCGACACCGGCGTGTGTGACCTGCAGACCAAACGATTCAACGAAGAAGCCGGCCGCATGGGTGACAAAATCACCTTGTTGACGGTCTCGGCAGACTTGCCATTCGCGCTGCGCCGCTATTGTGGTGCAAACGAAATCAAGAACTTGGTCGTCACCAGCGACCACCGCACCATGGCGTTCGGTGCTGCTTATGGTACCTACATCAAAGAAGTCCGCCTCGAATCACGCGCGGTCTTTGTGGTCGACGGTGCCGGTGTCATCCGCCATGCAGAATACGTCCCCACCGCCGGCCAACACCCCAATTACGACGCCGCATTAGCAGTCGCCGCCACCCTTATCTAGGGTCGGACGATCCACCCGCTCGAGGCACAGCCTCGAGCGGTTTTTTTGTGGACCGCAAGGGGACGCCGTCTCAACGGGTATAATGACGGCAACGCGTACATGTTTGAATGGAGTCACCATGCCACTGAGTCACGTCTGGCCGATGTCTGCCGGGATTGGTACCAATGGGCATTTGTTTGTATCTGGGTTCGATGTGGTCTCGTTGGCTGCCGAGTACGACACGCCGCTGTATATCTATGACGAGCCGACCATTCGTGCGATGTGTCGAAGCTATGTGGATGCCTGCCGGGCGTGCGGTGCGAGCGATGCCATCGTCCACTACGCCGGCAAAGCCTTGCTCAACACGGCAATTGCTCAAATCGTGCATTCCGAAGGGTTGGCGTTAGACGTCGTCTCGGGTGGTGAACTCGCCTTGGCACTCCATGCTGGGGTGCCAGCGACACACATCCATATGCACGGCAACGGCAAAACGCCGCGGGAACTCGATGAAGCACTGGCTGCAGGTATCGGTGCAATCGTGGTGGATAACTTCGATGAGTTGAAGCTCCTCATCCACAAGACAAATCTCCGTAAACAGCCTTTTCCCATCCAAATCCGAGTGACGCCCGATATTGCTGCTGATACCCATGCGCACATTCAGACGGGCCATCATGGTTCGAAGTTCGGCTTCCCCCTCGAAGCACTCAATCAGGTCGGCGAGTTGTTGCGGAACGCCCCGGGGTTGCGTCTCACGGCCGTCCACGCCCACTTGGGTTCACAGATTTTCGATCCGGCGACCCATACCGCCGCCGTAGCGGTGCTGGTCGACCGCATCGCCTACTTGCGCAATCAATACGGGCTCACGATCGAAGCACTCAACATCGGTGGCGGCCTCGCCGTTGCCTACACCGACAGCCAAAAGCCACCGAGTATTGCTACAGCGGTAGGCGCAATCTGGGAGGCGCTACGTGATGCCTGTGCGCATAATGGGCTACCCCTGCTCCGCCTCGAGCTCGAACCGGGACGATCGATTGTGGCCCGCGCTGGCATTGCGGTCTATCGGGTCGTCGGTGGCAAATCGATTGCCGATATGCCCCGTTGGGTGCATGTTGACGGCGGGATGGCAGACAATATCCGGCCCGCATTGTACGGCGCCAGATATACCGCTGTGGTAGCAAATCGGGTCAATGCCGCTGCTGAGGAAGTGGTCAACGTCGCTGGGCGTTATTGTGAATCAGGCGATGTGCTGTTACATGAGACGGCTTTGGCAAAACCTCAGGTGGGCGATATCATCGCACTGGCTGTTTCGGGGGCATACACACTCAGTATGGCAAGCAATTACAACATGGTGCCACGACCAACCGCGTTGTTGGTGCGCCCGGGGACGGTGCATGTCATGCGTCAACGCGAGTCGTATAGCGATTTGTGGCGCCATGATGGTGCATATCAGGCATAACTGGTGTACCATACAGACGTACAACAGTAATTGTGGGAGAGGTCGATGAGTACCCAACCAGGATCTGCGATGTGGACATGCACCAATTGTGGCGCGATGGCCAGCATGCTCGATACCAATTGCCCCACGTGTCGTGTCGCCCGTGGTGCTACCACGGCACCACTGGGTGTGACCTCTATGCCTCCCGCAGCCCAATCGAATCCCGTTGGCCCGTTGGTGGCAGTAGCTTCAGTGGTGACACTCGGGATGCTGGGGCGCATTGGTCGGTACATGGACGAAGCACCGCGTCACAAAACACCACGTTCCCGCGGAGTCGCTATTGCCCTTGCGTTTTTCTTGGGGTTTGTCGGCGCGCAGTACTTTTATACCGGCCGCCGTGTGTTGGCGGTTTTGAGTGTGGCTTTTTGCTGGACGGGGTATCCCGCAATGATTGGTTTCCTCGACGCATTTCGTATGGTATTTATGAATGACCGTGAATTCCAGCGGGTCTGTGTGTAACCAGAGGAGCGGACACCCCTGCGGCAACGCAGGGGTGTTTTTTTGTGTTTAGGCGAGGTGAAAAACCTCGGTCAACGTTAGGAGCGATGTGTCAGCGGCACCGTTCTCGAGCTGCACAAAGAAGTCAGCCATTTCGGCCTGCCATCGTGCATTGACGTCTTCGGTTTGCATCCCCGCGACCGCAGCAGCGAAGTCGGGTGTTTCGACATATCCGACGAGTAAACCGTCGTCTTTGAGGAATAACGAATAATTGTGCCAGCCGTGGCGTGATAACGCAGCCAACATGTCTGGCCACACGGCGGCATGGCGCTGTGTATATTCGGCGAGACGATCAGGTTTGACCTGGAGCATAAAGCAGACGCGCTGCATAGGTGTCCTCCGCTATGATTTGCCTCAATCCTAGCATGATTCGCGGCGAACGGCGCTTGCGATTCCACAAGCACGGGTGTACAAAATATGCTATATTTCTGACATCAACGTAACCTATTGAAGCAGTGAGACGCCACGGAGATGAATTCCACACACGAAGCTACGCAGTCATCTGCTGAATCGATAGAAGCCCAGTTGACGGCACGGATGCGCCGGGCCGGCAGGGGGAGCGTCTGGTGTGCGGAACGGTGTGGTGATGGGTTCGCACGCAACGCAGTCGATCAAGCGCTGGTTCGAATGACACAGCGGCAGGTACTGGTGCGGATTGCCCATGGGGTGTATTTGTATCCAAACCCACATCCCTGGTTGGGGTATGCGCCGGCAGCGCGCGCAGATGTGCTCGAGATGTTGGCAACAATCGGGGTAGGCCCGTTGATTGCAACCGGTGCTACTGCGGCAGCGCAATATGGCTTGGTGACGCACCCAAGCGATACCTACGAGTACGCCGCTATCGGTATCTCACGCACTATCGAGACACCGTGGTGGGCCATGCAGATACGGCCGATAGCGCCGCGGTTCGTCGTCGGTATCCACCCCCAGACCGCGACGGTTATCCAGGCGATGCGCTATATCGGGCAAGCATCGTGGCAGCATTCTCATATCGAGTCACTCCGCTCGCATTTGAGTACTACCGCTTTGCAGACGGTCTGTGCAGAGGCAGCGCACGCGCCGGTGTGGATGCGCCGACACCTCCGCGATATCACGGATCAAGGGCTTGGTGTAATGGCTGATGTGTTGTAAGTTCCGTCATCGCTGCAGAAAATCGCGCAGCGCATCACGATAGGGCAACAGCAATCGACTCGCGTAGGGGAACGACAGGTGTGATTTGTCGTACGTGAACGGAATCTGCTGTGCATCGATCCATGCACACACCCCATCGGGACAAAACACGGAATATTTGCTGATGTAAAAATACCCGAATTCCTCAGTCATCGCACGGAGGTGTGGATCGAGGACTGGTCTTTTGTCACGGAATTGTTCGATCGCAGTCGGTGAAAATCCATTGAGAGTAGCAATTTCGCTCAAATCGCGTGATAACGTCACAAAATCACCGAACACAATTACCTTGCGAATGCCGCCATCATGCAAAAACTGCAGGTATGCGCGTAAATCTGCTACTTCATAACGGACATAGAGTACGTTTATGGCTATTGCATCGAACTGGCGCAGATACGTAAGGTCGAACCGCTTCTCGGTTAAGGTTTTGCACTGTGTCAGATTTGCAAAGTTCTTCCCGACGCGCTCTTCGATATTGCGGAGCGGTGGGCAGGCACCAAGCTGTGACAGATAAAACTGGTCCTCGGGGAACACGGCGTAGAGCGCATTAAGCGCGTCGACTGCATGGCTGTCGCCAATAATCAAAAAGCTGTTTTCCGGTGGGACGGGATTTTCGATGATGATGCGTGGTTTGCCGTCTGTTGGTGGCGAACAGTCGAGTGCACGACGCGCACACATAATGGCATTGACTTGGAACCGATCATTTTTGCCGGTCGCGATTGCATCGGTGCTCAGATTCCCGCGGACGACCCACTGACGCCATTCCCAACCCGCTCCTGCCCACATGGACCACCCCAGCATGGCTAAGAGGAAGCTCCCCGTGCCGATGCCCAGTGCAAGGCGTCGTACAGGGATCGTTGGGTTGCGCCATGGACGTTCCACCAGCCAATGGAGCAGAATCGAGACGACGAGCGTGACGAAAATCATTCCCGCGACATCCCACCAGGTCGCAGCACGGAATGCACGCAGGTACGGTGAAAAGACGATAACGGGCCAATGGACCAGGTAAATGACATAGCTCAGCAGCCCAATTTGAACCATCAGTCTGTTGCTGAGGAGGCGTGTCAGCGCTCCGGCGGCTGGAGCAGTCCATATACAGAGACCAGTCGCGAGGCAGGGGATGAGCGCATTGAAGCCCGGGAACACCGTCGTGTCGGTGTAACGCGTCACCACAGCAGCAATTGCCACCATTCCCGTGCCATAGAGCAGCGGCGCGACCCAGCGCTTGTGCGCAGTGAATGGTGGCAACACAACGACCAGTGCGCCTACCGCAAATTCACCGATCCGAAACGGCATATAGAAAAACGCAACTGTCGGATCGAATGTGAGCCAGTATGCACAGAAGATGGTTGCGACAACGATGATGGCCGCGACAAAGATGCTGCGCCATCGCGGTAAGCGTGCCAGTGCAGCGACACACAAAGGCCAGATGAGGTAGAACTGTTCTTCGACGCCGAGGGACCAGGTATGCAAGAGCGGTTTGAGCGTCGCATCACCATCAAAGTACCCACTCTGGCCTGCAAACCAGATATTTGCCCCCGACGCAACCGTGGCTATCAACGATTGACCATAGGCGACAACCTGCGTCGGTGAGAGCAGGAGTATCGCTGCGATACTCGTCACAAAGAGTACTGCGGTCAGTACCGGCAGAATGCGACGAATACGACGCAGATAAAAGGCACGATAGTCGATCTTGCCTGTCGTGTCGTATTCTGTCAGCAGCAAGCGAGTAATGAGATATCCGCTAATCACAAAAAAAACGTCGACCCCGACAAACCCGCCGCGAAAGCCGGGAATGCCGAGGTGATACAAGAAAACCGAGAGCACGGCGATCGCCCGTAATCCATCGATGTCGGGTCGGTAGCTGGGAGCATCGTGATAGGCACTATGAGCCATAGTTGGCGACCTCAACGGTGATCGCGTGGATTTT
>JBJONV010000115.1:0-2704 GCA_046051665.1 Chloroflexota bacterium
TGGAAAAATGGGCACAATGGGGGAGCGGAGTCGAGCTGGAAATTTTACCCTCACCATATCGCTCACTGATTCGTCCAATCAGGGAATATCTCCATCGGCTTGAAAAACGCTACCATGACGATGTTGTTACGGTGGTGCTCCCTGAATTCATCCCAAATCGCTGGTGGCAGAATTTCTTGCATAACCAAACCGCTTTAGCCATCAAAACGATGTTGCTCTTTTCGAAAAACGTCGTTGTCGTGAGTGTGCCTTACCACCTCGACAAATAACTCTGATAACCCTTGCGTTGTTTTAAGATTCGTGATACTATCTGCAACGTTTCACCGCGAGGCACTGCCGCCACACGATGTTTGGCGGTTTTTTGATGACTGGAATGTACCATGCTCTCTGAACTGAAGCGAGTCCTAGTTGGCAAACCGTTGGCTAATGAACAACTCGCTCACGAGCGCCTTCCCAAGCGAACTGCATTAGCAGTGTTTTCGTCCGATGCGCTCTCGTCTGTGGCGTATGCGACCGAAGCAATTTTAATCGCGTTGTTATATGCCAACCGCGAAGCTCTGGGTTTGGCAACACCAATTTCGATCGGGATTGTCATCTTATTGGTGACCGTGGCTTTTTCGTATCGCCAGACGATTATGGCATACCCACAAGGTGGCGGTTCGTACATCGTTTCGCGCGATAACTTGGGCAAAGTCCCTTCTTTGGTGGCTGCATCTTCATTGCTCATTGATTATATTCTGACTGTCGCAGTAAGTATGTCCGCCGGTGTCGCGGCCATTACCTCAGCCCTCCCCGCCCTCGACCCGTGGCGTGTCGAAATAGCCGTGGGCTTGATTATCGTTCTTACTCTTGCCAATCTACGCGGACTCAAAGAATCTGGGAGCATGTTTGCGATTCCTACCTACCTCTTCATTGCAAGCATGACCGTTTTGATTGTGACCGGGTTGTATAACATTTACTTCGGCACGGTCACGATCCCAGCGGTACCCCACATCCCGCACGAAGAAGCCGGTCATGCAGTGACGATTTTCTTGATACTGCGGGCATTCGCAGCTGGCTGCACGGCATTGACCGGGATTGAAGCGATTAGTGATGGCGTCCCTGCATTCAACAAACCAGAATCGCGCAACGCATCTATCACACTCATCATCATGGTTGTGGTGTTGAGTCTGATGTTCTTGGGGATTACTCAACTCGCAGAGTCGTACCAGATTATTCCGGATGGTTCACCCGAGCCCGAAACGGCCAATTCGCAATTGGCACGTGCAATCTTTGGTGGTTCTTCAATTGTTTATTATGTCATCCAAATATCGACGATGTTGATTTTGATTCTTGCGTCGAACACGGCATATGCAGACTTCCCACGATTATCGTACTTCTTGGCCATCGATCGGTATTTACCACGACAGTTTGCACAACGTGGCGACCGTTTGGTGTTTTCGAATGGCGTGCTCTTTTTGGGTGTCGTGTCGGCTATCCTGGTGATTGCGTTTAATGCACGAGAACAAGCACTGCTGCCACTGTACGCAGTGGGTGTCTTTTTGTCCTTTACTATCTCGCAGTTCAGCATGGTGCAACGCTGGCGTACCCTCAAGACACCGGGTTGGCTTGGCAGTGCCTTCATCAACGGGTTCGGTGCCACGGTGACCGGGGTTGTACTGGTTGTCATTGCTGGTACTAAATTCCTCGAAGGTGCATGGGCGGTGATGGTGCTCATACCGATTCTTGTGGTCGGGTTGATGAGTATTCAAAAGCATTATTTGGACGTCGCCGAGCAGTTATCGCTCAACGACGCACAACCACCTGTTGCATTGCGCCGCCATACGGTGATTGTGCTGATTAGTGGCGTTCACAAAGGCGTTATCCCGGCATTGCAATATGGGTTATCCCTGACGAGTGACAACATTCGTGGCTTGTATATCGACATGGACGCCGAAAGCACCGAGCGGATCAAAACCAAGTGGGCACAGTGGGGCAGTGGTGTCGAGCTCGAGATTTTGCCGTCACCGTATCGTTCGCTGATGCGTCCCATTCGTGAGTACATCCAACGCATGGAAAAGCGTTACGACGATGATGTGTTGACGGTCGTGTTGCCTGAGTTCATTCCCAACCGCTGGTGGCAGAACTTCTTGCACAATCAAACGGCATTGGCACTCAAAACGATGCTCCTCTTTACCAAGAATGTCGTCATCGTCAGCGTCCCGTATCATCTCGATCACTAAACAATTCGCTTGTCCATCACACGGACAGATGCGTTCTGTCGCTCCGCTCGCAAACCAGCCCCCACGAACTATCGTGGGGGCTACGAATTTCTCATTGTCTAGCGCAGGTACCGATGATGGGTGTCACAGCATGGCGTTCGCATGTGCCAACGGTATGGTATACGCCGAGCAAACAAGCCAATGCGTGAGCGAGGTTCTCGAACATCAAGCGTGATTGATGCAAACACCCCCGCCGGCTGACCGGAGGGGGTGTTGGTGCGACGTGCCGATTATTCAGAAGATTTGCGACTGGGATTACGGAGTGATGATACCTGTCTCTTTGAGTACTTGTGGCGATACGGAACCGTTGGCCATTTTGTCGAGCAACAAGGTCAAGTTGGTGTTTGGATCAACAAACCAGATGTTGCCGCTCTTGAGCATTTCGACCATCAACTCACGTTCACGCAAGCGCAACAACTCAGGGTTCTGCCGGAACGACTGTC
>JBJONV010000116.1:0-3088 GCA_046051665.1 Chloroflexota bacterium
CTTCATAAATGACGGCGACTGCACCGCGTGCGAGTGCATCGTTGATATGGGCATGTCCGTCAGTGTGGAAACCGCGATACGCAACAAAGACGTCACCCGTTGAGACCTTGCGGGAATCGTATGCAACTCCACGCACAGGGACAGCGGGGTGTGCATTACGGAACAAGACTGAAGGGATATGTGCCGTCGCTACAGTAAAATCGAGCATCTATGACTCCATCGGCAAGAGTTTTTGCAAGACAGGTACAACGGTTTGTGCGACCAACGTCGCTCCGGTGCCATTCAAATGGACCCCATCAACGAGCAACCGAAAACCGCGTTGCTGAGCAATCTGATCGTAGGTCAGGCCGCGCCGCACCCGCCACGCGTCGTACGGTACGAGCCACAAATGATACTCAGGGCCATGTCGGGGATCGGCACGCATGGCCTCGACGAACGCAGCACGGACATCCACAAGCGTGAGGCCGTAGCGTTCTGACAATGTTTTGATGACCCGGACGTACCCATCGAGGATGTACTGCCCCGCAGTATCTGGGAGTTCGCCGAGGGTCGTGGGCGTGCACAGTACAGTGACCACTCCGGCTTGGACGAGGCGGCGTATCACCCCATCATAAAGGGTCTCGAACGCGGGAATATCGATTGCAATGGGAACGTTTTTGACACGCCGATAATACGCCCGACTCAACTGTTCCCCATATGCGGTGCCGAAATCATTCAAGCCGACCATGATCATGACCACATCTGGGTGATGACGCAGGACATCGGTATCGAGTCGTTGCAAGAGATTGAACGTCGTATCACCATCGATACCCGCATTTATGACATGCACATGCGGCAGCTCTGCTGCAATGTGACGTACATAGGCGTCGCCTATCGTCCCTTGGGTAATGCTATCGCCAAAACAAACCAACGTTTTCATACGGCCCCATCTGCTTGTCTTGTAGCATTATACAAAAGCAGCGCGGACACAAAAAACCACACCACCCAGCAGGTGGTGTGGAAGGCAAACAATTACTTGGTCGGGATGGGACCAGACAATGCCGACAAGAATAGCCCTTCGATGATATCGAGGGAACGCCGATCAGCGGAGTCGATGTTGCTGAGCGTGCGCGCTGCCTCGAAGTACCAGCGCACCATTGCATGCATGTTCTGTCGTACCACACCATAGCGTGGCAACGTTTGGAGTGTCCAGATGCATTCACGTTCGATGACTTCGACAGCCCGCAAGCGCAATGCTACCTGCACAATGCGATGCATGCGCCGTGGCGATTCGGTGTACGCCTGGAGCACCATGTCTTCGTTGGCAGGGTTCGTCGGATCAACACAGATACTTTTATAGGTGGTTTTGAGTTGTTCGGTGACGAGTTTGCAGATCTGCTCCCCACGCTCTTCGAGCTCTGCGGCCACGCGGTTCCCACTGCTATTGAGCCAACCTTCGAGTGCACGCATGAGTCCTCCTCGGTGCTTCCTACTACAACCCAAGCCGTGTACGATTCGTGGTACCGTCGCGTTGACGCCCCATGGATTGCCCATGCGCAGTGATACCGAGCTCATCGCTGATTTGGCGCGCTGTTTGTACCGCGACACGGAAGTCATCACCCATGTATGTCCCTGGCATGCGCTGGCATAGTTCGGGGTTGCGAACAAATGCTCGTCCGGCATATCCGAAATGGATGCCGTGATGATGCAACCCTGCGATCATCTGCCCGACTTGCTGGATAGACGTGACATGATCAATCATGCTCGCCGACAACACGACGACAGCGGGCGACAAGCGGACCAGAAAGTCAGACAACCCCGTCAATCCAAGGCTTGGTCCGAGATAAATGACCTCCCAACCCTCTTGCTCCATCATCAACGCATAGATTAACGCACCGATATCGTGCTGTTCGCCACTCGTTGCACCGACGACCATCCTTGGACCCGTGCTGTATGGGGCGTGGATTTGCAATAAGCTGGTTAGTCGTTGGCGAATAATCTGGACCGCAAGCTGCTCGACGGCCATACATCCGGTGCCGTCTTCCCAGCGCGCCGAAAAATCACTCATGATAGGCAGTATCACATCGTAGACCAACGACTCGACAGGAAATAACGAAATCGCTGTACTTAACAACACATTTGCTTGGCGGATATTGACTTGGACCAACGCATCGAAGAGTTGCGATCGCAAATCCGGCCACCCTGCGTCAGAAATCGTGGTACGTGGGTGCACCGGTTCGTGCACAGCATCTGCACCTGGGGCATCTTCGGGGTCTTCGCGGAGCATGACGACGGCTTGACTAATCGAGATACCGTCTTCGGTGGCGAGTTTGAGCCACTTGATGATTTCGATATCACGTTGAGAATAGAGGCGATGCCCGTGGTCGGTGCGTTTTGGCTGTGGAACGCCATAGCGTTGCTCCCACGCACGCAACGTCGACACATTCACCTGCGTCTGCTGGACAACCGCTTTGATGTTGTAGCGCGGCGTGTCAGAGAACGCGAGTAAATGGCGGATTTTATCGATCATCGCTACCCTCCATGGCCATTGCACCAGCGTACCGTTGGATAGCCACTTTGCTTCATTTGTATACGTGGTGTCTATGACTATCCTAATACGTCTGTCAAGTCGCAGATACCTGACACCAGTCATCACGAATGTGCACCTCTTTTGTCGCCTTTTTGCCATAGTTTGCACGAACATTGCACACCCAAAAATGTACCTATTTACTGAAAGTGTATAGAATTTTCCGTCATCATTGAAAGATTTTTGGCTTGAATGAGAATTAATTAAATTTTGATGAGAAAACCGACGTATTCCTCATGCATACGCACCTGCAGTGAATGTGGCCGAAAAAACGAAGCGATTCGTAGTACTGAATGCGTACTATTTTGTAGTACAGAGACGATACTCTTTTACGAATAGAATGCGCAAAATGACATTTGGTGTGTGCAGCGTGATCGTGGACTGCTGCTCGATGAAAAAGAAGGAGAAAGAACGGCAAAAATGAGAAAGAGACTGGCATGTACACGATTTGCATAGCGAAAATCGAAGAGATATGTAGGAAAAAGTGGTTGACTCTCAGAATCGCACGAACATATAATCATG
>JBJONV010000117.1:0-30411 GCA_046051665.1 Chloroflexota bacterium
TGATGTTAATCTTGAGGATTTGCGGGGTCGGATTACTGTGGTAATCAAGTTCAATGGGATTGAGACAATACGAATCAGACTGCGATTTGCCATCGCTCGAGATGCTGATGGTCTGCCCTGAAGGTTGCCAACTGGCCATGGTGACACCCTTGAGGTATGCTCCGACGTGGCCGGGATAGTTCGCGTCAAGTAGTTCGAAATTGCTACTGTAGTTACTCGGGTGACCGATATCCCAATCGCTGGATCCCGAATACGCCTGGAGCGCATGCGCCATTTCGTGCGCCATTGCTCCCCACTGGAGCTGCGTATCGCGTGTCCCTCCTTCGTCGAGAAATACCATGTTTTTCACATCTGGCACATCAGGAGCCGCAAACATAAATGTTCGTTGGTATGAATTAAATGCTCGGATACGCGCTGCATTTGCATTCGTGGCAAGGATGAGAACGGTGTCCGCAGCTTCAATGAGTGGTTCGAGGGTACTCTTGGTTGACGCCGCGAGTGTGGCATTGATTAACGTCTGAATGTTGCTGGTGTCATCGTTGTATAACGCATCTGCACCCGCGGAATCGACAACAACATACGTCGAGCGGGGTGTCGAGAGAGTGACTTGTGGCACGATGGTGACATCCCAGCCCTTGAAGTTCCCGTTCGACATGTTGGTGAACAGAACGTTCATTGGGTCAAACCACTGCGTCATCAGTTCTGCGTCAGTGAATCGCTGTGTTGTTTGTCCACTGAACGCTACACGGATGACCAAGAGTTTGCGCTTGTCTGTAACGGCATCACGTGAGCTCGCAGCGCGTGGAGCAGCGGTCGCTTTGTTCGCTAACCATTGATCCATACCAGCGACGGGAGCCGCGGGATCAACCGGCCCAAAATCGACAACCTGTGGACCAGGTCCGTGCCATTCTGTACCCATCGCGTGGGCAATCAGGTCTGTTGTCGCAGCATCAAGCGTGCGGGTGTGGTTCGGCGACTCCGGTACCGCGGTGGGCAACATGGGCATGAAAAATGTCACACCAACGGTGCATACCGTCAGTATGAGCGTCAGGATGCGGCGGCCATGGCCAGATGCATGTGGCATGGAACCCTCTCGATTCAATTTGCTGATCATTTGGTAAAAAATATACCACGTTTATCTAATTTGTCTAGAGTTTTTCTAGACTGGAATGGACGACATGAACCACACACGATTACCGTGGTGACGGGTATGGATTGAAAGGAACGATTTATGAAATCTACATAACCGCACGTTTTCTGACCGTATGCAGAACAACTCTGCAAGACGCTTTCCTGCATCACGGAGCATATGCATCCGACGTACTGGCTGTTCGAACAAAAAAACCACACCCCGCTGGCGGGGTGTGGCATGCACAAAAAATCAACCGTGATGCTGGGTGTGTCAGCAGGACTAATACATTGCCTGACCACCATTGATGATAATCGATTCACCGGTCAGGTAGGCGCTCATATTGGATGCCAAATACACCACGGCACCGGCGACGTCGGCAGGCGTTCCTTCACGTCCGAGTGGAATCCGGCTACGCACCACGGCACGCATATCGGGCGGTGTATGAATATCATGAAAGCGAGTGTCGATTAACCCAGGAGCGACACAATTGACGCGGATCTGATGTGGCGCGAGTTCTTTGGCAAGGCCGCGGTTGTATGCCAAAATTGCCCCTTTGGTGGCGGCATAATAGGTCGAACCCACACCGCCGCCATCGAAGGCGGCTTGCGAACTCATCATAATAATCGTCCCGCCGCCCTGGGCAATCATGGTGGGGATGACCGCTTTGCAACACAAAAACGTGCTGGTTACATTCAGTGCGAACGCATCGTCCCATGTTTTGCGACTAATTTCGAGCGTCGGCTTGCGACCCAAAATACCCCCCGCATTGGTCACCAGGATGTCGATGCCCCCGAGGAACGTCTGCGCATCTGCGACAGCTTTGACGACCGCTGCTTCGTCGGTCAAATCAGCACGCAACGCAGATGCACGGACTCCGCGGGAATGTGCGTATGCGACGGTCTCTTGTGCCCCTTGATCTGACGAGATGTATGTCAATACGACATCGACACCTTGGTCGGCCAGCGCGTTCACGATTCCTTGACCAATACCGGATGCTCCACCAGTAATCAACGCGCGCTTGCCGCGCAATCCTATGTCATTCATGCAGTCCTCCTATCGATGCGGAATAGCTGCGAGCGTCCGCGCAATTTGGTCGAGATGCCCATCACCATGATTGACATAACTGACAAGTAATGAAGCCAATGTCACCCGACCAGCCTCGGGGTGTAGTCCGCCGCGTAGCCATGATTCAGCGGGGAGGTCTGCATAAAACGCCGCCCAACGCGCATGAACACCTGCCAGTATGGCGAGCGAGGTACTCAAGTCAGCGTCGGTGGCATCGGGCATCGCTGCCCACTGATCCTGGTCGTAGGGCTTCAGCGGTGGTTCGGATTCGCTGGCAATGAGCTTGCAGCGAATGTAACAATTGAGATGCGAATCAGCCAAATGATGGACGTTCTGGGCAATGCTCCATTCGCCTGTGAGCGGGGTTGCAGTCAGTGTCGCCGCATCGAGATGTGCAACTGCGGCATGCAACGCGATAGGGAACGTACGCAGCCGTTCGATCGTGGTGCGGTGTTCGTGCATGTGTCTCTCCGTTGTGTGGATGGATGTATTGTAATCGAATTGTATCGAGGGTCGTGCGTCTGCTTTACAATAGGCGAGATCAGTGCGTGACAAAGGAGTCTCTGATGACCCAAGAGTTTTTGCATGCAGCCCATGGTGGCTCAAATTGGATTGGCCGTGCTGCCGACTCCCTTGCCAACATAGGAGTTACCACCGAGTATGGTCGTTTACGTCGGGTGCAGATGCATCGTCCCGGTATCGAAATCGACGGGATTACCGATATCGAAGCGGCACTCTGGAATGATATCGTCGAGCCACACAAAGCGCGCCGCGAGCACGATACGCTGACTGCGCTGTATCGTTCCTTCGGTATCGAAGTCATTGAACTCGATCCCGGCGCGCAAGCGACGCCGAATATCTACTTCTGTCGCGACCACTTCTTCATGACGCCGCGTGGCGCAATCATGGCGCGTATGGCTTCTCACGCACGTGCAGGCGAAGAATGGGTCTCGGCGCGTCAGCTGCTCGCGAACAAAATCCCGATTGTCCATGGAGTTCATGGTGATGCCATCTTCGAAGGTGCAGACATCGTCTACGTCCGTGACGGCGTGGTGCTCGTCGCCACGGGCTTGCGCACCGACAGCGACGGTGCCAATCAGGTCGCGACCGAACTCAAGCGTATGGGTTTTGACCCGCATATCGTCAACATGCCATGGGGTTGTGGCCACATCGATGGCGGCATAAACATTGTCGGACCGCGCACGGCCGTTATGGTCCCCAATAACTCGCCTCATGCCGCGTACGAACTGCTCAAGAAAATGGGCTTCACCATCATCAATGCCATGGATGCCCGTGGTGTGAGCAATTATGGGATGGCCATCAACATGGTTCCAGTTGCGCCGAACGTTGTCGTCATGCCTGCCGGGAACCCGGCGATGCGAGCCCTCTTCGAGGCACACGACGTCGAATGCCATGAGGTCGATATCACCGAACTCAGCAAAGGTGGCGGTGGTATTCACTGTATGACCGGGGTAATCCATCGCGAATCGTAAGCAACGGCATCAGCTGAACAAGACCACGGAACGAATCACCCCGTTCCGTGGTCTTTTTGTGGAGTAGTTCTTGCTACAATATGTAGCACAGTTACCATCACGAGGCGCGCATGCACAAGCCATACCTACCAGGCAATATCGGACACCGCATCTTCGTGATGCTGTGTCTGTATGTCTGTGTGTTGCTTGTGCCTGCGCATGCGACCAGCCAGGCAGCAAAGGCGCCAGCGCAACGGGTGATTATTACACTGCGGTCAGAAGACGTGGATGTTTCTGTTGCAGATATGCCACGCCGTGCCCGGATCGCCCGTGCCCAGACACTCCTGCTGCAAGGCTACCCCGATTTGGACCCACAGGTCACACGGCGCTTAATGACCATGCCGGTAATTATTACCGACGCGACGCCCGCGCAAATCGCTGCCTTGCAGGGTGATCCATTGGTGGCGACGGTACGGCTCAGTCGTTTGTATAGACCTGCCCTCGCCGAGAGTACCACGCGTATTGGCGCGCGTGTCAGTCATGCAGCAGGGTACGCCGGTGCGGGGAGCAGTGTGGCGGTCCTCGATACCGGAGTTGCCAAAACGCATCCGTTCTTGCTGGGGAGTGTGGTCCAAGAAGCCTGTTTTTCGACCTTGTCGCCTTCTCACGGAGCAACACCCCTGTGCCCTGGGGCGACGGAGCAGTCGACAAGTGTCGATAGTGGACTTCCGTGCCCCGATGGTCTCGGTGGATGCGATCACGGGACGCATGTCGCTGGGATTGTTGCCGGTCGGCCGACACGTGTCGATGGAGTGATGACGAGCGGCGTCGCACCAGCTGCAAAAATCATTGCGATCCAAGTATTCTCGCGGTTTGACCATACCCATGCTGCGCAGGCCTGTGGCATTGCTGCAACCACGGATTGTGTTCTCTCGTTCGAATCAGATGTCCTCGCGGCACTCGATTATCTCACCGTTAACCGTACCAATGCGGCATGGGGGACGTTGGCTGCGGTGAATCTCAGCCTCGGCGTCGAACCGACCGCTACTGCCTGCGATGCAGATTTGGTAGACGGCATGGGTACCTACAAAGCGTATGTCGATGCGTTACGAACAGTCGGCGTTGCAACGGTCATTTCGGCGGGGAATGACGGCACTACCAATGGCGTGAGTCACCCTGCCTGTATCTCGTCAGCGATTAGCGTTGGTTCGACCGATACCCTCAGGGCAGGATTACTGCATGAGGATCAGGTTTCTTCCTTTTCGAACGCCCCCGCACCTGCTGCGAATCAGCCGACGCTTGCCGGGGATCGCCTATTGGATGTGCTTGCACCGGGTGATTCCATTCAGTCAGCGATGGCCTACCCCAGTGGCAGCTACGGTCTGCTTTCGGGTACATCGATGGCTGCACCACACGTCGCCGGCACATGGGCTGTCCTCAAAAGTATCGCCCCTGCAGCAGGAGTCGAGCAGCTGCAAACTATCTTGCGCGACACGGGCGTACGTGTGAATGATACCCGTGCCAGTGTCAGTGACCCCCTCGTCCTACCACGGATTGCCGTCGATGCAGCGGTCGCTGCCCTGCGTGCCGATGCGGTACCACTGTCACTGAGCGCCATGGGCATAGAATTTGCCGCTGTGCAACGCGGCACGAGCGCCGCACATCGCATCGTGCTCGCGTACCGCGGCACTACCGTGCGTCTGAGTCGGGGCGTCGTACGGGCACCATGGACCGTCACAGCGGTAGGCTGTCCGACGGTCATCGACGATATACAAACCACCTGTGTGTTGGACATCCGATATTCACCCACCGTGTCCACTCCGCTTGGGTACGATGCAACAGCACTCGCATTGACGCTCAATGGTGTGGTTACCCGGATCGGCTTGTCGGCGCAGGCGGTGGATGCCGCACCCCCACGGGCACAGACACAAACCGCCATCGCTGCACCGACTGCACAGGCACTACAAACTCGTACTGCAACACCCACCGCGAGTACCACCCCTGTGAGTCACTCCGCAGCACAGACGATTGTCGCCAATGCAACCCGGACGAGTCGTCGTCATGCAACGCTGACCGCTGCCCGAGAGGCCACCGCACAATCTGTTGTTTTGACCGTTACTGCGCAGGCGACGCTGGGGAGTGCCACCCAAACCGCAACGGCTACGCCCACACAGACGTTGACTGCAACACCAGCGCCCGTCACCAAAACAATCGGCGCTGCACGGACCGCTACCAGCCGGCGCGCGACGGCATTCACACAGACGGCACTGGCAGTCCAGACACAAACCGCTGTAGCCCGTCTGCTGACGACCGCGCTGAGCGGGTCTGCTACCGCAGAAGTCGAAGCAGGCTCGCCGTCGCGCACGCGTACCAAGACGGCCACCCGCATCCTGCGTACAGCTACCGCTACTGCATCCAAAACCCAAACGCGTGCCCCGACACACAGTCCAACGATCGCGCCGATTACTGCCCAAAGCGTACTGGCGAACGGACGTTATCAGGGCATGATTCTCCGCAACGCCGGTACCATGGCAGTACTCATCCACACCGGCAATCGACTCACGACTGATTCGCCGCTGGTCACACTCGTACGGTTGAGTGATCTGCAATTCGGGACTGCAGTTGCGCTCGATGGGCAGAACGTCACGGCAATTACCGCTGACCCACTGTCGAGCGATCGTGGCTACATTGCCGGTCGCCTCGATTGGCGGAGTGGCTATATACAGACATTCCGTGTTGTCGGCGGCCGGGTGGTTATTCTAGCGACTGCTGTCTTTCCGCTCGGTCCAGGGAGTGATGTCCGTACTCTCCAGGCGATTGGTCGCACGATCTGGCTTGGTGTCGCAGTGGCAGAGGCACCTGCAGTACTGCTTGGTGGCGAGCTACACGGGTATGATGTCAACCTCACACCGTTGGCAGATACACCGTTCCGTTTGGCAGGTGTTCCGACTGCCGTGATTCCTGTCGACGATGGTGCTGATCGCATCATTATTGCCGGTCGTATCGACGAGAGCGAAACCGATAGTGGCTACGCGCAAGTGCTCCTCCGCACCGGAACCACATGGTCTGTTCGTACTCCGATCCTCGCGGAGCTGCCCTTTGGTGCGGGAACGACCACAAATCTCATCGCCGATGCCGAACGAACAGTCCTCGTGAGCCTTGTCGACGGCAAACGCATCGCCCAGTACACTCTCGGCGCAGATCATGCACTCATCTGGCGTAATCGCGATGTACGCACCGCCGCAAGTTACATCCTCAGCGAAAGCGGTCGAATTGTTTCGCTCGGCTATAGCGTCACCGATCGGAAGAATATCGTGACCGTCTATCAACCGCTCGGTGATGCGCTTTTCCCACGGCGTGCAGCTGCCCTGACCAATACCGCTGGTGGAGTTGCGGCACTCGCTGTCAATACTCCGTGGCTCTACACACTCGATGCGTTACGGTTCACACGTATCAGTTGGCCATAATCGAAAATCGCTCCTGCGCTGAAACGGATTGTTTGAATTTTTCTTTACATTACCTGAATATTCACGGAAAAGCTCCCGTCAACACACTGTTATTTCGCAATAGGAAAAGAAAAATGACAGTGATTAAAAAAACGAAAAAACGTAACGTAAAATAAATATCCATTGTAAACAAAACGATGATTTGCACCTTTTCACTGTGAAGCTTGTATACTATCTATGTCCAGTCGACATGTCATGTACCGGTGCCTACAACACGACACACGTGCGTTTTTTTGTTGTCTATTCCTGGTGTTCTCAAGAAAAGGCATTGTGTAATGAATAAATCCATATTCCGGGTCCTGTCTCTTGGTGCGATCCTCATGATGCTGTGCGTTGGTCCTGTTACGCGCGTCGGTGCTGTCGGTGAATCGGTGACGGTTCCTGCAGACACACTCATCCTGACCGGAACAACTGGGGCACCGCTGGGTAGTAGTTTCACCGTCAGTGGCTTTAGTACGGCAGAAGTCATTGTGAAAGTCGGTTTGACCGGCGCGACGGGAACAACATTTAGTATGGGTACCACTACGGGTTTGTCATTGTATCCGGGATATTCGTCGTGGAACAACCAGACCTTGATATGGTTTCGTGGCACAGTGGCCAACGTGAATACCGGACTGCGATCACTTTCGATTACCACCACAGCGACTACCGAGACGCCTACCCTTACCGTGTTGGCGACGAGCTATGATTCGATATATGGTTTTTATCCCGAAACACGACACTTCTATCGCACCATCACCACCGGCACATCTGCTACCGGAGCACAGAGTGGGGCCGCTACATATTCCTACAAAACGCGACCGGGCTATATGGTAACCATAGATAGTGCTGGCGAAGCCACGTTCATCAACAACACGATGGTTGCATCGGGTGATGAATTTTGGATCGGGTTGAATGACATTGCCACAGAAGGCACATTTATCTGGAATTCAGGTTCTCCAGAAGCGGGGAACACGCCATCGTATACGAATTGGTGTTCCGGGCAACCCGATAACGTCGGCGACGAAGACTACGTCCTGGCGTCATGGCAGACCGGCCATTGCTGGGGCGACTTGCAACCCAATGCAGTCAGTAAAGGGTACATCATCGAGTTCGGTGATTCGACACCGTATAGCGAGACCACCGAAGACAGCATGATCATCACGGTAGCCGATCCTACGGCTACCCCAACTGACACCCCGACCAACACATCTACACCTACCGAGACTTTTACACCCACATCGACCGAGACATACACGTCCACCCCTACCGAAACCTATACGCCGACTGCGACAAATACTCCGACCAAAACGTACACACCCTCACGCACGTCCACTGCGACCGATACCCCGCTGCCAGGTGCGCCGAGTGTGGCTTCTGCAACTGCCACTGCAACCGAATCACTGACCGGTACACCGACTGGTACGCTCGATGCGTCACCGACGGCAGATCTAGCGCTGACTGCGGGTGCAGTGACAACTGTCGCTCCAAACGGCACTCCTGAGGTCACAATTATCACAGGCGCAATCACGCCTGCCACTGCGGACAATGCAGACGGTGCCGCGACGGCACTACCGTCTGCTGCCGCTGAGGTGAGCGCCACAGCACTCGTTGACGGCACGCTCCTGCCAACAGAACTCCCCCTCGCTACCGAGGTGGTCAGCAATACCGCCGCCATCGTTGAAGAAACCACAGAAGAAACTCTCGATTCCGATGTCGATGCATTGGTGACAGCATTGACAAAGTCTGCAATCTCGCCTACGCAGATCAACGCATTGGTCAGTAAACTCCTGGCAAAACCACTCAGTGCTGCCAATGCGGCTGCCCTCGCAACAAACACCGCAGTCGTAGCCACACTCAGTGCAGCAGATGCACTAGTCGTATTCGCGGCACTCGACGAAGCAACACTCGATGACGAAGCAATTGCGGCGGTCACTGCGGCCGTCCAAAATGCACCTACCGAAGTGCGCACAGCCTTCGAAACCGAAGTCGACATTTTTGGCGCAGGATTCGATGACTACACACAGGTGGGATCGAATGTCCCGGTAGGGACACGGCGTGCGTTAGTTGCAACCATGGCAGTCAGTGCGATTGCTGGTGGTGGGGCTGCACGTCGTACAGGCCGCAAAGACAAGAAATAACGGTTCTGATCACAGACGCCCAGAACCGTGCACGGTCGTCAGGTGCGCTGCAAAGTTCCTGTTCCAAGGGATTGTCTCTCGTTTCATCGCTCGCTTTTCCTACCGAGATCGACAGATTTGTGCTCGTCGTGAAGGGGAAATAATTCTTCACGAATTATTTATCGTACATCGTATTTTGTAGCGATTTTCTTCGGGATACGTTCTAAAGAACGTGCGTTTTACGCGATATTGATGCAAAATACCGCAATATTGAAGAGCCAAATAGTATTAATTGGTACTTGCAGTAACATGATATCGTCACAGTTTCTACACGTTTCGGTATAATATAATTGATGCCACAAGTACCCCCTATATTGAAGATACCAGAATAGCAAATCGTCGTCATGAATACATCAACGACACTTGTGATGAATGACCGGGAGTGACAACATGACACAGTCGCTACTGCGCATGAGTACTATCTTGGCATTACTGTGTATGCTCTTTGTCGGAGCGACGACCCCAGTCGGAGCCACTGGTGAATCGGTAGTAGTACCGGCAGACACCGTCATTCTGACCAATACCACCGCTTCTGCACTCGGAAGCGGGTTTACCGTGAGTGGATTCAGCACGTCGGAAGTTATCGTCAAAGTCGAATTAACTGGTGCGAGCAGTAGTACCTTCACCATGGGTACGACGACTGGTTTGACGCTTTTGACCGGATCTTCGTCGTGGAGCAATCAGACCCTCATCTGGTTTCGTGGCTCCGTCGCAAATGTCAATACGGGCTTACGATCGTTGACCGTTACGACGGGTAGCTCTCCCGAAACCCCGACCCTCATTGTCCTCGCGACGAGTTACGATTCGAACTATGCGTTTTATCCAGCGACAAGACATTTTTATAAAGTCGTCCAAACCTTAGCCGGCCCGACTGCTTCTGATTCTGCGGCATCAGCGACCTCGTACAAGACACGACCGGGGTATCTGGTGACGATAACCGATGCTGGCGAGCAGGCCTTCGTTAACTCGTTGCTGGCTTCGACGGATGAGGTGTGGTTGGGGATGAACGATACGGTCGTTGAGGGCACCTTCCGATGGACGGTCGGTCCCGAAGCGGGGTCAGCCGTCAGCTATACCAACTGGTGTGCGACGCAACCTGATAATGCCGGCAACGAGGATTATGTGATTGCGTCGTGGCGATCAAACCATTGTTGGTGGGACGAAGGTACAGGTGGAAATCATTGGTACATGATTGAATACGGTGATTCAACGCCCTATAGCGAGACCACCGAAGACAATATGATTATTACGGTCGCCAATCCGACAGCGACGCCGACGGATACCGCAACGCCAACCGATACCGCTACCCCAACAAGCACCCCGACGAATACAGAAACCCCTACCCCCACCGACACACTGACCCCAACCCCCACCGATACTCCGACCCCCACCGATACGTACACTCCGACATATACATCTACGGCCACCAAAACGAATACTCCATCACGGACGGCCACCACCACGGACACGCCCGTCCCTGGCGGCCCATCATTCGCGTCGTCTACTCCAACAGCCACCGAAGAGGGAACGCTCACTCCGACGGATGTGCCCGCCGAAACAGCAACAATCACAGGCTTTCTGCCCGAAGACCTTATCCCCGAATTTGGTCTGACGCGTTCTGTCGTTCCTACACTACAGACTGACACAGAATCCACCCCGACGAGCTTTCCGATTGATGGCTCCCCGACGAGCGAACCGAGCACTTCACCGGAAGCCAGCTCGACGATCGTTGTCGACGGCACAATCCTCCCCACGGAGCTCCCTGTTGCGACCGAGGTCGTCAGCGACACCGAGACCACCGAAGAAGGAACCGATGATGCTGCGTCAGCCGATGCCCTCGTCACCGTGCTGACGAAATCTGCCTTATCGCCCGCGCAAGTCAAAACGCTCCTCACAAAACTCCTCTCCAAACCATTGAGCGCTGCCAATGCTGCTGCACTGGCAACCAACGCGTCGGTTGTCGCCGCCCTGACGGCTGCAGATGCCCTGGTCGTCTTTGCTGCGATGGATGAAGAGGAACTCAATGAGGAAGCAATTGCTGCAATTACCGAGGCTGTCCAGAACGCCCCCGAAGATGTTCGGACGGCCTTCGAAGCCGAGGTAGATATCTTTGGTGCAGGATTTGATGACTACACACAGGTAGGTTCGAATGTACCTGTCGGGACGCGTCGTGCGTTAGTTGCGACAATGGCGGTGAGCGCCATTGCAGGCGGTGGGGCAGCCAGAAGTTCCGGCCGCCGAGACAAGAAAAAATAAGGGACTCCCATGACAAAGCGCTCCATTGGCCGTTCCTTTCGGCGTAGTACCACTCGACGTGCAGCACCTGCGGAGGTCGTTGGTACGGCTGCCGCGACGATTTGGACGAGCACCACCCGTAATGCCGTTACCATTTTCAATGCTATTAACGTGCTTTTTACCGTTTCTGATGTGACGTTTATGCTCCTTACAGCCCTGACCGTGACAGGTTTGTTGCTGTATTACTACAATGCCTTCCGCACGTTGCCCAAGCGCGAAGAAGGCGAAGGAGAAGAATATCACTTCGACTTCGGACTCTTCCTCCGCAAAATCTGGCGTGTTACCGAGGCAAACGGTATCTTCTTATCGTGTGGTCTAGCGGCGCTCTTTTGTCTCGAAGGTCGAGTATTTTATGAGTCGACAGCGACGACTGCTCTCGGATATGGGTTGTTTTATACCTATGCATACCAGGGTATCGAAGTGTACGATCCCAAAGACATGAAGCTGACACACACATTCAGTGCATTCTTGCATAACCTCTGGAAGATTACCGAACGCAACATCTTCACGGTTGCTGCGACACTTTCGGTGTTGCTCTATGTGTCAGGGACCCCGCTCATCACCACTGCAATCTGCATTTCCGTTGGCTTCGTGCTGCTCTACGTTGATGGATATCGGTTGATCCTCAGCGAAGAAGCCGACGAACGTCGGGGCGAATAAACCGCACACACAGCACCAGATAACCCCACAGCCGTAATTGGAAGGATGACTCGTGACCAATCCACGTATTGTGTTGACCAAGATTTGGCGCATCACCACCGCAAACGCACTGTCACTGTCTGGTGGATTGTCGCTGCTCCACTTTGTCAGTAGTGCGTTGTATCCGATTGCACTAGGGATCGTGCTTATTTCTTTTGGAGTGTATTTTACGAGTTCCTACCGCCAATTCGGCGATCTCCCAGCTCCTTTTGTTGAGCCATGGAGTATCCGCACAATCCTGCGTCGCATCTGGATTATCACCCTCAATAACATCCTTGCGATTTGTGGTGGTTTGACGTATTTGTTTTTTGTGTTGGGAACCAGCGTACTCAAATTGACATTGCTCATCGTGAGTGGGTACGTCCTGATGTATATCGACTCGTATCGGACGCTCCGCGCCGAAGAACACGCCGCCGCGATGGCTCCTCCTCCCGAACTCCCGCCCGAAGAAGACTCCTCCATCCCATTAGCAGAAGATGGCGAACTTCTCAACGACCAATCCGTATCGGACATCCAAGTGCCAGCCAAGCGGTCATCATAGAGAATTCACTTCTGCTTTGGAACTGCAACGAAACGTTGAAAGATGTGCAGAACGTGTACAATGCTCGCACACCAAGCGGTGCTGCATCAGATAGTGCAAAGGAATTCGCCATGACTACCATCGATCCGAATGCTATATACATCAAGGTAACCGACACATACCGTGCAGTCGCCCTCGATAGTGCGTCGTGCTGCGGTTCTGATACCTCGTGCTGTGGGAGTGACCTCTACGACATCGATTTGAGCGGCGCACCTGCCGAAGCCATCACCAGTAGCCGTGGTTGTGGGAACCCCCAAGCCATTGCAGCACTGTTGCCCGGACAAACCGTGCTAGACTTGGGCTCCGGTGGTGGACTCGACTGCTTCTTGGCGGCCCAGCAAGTCGGTTCAACGGGGTATGTATACGGTGTCGACATGACCGACGAAATGCTGACGCTGGCACGGCGCAATGCTGCATCCATCGGCACAACGAACGTCGAGTTCCGGAAGGGGCTTATCGAGCAATTGCCCCTTGCTGACGCCACCGTCGATGTGATTATTTCGAATTGTGTCATCAACTTATCGCCAGATAAACCCAAGGCCATGCGTGAGGCCTTCCGTGTGCTTCGTGCCGGTGGGCGTATTGCCTTTTCGGATGTGGTCATCGATGGCACGCTGAGTGATTTGTCGGTCGATGAAGCGACGATTCGTGCCAGCCTCGACTGGTCTGGATGCATCGGTGGAGCACTGACCAAATCCGATTTCACCGCAATCCTGCATGCTGCAGGTTTTGTGGATGTCGATATCACCTTCGTGCAGCACTACGCACCCGGTGATTTGTATGGATTGATGCCCACTACCCTCCACGAAGGGCTCAACGAAGCCGAACGGGCGCAGATGGAATCTTTGATTCGTCGGTTTGGTAGCGCCCAAATTACCGCCCAAAAACCACACCACAATCAGCAGTTAGTAGTGAGTAGTTACTAGATAGTAGTGTGTAGCTACTAATTACTAATTACTAATTACTAATTAACACCTGTAACCTCTTCATGCAATCAAACTCCCAACGTGCCTTCTGGGCCGCCTTTGCCGCCACCATCTGCTTTTTTGCGGCATTCTATGCACTCATCATCCCACTGCCGCTGTACATGCAGGCAGAGGGGATTTCGGATTGGCATATCGGTGTCGTCATGGGTGCCTTTGGTATTGCATCACTCATCGGCCGACCGTTTGCCGGTGCAATGAGTGACCGCTACGGTGTTCGCCCAGTGATTGTCTACGGCACCATTGCACTTGCCTGTGGCGGGAGTCTGGTTGGAGTAACCAATTCGGTACCGTTGTTGTTCGTCTTGCGGCTACTCCAGGCTTCGGGCTATGTCGCATTTACGACAGCAGCGACTGCCATGGTATCAGGGATGTTTGCAAGCACCCACCGAGGGACCGCCCTGGCTCGCTATGGCACTGCAGCAAATATCGCTATTACCGTAGTGCCGCTGATAATGAGTGCCGTCTTGCCGACCATCGGCACGCGTGGTGCATTCGTCGCGAGTGGTATTGCCGCCTGCATTGCCGGGCTTGTCATCTGGCAGATTATCCCAGCGCAGACCACACGTACTGCACCCACTGCACTCCCAAACCTGTTCGCATACCCCCGCATCATTTGGCCTGCCATGCTGACGACGTTCTGCTTTGGTGTGGGGTTTGGCGCATACTTCCAATACCTCCCATTGCTCGCCGAACGCCGCGACATTACCCCGGTCGGTCTGGTCTATGTGGCATACGGCGTCGCCATCATCGCAACGCGGCTCCTCAGTGGGCGTTTTATCGATGGTGCTGATCGTCGTCTCGTGCTCATCCCTGCAGCGCTCCTCACCGCCGTCGGCATGCTCCTCTTTGCGGTCGCAGACAACCTCTGGGTGTTGATGCTGGCAGCTGCCTGTACCGCGAGCGGTGGCGGCCTATCGCATCCCGCATTGATTGCCATCCATGTCGATCGAGTACCCGAGCGAGGTCGGGCGACAGCAGCATTTTATCTGGCGTTCGATTTGGGCATCGGCATCGGTTCATGGGTCCTTGCTGCCGTGTTGCAGTCCTCCGGTATGACCATGCTCTATGCCGTTGCAGCGATTATCTCGGTATGTGCCGTGCTTTTGAGTCGGCGTATCAGCCCCGCTCCTACTGCATGATCGTTCGAAGGGTATGGCGAAAGGGAATCGCGCCGTCCCCGGCAGGGAGCCACGGTACAGACACAGCACTGCTGACCATGCAGCAGTGAGTCACAAAAACCGCAGCGCCACGCTTCTTCCACCGCCTCCCCGCGACGATGTGCGCATCCTGGTACATGGCCGTTGATGCAAACAAACCCCCCAACCCACACGGTGGGTTGGGGGGTGCCGGTGTGGCGTCATGGAGCGCTAGAGATTCGAATCGCTGTCGTCGATGTACCACTCGAGGTCGTCGGCAGCATAATCCCCGGCCGAGATGTCGAGGTCGTCGTCGCTCAAATCTTCATCCGATTCGTAACTCCCGTCACCCGTCGTGTCGACGTTGTAATCGAGCGCTTCTCCTTCGGCATCAATCGAATCAATATCGAACGTCACGTTGCTCTCATCGATGGTCGTGATATCGTCTATCGAAAAAGCAACGTCGCCGGAAGCGTCCGAATTCACAATGTCGAGGTCATATGCACCGTCGTCGTTGCCATCGATCACAAATGTGCCATCGGCTTCGTTGAAGCTGAACTTCACTGGCTGCTCGCCGGCCACATCAAAGTCCGTCAACAGCGCGCTGAGTGCCGTGTCGTCTGCTTCGTCTTCATCACCAAAATAGATGTCTGCGTCGTCATCGGAGCCGCTATCGAGCGAAAGCTCAGCGAGCTCATCACCGAACACAACTTCGGTTTCCTCAGCCGTGACAGCCAAATCATCAATGCGAATCACTCGACCATCGAGGAATGCACTGATGTCATAGCTGTCGCGTTGGCTACTCGTCATCTGCAGGGTGACGGTTTCGCCGGCGGGGATGCGGATCATCGGGGCACCACGGACGTCCCAGACGCTCGGTCCCGATTTGACCACGGTGAGTGATGCGCCGTCGATTTCGTTGATGAACTCGCCGTCGACATACCCGATTCGGCGTCCGTCCGGTGTCACAAACAAAGACGTGATTTCTGCATCAGCATCGGTGTTGTCTGCTTGATCAAGGAAGAACAGCGTCGCTCCTTTGCCACCCGTATTGCCCTTGGTGCCTGCACAGAAGTCGCAGTCTTGTTGGACCAAGCGTGGTGCCGCAGGGGTCAATTCGAGGGTCTGCGTCGCTGCATCTCCCTCGTACAAATCACTTTCGATATCTGGGTTGGGCGATCCTTCGTATTCCCATGTGTTGGCCACCATGTCGACATGGATCGGTCGCAGTTCATTCGGGTAGTTGTTGTCGTACACCATGATGTCGACGATGCGATCATCGACAGGTTCGATGGCGACCGGCGAGATGGCATGACCACCGGTCCAGTCTCGTTTGTAGATGCCAATGGTGTAGATATTCGCAGGATCAGGTGTCTTCTGCATCCATTCCGACAGGGTCCGTACGATCTCGGCAGGTGTGCCCCGATTGAGCGAATCGGTGGTCGGCGTCGTCATCTGCGTCGCCCACCAATACGCGATTTCGCCTTGGAGTGCATCATCGCTGTACAAGTCGAGGTCCGCAGTCTGCGTCACGCCGAAGGTCCGCAGGTCGACCAGATCGTAGTACAGGTGCTCACTCAGCACTGCCATCCCTTCACAGTGCCCGCCGTCCATAGCATTGTTGATCTGGCGCATCCATTGCCGCGCCGCTGGTGAGAGTGTGCAGACATCATTCTTGACACGGCTACAGACCACATCTCCAAACATGCGACGCATGTCGTTCGTCTTGAGGTTGCGTATCCCGGGCTCATTCCCGTAGTTTTGGAACGAAAAACCATCCCGTGCCACATCAAATCCACTCGAAGCACGCAACGAAGCGAGATCCGTGACGACATTTGACTCCGGCGTCGCCGTCGCACGTCGCCGAGGGGTCTTGGTGGGCACTTTGGTACGCGTCGCGTTGACCGTCGACGACGCTTCCGCCCCGCTATCAACCTGACTAGCGGTCTCACTCGATGGGGTTTCTTCCACTACCACACTGCTTGGTTCGCTCGTGTCGAAGCCTTCGATGATGGTCCATACAGCAATGGCAATGATGATATAGACCACGAGTGAGCGTCGCGAACGGGGCTTCTTGGTCATGGGGATGTCCTCGTAACGGTGGTGTATCCATCGGGCAACGTGGAGTCAATCCAGGTCGGGTGTGTATGAAAAGACGTCCGCAGGGCGGCTTTTGCTGCATCAGAAAGCCACGAAACCGAGATCGCAGTGTCGATCAACCGACACACCGCCGCTTGATCCAGTCCATGCGTCTCGACCAGTGCACGGTATTCATCTGCCAGAGTATTATGAAACATTTTCGGGTCGTCGGTATTGATGGTCACGACCAAGCCAGCGGCGATAAATCTGCCGACGGGGTGCGACACCATATCCGCGAACACATTGGTACGGATGTTTGAAAGTGGACAGCATTCCAGTGCGACACGGTGAGTCTGATAGTACGCAACGAGTGTCGGATCTTCGATTGCACGTCCCGCATGACCGATGCCTCCGGTTGGAGTGCATGGATTGCCCCCCAGATACTCGCCGGGCCAGCGGCTTCGCCGGCATGGACGGTCGTATGCAACCTATATGTGCGTGCCAATGCAAAAACCGGTGCAAACGGTTCGGGTGGGTGCGACTGCTCCGAACCGCCCAAACCAATCCCCACGACGCCCAAATGACGGAGTTGTGCTACCGCGTGCACGGTTGCCATTGCCCGTTCGACGGGGGAATCACGCACGACATCACAAATCAGCATGACGGTCGTATCAGGGCATCGGTCGAGGCCGGTACGTATCGCCTGCGTAATCTCGCTAATGGTGAACCCTAAGGTGCGGAAGTCTGTAGGCGAGTAGTGTGCTTCGACATACCGAATGTTTTGTGATGCATAGTCGTGTGCAACCGCCTCGGCAATCCGTGTGAAGTCAGCCAGAGTGCGGATGAAGCGGTTCTTCCACACCCACGTTTGGATGAAGTGCGCAAAGTCCGTGTATTGAAAGCGCTCGGTCAACGCATCCCGTGTCGGTACGCTCGGGTCGCCACCATACTGCTGGATGAGTTCCCACAGCGTGTCGAGCGGGATGGACCCCTCGAGGTGGACATGCAATTCGACTTTCGGGAGGTCGTAATACCACGCATCGGGAATCTGCGTCATCGTGTTTCCTCAGGTGGGGAAAATGCGTTGATTTTCCCCACCGTAGTAGTCGTTTCTTTACGTTCCTTCTTGCCAGCTGTGCAAGTAGGTGTCTTGCTCGGTCGTGAGGGTATCGTAGCGGATGCCCATAGCTTGCAGTTTTATCGATGCAATCATCGCATCGAAGCTCTGCGGCAACGTATGCACAATTTTGGCCATACTCGTGGCATTCCGTGCGAGCATTTCGGAAGCCAATGCCTGATTCGCAAAGGACATATCCATCACCGCGGGGGGATGACCCTCACCCGCGACCAGATTGACGAGGCGACCTTCTCCTAACAGATGAAACTTCCGCCCGTCGGCGTGCACATAGCTCGTCACATGGGTACGGGGCTGTTCTTTGCGAACTGCGAGTGCTTCGAGGGCTGCGACGTCGACTTCGACATTAAAGTGGCCGGCATTCGCAAGCACACAGCCATCCTTGAGCTGTTCGAGGTGTTCTGGTCCAACCACGGTGCGATTGCCAGTCACTGCCACGATGACATCCGCGATACGGACTGCATCCAACATCGGCATGACGCGATACCCATCCATGGCTGCCTCGAGTGCTTTGACGGGGTCGACCTCGGTCACAACTACCAACGCACCCAGGCCTGCAGCACGCGCAGCAACCCCACGGCCACACCAGCCATACCCGGCAACCACAATCGTACGGCCAGCAAGCAAAAGATTGGTGGCACGGATGATGCCATCGATGGCGCTCTGACCGGTGCCGTAGCGATTGTCGAACATATGCTTGGTCAGCGATTGGTTGACGGCGATAACGGGGAAGGGCAAAATCCCTTGCGCTTCCATGGCCTTGAAGCGCTTCACCCCGGCAGTGGTTTCTTCGGTCGCGCCCATGGGCATGACTCCCGCATTGAGGCCACGTTGGAGCAGCGCACTGGTCAAATCGGCACCATCGTCACACAAGACATGGGGTTTGACATCCAAAGCAACGTTGATATGTGAGCGGAAGGTTTCGAGTGATTCACCGCGCACGCCGTAGACCGGAATCTCGTCGTGCATCACCAACGATGCAGCCACATCGTCTTGGGTCGACAACGGGTTCGAGGCAACCAACACAACCTCGGCACCGCCTGCCGACAGAGTGCGCATCAGGGCAGCAGTTTTGGCGGTTATATGCAAACACACCGAAATGCGGAGCCCCTTGAGGGGTCGTTCGCGGCGGAATCGCTCGCGGATGCCCAACAGAACGGGCATATCGCCTTCGTTCCAGTTGATTTTATTGCGACCAGGTTCTGCAAGTGATAGATCTGCAATCTCGTAATCTGCCATGGTTGTACTCCTCAGTGGTGGGTGGCTTCATGATATAGGAACTTTCGCCCCCTGAAAAGTCGCACAACCCGGCCACCCGATCGAGTATGGTACCATGCGTGCATCCACCCGGACACACCAACAAAGGAGCCCGTAGATGGCGAAAATCGCGTTAATCGGTGCCGGCAGCGTCGTTTTTACCCGTAATCTGTGTAGCGATATCCTGCTGTCGCCTGCACTCCAGGGGTGCGAAATCGCCTTGATGGACATCGATACCACCCGCCTCGAAACAGCCCGTCAACTCGTCCAAACCATCATCGATAAACGGAATCTCCCCGCCAAAGTCACTGCCACGACCAATCGTCGTGACGCCGTGCGTGGGGCTCGCTACATCATCACGACCTTCCAACAAGGCGGCTTGAGTGCCTACCAGCTCGACATCGACATCCCCCAGAAGTACGGCGTCGAACAATGTGTCGGCGATACACTTGGGCCAGGTGGGGTCTTCCGCGCGCTTCGTACCATCCCCGTCCTGCTCGATTTGGCCGATGACATCATGCAGGTAGGCCACCGCGATGCGTTGTTGCTCAACTACGTGAACCCCATGGCGGCAAACTGCTGGGCCGTTGATCGCGCGAAGGGTATCCACCATGTCGGTTTGTGCCACAGCGTGCAGGGTACGAGCGAAATGATGGCCAAGTGGGCAGAAGTGCCCTACGAGGACGTGGTCTACCAATGTGCAGGGATAAATCATCAAGCGTTCTTCTTGAAGTTTGAAGACAAAAAAGGGACAGACCTGTATCCAATTATTCGTGAAGTCACCACACAGGCAGATATTTTTGGGAGCGAACCCGTCCGTATCGACATGATGCGCCACTTCGGGCTGTTTGTGACCGAATCGAGCGGCCATGCCAGTGAGTACATGCCGTACTTCCGCAAAAACGCCGCAATGGTCAACGAAGTACTCGTCCCCAAGTTCACGAGCCCCCATGACCACTGGTTCGATAACGGCCGCACCGGCGGGTATCTGCGGCATTGCCTCGAGCGCGAGGTCACTGTCGCCCAAGAACGCGAGCAGATGATCGCGGGTGCCAAAGACATCCCCACGGTGCGCTCACACGAATATGGTTCACACATCATTGAGGCAATCGAAGCGAATATCCCAACCCGCATAAACGGCAATGTGCCGAATCGCGGTTTGATCATGAATCTGCCACAGGGATGCTGTGTCGAAGTGCCCTGTCTCGTCGATGCAAACGGCATCCAGCCAACCACGATTGCCCACTACCCGACACATCTGGCAGCATTGAATCGTACCAATATCAATGTCCAAGAGCTCATCGTCGAGGCTGCGCTGACGGGTAATCGTGAAGCCGTCTATCACGCGGTGATGCTTGACCCGCTGACCGCTGCGGTATGTACGTTGGACCAGATTCGCAGTATGGTGAGTGAATTATTGAGTGCCCAAGCACGGTGGTTACCACAATTCAAGGCATAAGACATTTGTTCGATTGGGGCAACCGGGGGTTGCCCCTTTTTCCTTGCCAAAAATCGATAGTACAATAGAAAAGAGAACCTCACCTGCGCGTTCCGTGTCGGGGTTGAGGTATTGGTGCGCATAGGGTATTTTTGGAGGATGCATGCGTTGTCCCTATTGTTCGCACAACGAAAGTGATGTCATCGATACGCGTAAGCTGGACGACGGCAATTCGATTCTGCGTCGTCGGAGATGTCCACAGTGCGGCAAACGTTTCACGACGTACGAGCGCATCGAATCGGTCAGTATCACCGTTGTGAAAAAGAACGGGGAACGCGAGCCCTACGAACGCGACAAATTGTTCCGCGGCATTATGACCGCATGTTACCGCCGGCCGGTATCGGCCCAACGTGTCGACCAGCTCATCAACGACATCGAGTCAGAATTGTTGAGTAATCACGAGCACGAAGTCAGTTCGGCTCATGTGGGTGACGTCACCATGCGCCTGTTGCGCGATGTGGACGAAGTCGCCTACATCCGCTTTGCATCCGTCTATTTGTCGTTTGCCGACATCGCCCACCTCGGTCGGGCAGTCGACGAACTCTTATCCCGCGAGACTCCGCCTACCCGCTAGCACAGGAAAACACACATGAGCACTACGCCTCCATCGCCGGGCCGATTGAATATGCCCGCCAAACAGTACATCAGCGAAGGACTAAAGTCCGTCAACTGGGTAACCGTCATTCTGTACGGCATTGGGGCCGGCTTGGTGATGCCCCTCGCCTTGACCCAGAATTCCGTTTTTTCGGTGGTCGCTGGTGTTGTGCCAGTTACCATCGGGTTGCTGTTGGCCCGTTCGGCCAAAGGCTATTTTGGCTTGCTCGGATTCCTCACCGGGGTCATCGGCGCACTCACCGCAACCACATTCCTGGGCGTGTGGATTTTTGCATTCGGCAATGCCGAAGCGGTCGCCGCGTTGGCACCTGATTCGACCTCGGTAGTCAGCACCTGGTTGACCGCGAGTGGGTTCATCGCCTTCTCGTTGATTGCCTTTTGTACCTTCGGCGCATCTACATCGGGGCGCATGGAAGAGCGCAACCGCGAAGCACGGGCCATCACCGCAGAACGCGGCGGTCAACTCGAACGTGCCGGTGTCATCCGCGAAGCCGGCGATATCCGTGGCTTAACGTTGCCGCAACTCGGCTGGGTCGTAAACAATCTCTTCAAGAAGAAGGGGTTTACCTTCAACGAGTACAAGTTTGTCGATAAAGACAAGTTTGTCGATCTGTGGCTGACCCACAACGAAGATCAGTACCACATCCGCTGCACAATTGCCGAAAAAGTCACGCCGGGGACAATCGAAAGCCTGCTCCAAGAGATGAAGCGCGAAAATATCACCAAGGGTGTGATTGTCTCGTCGACCGAATTCACCCCAGCAGCGCAGAAGTCCGTCAAAGAAAAGCCGGTCGTACTGATTGACGCCGTGACACTCCTCGATTTGGTCAAATAATCCGTCTGAGAGACCGTCTGTCTCGTGATTGTGAAGGGAACGTACCATGCAGATTACACTCACCGATCGCGTCGCGATTGTGACCGGGGGATCCCGTGGGATTGGTCGAGCAATTGCACTTGCACTCGCGGGCGCCGGTGCTACCGTTGTCGTCAACTATCGTGGCAACACCGCTGCCGCTGACGAAACCCTCGCTGCAATTGCAGCCATCGGCGGCAAAGCGATTGCCATCCAGGCCGACGTCGCGAATGCCGAAGACGTCAAACGCTTGTTCAGCGAAGTCAACGCTGCCTATGGTCGCATCGACATTTTGGTCAATAACGCTGGTATCACGCGCGACACTCTCATGATGCGCATGAAGGACGAGGATTGGGATGCCGTCATCGACACAAACCTCAAGAGCCAGTTCTTGACTACCAAAGCAGCCATCAGCCCGATGGTACGCGCACGTTCCGGTCGTATTATCAACATCACATCGGTGGTCGGTTTAATGGGGAACGCCGGTCAGGCGAATTACGCCGCAGCCAAAGCCGGTATCATCGGCTTCACCAAATCTGTCGCGCGTGAGATTGGCTCTCGCTCGGTAACCGTCAACGCCGTCGCTCCTGGATTCATCGATACCGAACTCACCGCCGTCCTCAGCGAGGATATGCGCGAAGGGCTCAAAAAACAGATTCCATTGGGTCGCTTGGGCACTCCCGAAGACGTCGCTGGTCTTGTGGTCTTTTTGGCCTCAGACCAGGCAGCATATATCACCGGGCAGACGTTCAACTGCGATGGTGGCATGGTGATGCAGTAGAAGAGATCAGAGATCAGAGATCAGAGATCAGAGATCAGAGGATGCAGTAAGAGGTCGGATTCGTGCGTCATAACGCCGAATCTGACCTCTCGCTTTCCAAAACTAAAACTAAAACTAATACCTAATACCTGATACCTGATACCTATCAAAAGCCTACTTTGACAATCGTGCGTCCCGATTTATCCTGGAAGAAGCCAACGCCGTCTTGGATGAGGCCAACATAGAAGCCCATTTTGTTCTCTTGTTGCAGGATTTTGATGCGTGCGACGACTTCGCAGCGTTCACCCGGCAAGAATTCATCCTCGACGTAGGGGATTTTCCATTTATCTGGCGTGCGTGGTGTCATTGCCCAGCGGTACGGGTAGCGTTTGGCAGCGCCACCAGAATTCGCATCCCAGTCAACGCCGACGCGCCAAAAGCCACCTGACTTGGCAGTATATTTGCCATCGGCAATCGACGAAAAAACCTCATTTGTGGTGTATTCATACCCCGAGGCAGGGCCATAGGTGCGGATCGGGACCGTACCGGTATTTTCGATACGAATGGTCACCGTCAGCACATCACCCAACAATAATGCTTGCGGTGCCATGTAGCTATACGTAATCGTCGCCTCCGGCTGACCGCTGTCTGCGATGGTAATGGTGTCTGTTTTGACGACGATGTTGCCATACAAATCCTGCGCGCGGATGGCGTAGGTATACTCGCCATTGGGGAGTATCTGCCCATCGGTTGTTTTGCCGTTCCATACCTGCCGATGCACCTGCGGACCTGATTCCTCGCCGGTAATGAACGGCAACGTCCTGCCATCGGGGGTCGTGATACTAATATCGACGGTAGCGGTGACCGGGAGTTGGTAGGTTATCTCAGTGACATCCTCACGCCCGTCAGCGTTCGGCGAAATGACCGTCGGGAAGGCGACCAAGTTTTCGATCATGGGTACCGCAGTATCGGCACTTTTGATGGTCAATCCAACCTGTGCGCTACTCTTTTGGCCATTCGTCGCAACAGCACTGACGACTGCCTGGTATTCACCACTCGGGAGTGCACGCTGCTGGAGCACAGGGTCCCCGGTCGGTGCCGTCCCATCGATGCGCAATTGGTACGCATCAGTGGATGCTTTGCGTTCCACGTTGTCACGTAGCAGATACCGAACACCGTTGGCGTCGACGAGTTCGATCGAGACCGTTGCCTGTTGCCCCACCGTATAACTCACCATCACCGATTCTCCCGCGCCACTCGGACTAAGTGTCGGTGCCGAAACGGTAACATTGCTCAGGAGCGGACGTGTCGAACACCCTGCAAGCACGACCACAGCGGCCAAAATGATGCTGCGTACAAACCAACGCATCATACGTTTTCTCCTTCAGCGGATGCGGGGTACCGGCGATTAAACCACCAGAGGGTAATCATCCCTAACCCGACGCCGAACCACAATGTACCGAATCGAATTACAACTGTCGCTGCAGTGGCGGCGGCTTGCGTCATCGGGATCATCCACACCAATAAGCCAGTGGATGATGCTTCAGACACACCCAGGCCACCCGGAATCAACGAGACAAGCCCGAATAACGTCGAGGCAGCAAAAATAAACGTTGCTTGTTGGAGCACCAGTACGGTGGGGACGATGCCGAGGCCTTGTAATACATAGACAAACGCAATACATTCGAAAAACCACGATACGATGCTCAACACCGTACTTACCATCAGCATTCGCCAACCGAGTAGTGATTTGCTCGATTGGTATGCATTGCGGAGGGGTTCCGCTATGCGGGTATGCGATATCAGACCCAGCAGCCGTTGTACCAGTGATTCTGACTGTATGATGGCAATCCCGACGACGGTCGCCCCGAGTAACAGATAAAACAACGGTGCGGCAGGAGGATATAAGGTCAGACCGACTGCCATCAAGAGGAGCATGGCAATCCCGTCAGTCAAGCGCTCTGCGACGACAATCGGTGCCGAGGTCGAGACCGGGGTGCCGTTGATGCGGCGCAGGAGGAATGACTTGAGTACTTCCCCGACTTTGCCTGGCGTCACGGCCATTACCATGCCTGCACAAAACAACAGCCCGCTGTCAAACCGGCTGACTCCTGTGCCCGCTCCGATATGCCGTAGATAGATATCCCATTTGAGCCAACGGAGCACGTAATTCAACGCGGTGAAGCCCAGTACGGCAGGGACACTCGACCACGCAAACGTGGCCAGACTCGCACCTACTTGTCGGATATCACTCAATAAACCGAGGGCGGCGAAGACGACGACCCCGATGATAACCGACGTGATGATACGTCGGCGTAATGTCTGTACCACGAATACTCCTCTCGCCACCCTTACACAGCATTATAGAGGACTGTGTCGCACAGTGGTATTGGTATAATGCATGTACCGTTCGTTAGGAGTATACAGGCATGACGTTTGCACACATCGAAGACCTCCAAGAAGCGTTGGCGCAGCGCAATTACATCGCCGATCGCTCATTGACGACGGCATTGTTTTTGGCAATGAAGCTCAACAAACCACTCCTCCTCGAGGGTGAAGCCGGCGTCGGCAAAACCGAAATCGCCAAAACCCTTGCGACGCTCCTCGACACAGAGCTTATTCGGTTGCAGTGCTACGAAGGCCTCGATGCATCGACTGCAATCTATGAGTGGAACTACCCACGTCAGCTCCTCCATATCCGCATGGCCGAAGCAACCCAACAAGCCAGTGCCGTCGATATATTCAGTCGTGAGTTCCTCATCCAACGCCCTCTGTTGCACGCCATCGACGCGAGTCGGACGAGTGCGCCGGTGTTGCTCATCGACGAACTTGATCGTGCCGATGAAGAATTCGAAGCATTTTTGCTCGAATTACTCTCCGATTGGCAAATCACCATCCCCGAACTGGGCACCATCAAAGCCATCCATCCTCCGATTGTAATCATCACCAGTAATCGCACGCGTGAGGTACACGACGCCCTCAAGCGCCGTTGTTTGTTCCACTGGGTCGATTACCCCGTGCTCGAGAAGGAACTCAAAATCCTCCAAGCACGTGTACCGGGTATCAATGCAATTCTTGGCCGCCAAATCGTGCTGTTCGTGCAAGAGCTCCGCCGCCTCGATTTATTCAAAATCCCCGGCGTCGCCGAAACCATTGACTGGGCAAATGCACTGGCAGCCTTGCAGACTACTGCACTTACCTTCGAATCCGTCGACGACACCCTCGGTGCCATCCTCAAGTACCAGGATGACCTCCAACAAATCCGTGGCGACGCCGTGCGCGCCATCTTGGCACGGATAGGCTCCGCATGAGCGAGGGCCACATCAGTCAACACATCGTCGGGTTTGTGCACTTGCTCCGGAGTATGGGTGTGCGCGTGGGCACGGGCAACCTCATCGACTTTGCACAGGCGCTGACGTATGTGACGGTGACCGATCGCGAAGCCCTCCATGATGCGGCACTGTGTACGTTGATTGCCAAAGCGGACGATATGCCCATCTTCGAATCGGCATTTGCGTTCTACTTTCGTCGGCTGTCGGCCCTCGACCTCCAAGAAACAAGCCTCCCGGTCATCCGTGTCCCGCAACGACCGTTGCGTTTGCCACGGCGCAAACCCAGTGCGAATGACGATACCGCGGGGGACAATCCCGATGACCTCGAGGAACAAAAGGTCGGCGCGACAATGGTCTACAGCGGGAGCGAAACACTGCGCACCCGTGACTTCGGCAGCTACTCCCACGACGAAGTCCAACAAGCGCGTGACATGATGCGCCGCATGAAGTGGCGGCCGGCGCTCCGCCGCACACGCCGTACACGGCGCGACAAACGCCGCGGGACGATTGATCTGCGCACCATCATGCGATCCAGTATGCGTTCAGCCGGCGAGCCATTACATATGTCGTACCGGTCACCGCGCTTTCGCCGTCGCCCGTTGGTCGTACTCTGCGATATCAGCGGTTCGATGGATCGCTATAGTCGCATGCTGCTCCAGTTCGTCCACACACTCAACGATGGCATGGACCAGGTCGAATCGTTTGTCTTTGGCACACGACTAACGCGTGTGACCCGCTTATTACGGTCCAAAGATGTCGATGATGCCGTTGCGCTGGTCAGCAAGCAAGTCTTGGACTGGTCAGGTGGCACCCGCATCGGCAATACCATCCGTGAATTCAATGTCCGTTGGTCGCGCCGTGTCATGTCGCGTGGTCCGGTGGTGTTGGTTATCAGCGATGGGTGGGACCGCGGCGATCCGACACTCCTTTCACAAGAAATGGCCCGTCTGCAACGGTCGTGCCATCGCCTGATCTGGCTCAATCCACTGCTGGGCAACCCGCGCTATCAACCACTGACGCAGGGGATGGTTGCTGCGATGCCCTATATCGACGAGTTTATCCCTGTTCACAACCTCGTGAGTATCGAGCAACTCGGCAAAATGTTGGCGACCATGCGCGACGAAAAACGTGGCCCACGCCGTCAGGCGAAGGTTTCCCAGACTTTCACTGAGTAACCATCGTCTGCACTAATCAGGCGCCAGTACGTTGCATACGAGACCCGACCAGCATCTGTGCGAGGTCGGGTCATTGTGTGTGCGGCGTACTTCGGTTACAAGCGACTATTTCTGCAGAATCCATGTCGTGTACAGGGTATGTAATGAGCATTTGCACGCGACCGCGGCGACATTCCGAAAAGCCGTTCCATCAACCACTTGGTATTTTTTCGTGCTGTAGTAACTTTTCAACGCAGCACTAAATGCTGTCTCACCGATGAGTTGCCGTACCGCATGGATGTATAACGCAGTTTTGCTATAACTCAATGTGCTGTACTGATCGTCCGACATTGCACTAATGGGTTGATCCACCGCGGCATCTTGACCGGCAGCGCGGAGGGAGGCGACGTCGTCACGCCAATAGGTGATGGTGTTGGCTGCCGCTGTCGGTCGTTTGCGGGCCTCGTCATAGAGCAATTCTGTGTAGTTGGTCAGCCCTTCATCGACAAACGCATCGCGCTGTACATCGTTCCCAATGACATTGTAGAACCACTGATGGCCGACTTCGTGCACTATCAGATGCTCAAAATCCGCACTCGTGGTGTACTGCAGCTGTTCGATGAGCACGAACCCCGGGAACTCTATGCCCCAAAAGCTACCAGCATCGATGCTAATGATGTCGAGCTCGTTGTATGGGTACTGCCCGATGCGGGTATTGAAAATCGGCACAGCGGCAACCGCTGCAGCCAAGGCAGCCGTGGTTGCCGAGGCGCGTGATGCCGGGCCATAGACGTTGATAGTTGTACCTGCCACGGTTTGCGATTTTTTCATGAGTTTGGTCAGCGCAAACGCAAAATCGCGTTGGAGTCCACTCGCAATGCGCACCGTCTGAGTGGTCCCCGTAACGGTTGTCCGTATGGTCGTCCCTGTCGACACAAACGTGTACCCCTTTGACGGGCCGCTCAGGGTGACATCGAACAGCGCGACTTCACTTGTGACAATATCCCCGGTCGAATCAGGAATAGCCGCGTCCCACACTCCATTGCGGAGCATGCCGAGCATCGGGTAGGCATAGGGCATCGCCAGCGTCGTGCCATCTGACACCAATGTCCCGAACAAATCCGTATCGGCATTGGTCGGCGCAATCGTCGTAAATGCCAGTTGGATGGTGACACTTTTGCCCGGCAGTATGCCAGTGGACAGTGGAATCGTCACAAAATACCGCTGCGGTCCGTAGGTGGGAGCAACGGATTTTCCGTCGATGGTGAGGGTGCGTATGGTCGTGCTCCCACCCACATCGGTCAGATTCGCAAACAAGCGGATGCCGAGGGTCGCAAGTGTGCTCGTTGTCCGATTGGTGTAGCGCACGGTCTGTGTCGCCGTCAGTGTACGACTGCTCGGATTAACCGACCCGACGATGGTATACACCGGGACCGTTGCGGTCGGTGCAATATCATTTACAGCGCTCGTATGCATCGCGCCACGTTGATGCGCGATTTCGCCCGCACTCAACCCACCTGCGAGCGCTTTCGCACCCGGTACACCACAGATCCCGACGAGACAGCAGACAATCAATGTGCGGGAGAGCCGTCTCACTGTACTACCCAATTTATTCGCCAAACTGCATTCCATTCTTTTGCAGTGCGTCACTCAGTACCCCGAGCGCTTTTGGTCCCATGCCATGGAGCGTTGCAAGCGAACGACGCGATACACCGTTGAGTTGATCCAGACGCGTGTAGCCCGCATCGACGAGGGCACGCCGTGCAGGTGCACTGACGTGCAACGCACGCCACGCGCCATCCACTGCTGCATACGTAGACAAATCCACCTGTCCTGCAGTAACGGGGCATTGTTGTGCTGGTTTTGTCCGTGCCATGACTTATCCGTCTATTGCACTTGCAGGCTCATCGTCCGTGTGGTCCTTTGTGTCTTTGATGGCCCCGAGGCGACCGACCACACCAAACCAAATGGCAACCGACTGCCCAACCAGCACCGCAAACAAAATTGTGCCGACACCAACCTTCCCACCAAGTGCAATACCGATGACACACACGATGACTTCGAGTGCAGTCGTTATTCGACTCACCGGCTGCCCCGTAATGCGGTGCAATGCGGCCATTAACCCTTGGCGCGGCCCTGCACCCAGTCCACAAGTGATGTACAGTGCCGAACCGAGTCCGATGGACATAATCCCCAAGAGCAAAAAGACCGCGCCCGTAACATACGATGTAACCTCATTTGAGCCAACCGATGGGGCATTGAGTGGGATGAAGCTCCGGCAGACACCCATAGCCCAGGCGACCACAATGGTGTTGGCAATCGGCCCGATACCGAACTTCTCTTTGAGTGGGATCCACAACAGGACAACACACAAGCTGATTGCAAATGTGCACCATTCAATCGAATAGCCGGTTATATTGCTCAACCCGCCGGCAAACACCGCCCACGGTGAGTTCCCGAGATTGGATTGAATAAAAAAGGCTTCACCAAGGCCAAATAGAAACAACCCCCCGACCAAAATGAAAAACCGTGGAATCGTCAATTCCCATCGTGAAGTGGCAGTCCACGTCGTGGTAGGGATGGTGCGTGACGGGCGAAAGAAGTTCATCGGTATTCCTTAACAGCTGCGATGGTGCATTATAGTATAGCTGTAGGAATGGGAAATAACCTGAGGAGTTATCTGTTATCTGTTATCAGT
>JBJONV010000118.1:0-12726 GCA_046051665.1 Chloroflexota bacterium
ATGGCGGCGATCATCTCGTCCATGCCCACCAGGCTGCCACGCAGGTTGTAGATTTCGGCACCGGCGAAGGGCACCCGCGCACATTTGATGAACGTCTTGGCGACGTCGTCGGCATAGTGATAGTCTGCCCGGCCGCCAAATGGGATCGCGTATGGCGCGCCGACCGCCGCCGCAAACATGGCCTTGGTGGGTGCCGAGGTCATGCCCTGATCGCGGCCGGTGCCATAGACGATGTAGGGTCGCAGGCCGATGCTAGGGAACTTTTGTTCGTGCCAGTAGACCCGTGCTGTGCCCTCATTTGCCTGCTTATAGACGCCATACAACGAGGTCGGATGGCCGACCAATCCGTGGGCAATTGCAGCACCGGTGGGGCTGTCGACATTGTCGTAGACGGCCACCGACGAGGCGTAGACGATTTTGTTGATGCGGTCCTTGCGTTTGTTGGCCGCTTCGAACATATTGACCGTGCCGACCACGTTCACCTGGGCACCCAAGGTCGGGTTGGCGCGGCAGAACGGCACTTGCAAGGCGGCCAAGTGGATGATGTGGGTGATGCCGTGGTCGTCGAGCGTTTTTTCGACCGTGGCCAAGTCGGTCACATCGCCGTTGACGAAGGTGATTTTGGCCAAATCGGCGTCGCTCATCAGCTGTTTGAGGCGCTTTGGTTCACCACCGATGTCCAAAATGACCGGCGGCAAGCCTTCGTCGACCAGGTTTTTGGCAACCCACGAACCGATACAGCCCAATGCGCCGGTCAACAAAAATCGTTCAGTCACCACACCCTCCTCTGGTATGCCCGACGTCTGTGTCGGTGTTGCGGTGTTATTTGAGTTCGGCAATGAGCACCGCGGCAGCGCGATGGCCGATTTCGACGGCGAAGTTGGTGCCGCGGTCCCACGGGTAGACATGACTCATACTGGCCCAATACAGTCCGTCTACCGGCGTTTTGATGGGCGGGATACTGCCGCTGTGGTTGATCGGCGCAACCGGTTGCGCATAGCGCTCGCGATGCACCCAAGCATCGCGGATCCAATCGCGTTCGAAGGCCGGATTGACGCGTTGCAATGCGGGCAAAAACAGCTCAATAATCTCTTCGCGGGTCATCGTCATGTACGGATGATCGACGGGCACATAATCACCACAGTACACAATGTGATCGCCGTTGTAGTGTTTTGCATCAATGAAGTGGGTATGCTCCACCATGGCCAGCATGGGGAACTCCGGTTTGGGCATGTTGATCCAGTAGTCGTTCTCGGTCAGTGGTTGGCGCAGGGCCAAGGTCAGCACCATCGCACCCAGTGATTTGAGTTTTTCGAGTCCAGCCAAGTACGTCGCGGGCAACGACATTACCAACCGCTTCAGCACGTCGGGGCCGGTGGTCACCAGTACGCGGTCGGCATTGATAATTTCGCCATTGGTCGAGGTGGCAAACCACGCATTCCCGTCGTAAGTTAGGCCGGTCAGGGGTCGGTTGAGGTGGACGGTCGCGCCTTTGTTGACCACATAATTGACCATGTCGTCGGCAAAGGCTTGGAAGCCGCCGCGGTAGTAACCCAGTTTGAAGCTCCGCGCCTTGAAGCGCGACCACAACCAGGCCATATTGACGGTTTCGGCCAGTGAACCAAATTTGCCGCGCAAAAGTGGCTCGATCATGCCGTTATAGGCGTTGGTACCCATGATGCGGCGCGACCAGCTGGCTGCGGTTTCGCGCTCGAGGGGGCGCCAATCTCGCACGATGTATTTGAGGTAGGCAATCGCAAAGCCAAAACGGACGCGATCGATGAACGGCATCAGCGGGAGCTGTAGGACTTTGACGGGGCTGTCGAGCTGCCAGGTGCGCCCGCGCCACCATTGGACGGTGCGGGGTGCCTCAAAAAACAACTTGTCGCCCTGCCCGATGTCGGCAATCAGGGTGCGCAGGTCGTGGTCTGTTTCGAACAAATGATGATAAAAGCGTTCTAGCGGCCATTCCCACTGCTCGTTACCCTTGAAGCCCGATGCCAAGCCGCCGGCAGTCGGGGCGGCTTCACAGATGGTGACTTTGTGGCCGGCAGCCAACAAATCTTTGGCGGCGGTCAGGCCGGTGTAGCCTGCGCCGACGATCAGAATATGCATGTTACTTCTCTCCCTGACGCGCTTCGACCGCCTTGCCGAAATCGTCCCAACTCAGATGGTCGCGCACCATGTAGTACGCACCGAGCAGGGTAATGGGCAACCACAAGGCCACATGCAACACCAGCGTATAGCCGGTCGCCATGGCCTGCGCGACGCCGTAGCGCTGCAAAATCAAGATTCCAGGCACATCAAAGGTGCCGGCATAGCCCGGTGTCGATGGCAACGTCGTCGCCAGATTGACAACGGCGGTCATCAGCATCAGCACCGTAAAATCGACGTGGAACGGGAAACCCTGCATCACCACCCAATATTTGCCCGTCTCGGTGAGCCAGATGAGCGCCGACGACGCGAATATCACCAGCATTTCGCGGGGGCTTTTGAGCGACTGCAAGCCACTCACAAAGCGCATCACAAAATCGGTCCCGGCGCTATTGATGCGGGCCGGCAAAAAGCGCGTCGCGACCCATTCCCATACCCGGACGAACTGGGCCGGATTGGCTGCCAAATACAAAAAGAACGCCAGCGCGAGCCCAAAAATCAGACTGAACACAGTCACGATTTGGGTGTAGATCGGCGGGAGCGGGGCAAATGGTAAGGTCACAAACACAAAAACCAGCATAATCAAGCCGTCGAACAAACGCTCGAGGACGACCGTCGCAAGCGAGGCACTCATCGAGATGCCCTCGCGCTTGCGAAGCACATACGAGCGCAATACTTCACCGGCGCGGGCAGGGTAGACGTTGTTGCCCATGTAGCCGATGACCACGACCGGCCAGAGGCGAGCCATGGGAATGTCGGCAATCGGACGCAACATCGACTTCCAGCGCCATGTACGGATGACCACCGCGATGGTGTAGACGCCCACGGCGGGGATAATCCACCAGTAATTGACCGAGCGCACGACGGTAAAGAAGTCGTCGAAGTGGAGCCCTTGGAACGCAATATACACACAGACGATGCTGATGACGATACCAATCAGGAGTCGAAATTTTTTCATAATCCTCTATGCCTACGCACGTTGCCTCCCGCCATCTTACCCGCCATCTATGGCAGTGTCAACGCATGAACGTGTTTTTACGATGCTATGTAGTGCCACACAGCGTATCCGATACCAATCAGTAATGAAAGCGTCAGAATCCGCTCGCTCCGGGCTGCCCGTTGCTCCATTCGCTGCAACTGCCGCTCCATGGCGCGCATATCGACCCGCAACGTGCCATCCTCGAGCATGCCCAGTACCCGGTCGATGCGGCCGGGCAAACCCAACAACTGCCGGCCCACACGCACCGCACTGTCGATGAGTGACCCTTGGTTCTGCCGTAACCAGCGTCGCGCGATGGGTTGGATCGCCTGTACGACGTTCGTATCGGCATCGAGGATGGTAATCACCCCGCTCAGCAAGCTCAGCGCACGCCCCAAATACACCACATCCTGGGGAAGTTGGAACGGCAGCGTCAGAAAGATGCCACGCAAATCATACGAAAGGGCGACGAAGTCGATGTTTTTGTACTCGACGATGCTCCGATCGAATACCTCGTCCATCACGCGCTTGATGGCGCGCCGGATTTCGTCGCGGTCGGCATCGCCCATGATCATCCCCATCGCATCGAGTGCTTCGACCGTGCCCACGGTGTCGTTGGCAGCAACGGCCAAGATGCCCCGACGCAACTGCTTTTGGAGCAGTGCAGGCACGGTCGCAACTGCCCCCAAATCGAGCAGGTGGAGCGTCCACGCACCGTTGCTGCCAGGGACGATCAGCATATTGCCCGGGTGCGGGTCGGCGTGGAACACGCCGTATTCGAAGCACTGCGTAAAAAACACGTCCAGCAACATCGCTGCCACCTGCGTGCGGTCAATGCCGGCTGCGCTCAACGCTGCAACGTTGTCGGGCGCGATGCCGCTAATCCAATCCATCACCAACACCGATTCACTCGAGAGATCAGGATGGACGACCGGTAGCGCAATCCGGGGATCGTTGGCCAGGATTTTTTGCAAACGCTGATTATTGCGCACCTCAATGCGATAATCGAGCTCTTCGCGGAGGACTGCAGCGAACTCGTCAAAGACGCGTTGGATATCGGCTCGTTTGCGGATGAGCGGGTAATCTTTGATGATGCGGACGACCATTTGGACGGCGGCCAAATCCGTTTCGATAATCGGCGCTATGTTGGGTCGCAGGATTTTAACCGCTACCGTCCGACCATCGTCGCGCCGTGTGCCCCGATAGACTTGCCCCAACGAGGCTGCGGCGACCGGAGTCTCACTGTCGAAGGCAATGACCTCGGCATACTCGGGTCCCCAAGCGGCCACCAACCGCGTTGTGACCTGGGCAAACGGCACTGCCGGGACATCGTCGCGCAATCCCGCCAGCACCTGGGTCACTTCGGGCGGTAGGATGTCGACGCGTACCGACAAAAACTGCCCCATTTTGATGGGAACGCCACCCAAATCGATTGCCAGGTCACGGAATATCTGCGCCAAACGGGTCCAGCGCTGTGTGGTACTGCGACGGAACCATGCACCCAAGAGGATATCGAAAAAGAAGATATGCGTCACGATGTGGAGTTGTGTCAGCAAAATGCGCCAATACCGTCGCCGCATGGGGAGGTCCTTTGGTATGGGTAAAACGGTATCGTAGCACGACCAGGTTTACCCCTGATGAGAATTCCCTACAACCAGTTGGAGTCCTATGCTATGATTGCCGCATCCAACACAGGAGGACGTGCATATGAATATCGCGATGTGGGGCAAGGCCATGCGGACGATCCCGCGCTTGTCCAAAGAAGAATGGCTCTCGCTCGATATCGTCTCGCGGTGGCTGGTCGCCTCGCGCGCAGCGGTATTGGTGATGACCACTACCTCAGCCATGATCGCCGGCGTGTGGGCCTGGCATGATGGCATGTTCGATGGCTTTTTGTGGTTCTGTGTGTTTGTCGGGTTGACGATGGCACATGCCGCCAACAACCTCATCAACGACCTGGTTGATTATCGTTCGGGTGTCGATCACAACAACTACTTCCGCGCCCAATACGGACCACAACCCCTCGTCCACGGCTTGCTCGACCAAAAAGGCCTGATGCGCTATATCGCCGTGACCGGGCTGCTTGCACTCATCCCCGGCGCGTATTTGGTCTTTTTGCGCGGCGAGTTGGCGTTGTATCTGCTCCTCATCGGTGCTGCGTTTGTGTTGTTTTATACCTGGCCGCTCAAGTACATCGGTCTCGGTGAGGTCGCGGTCTTTGCCATCTGGGGACCGCTGATGGTCGGTGGCGGCTACTTTGTCATCACCGGTCAGTGGTCGTGGGATGCGGTACTCATCAGCATCCCGCAGACGTTGGCTGCGACCACCGTGCTGTTCGGGAAGCATATCGACAAAAGCAACGCAGATCGCGCCAGCAAAATCTACACCCTGCCCGTCATCCTCGGCACACCACTCGCCAAGGCGGTGGCGATGCTGATGATTGTGGCCGAGTACGCCATCGTGGCGTGGTTGATGGTGCGTGGCACATTGTCACCGGTCATGGGTGTCGTGATTCTGGCAGGGGCAGCAGCCTGGGCGGCCATCAAGGTCTTCCGCACCGAACGGCCCGATGCACCGCCGCCCGATTACCCACCGGATGTCTGGCCGCTCTGGTATGCGCCGTATGCATTCGTGCATACACGGTTGTTTGGGTTGCTCTTTTTTGGTGGGTTAATCATCGATGCGCTGTGGGCACAATTCCGCTGAGGGAATGGTGGACAGCACATCGCACGAGCCCGACGCCACTGCTGGCGTCGGGTTTTCTATTTGACCAGATACTGATATGCGGCACTCAGCTGGGTGTCCTTGCCGGTGCGGATCTCGTCTGCGGACAATGCCGATGCCAACTTGGGCGACAGCGTATCCGACAAGTTACTGAGCACGATAATTTCGTCGGGTTTGATGCCCACGCCACGCACCACGTCACCGTTGGGGGTCAGCCATTGGGTCGTGCCGAGGCGGATTTGCGCGCCAGAGTCGAGGTCGAACGGCCGGAGCACCGTTGCCGTACCGAACGTCGGCTCGCCAATCAGGTAGGCGCGTTTGGCGTGTTGGAGCGCTGCCGACAAAATCTCGGCGGCACTGGCACTGTTGCTGTTGATGAGCACTACCATCGGCAAATCAGGGATCAGGGGGCTGTCTTCGGTGTTGTACGGGGTACGTGTTTTTTCACGCGTTTCTTCGATGAGGACGGTACTGTCTTTGGGCAAAAACAACCCGGCCACGCTCATCAGCTGATCCACATAGCCGCCCGGGTTGTTGCGCAGGTCGAGGATTATCGCCGTCGCGCCTGCATCTTTGGCTGCCCGCAGGGCGGTCCGCATGTCGTCATACGCTTGTGCCGAAAACTGATTGAGGTGGATGTGGGCGACGGTGCTGGGGAGCATGCTCCAGGTGACGCTGGGGATGTCGATGCTCTGCCGGACGATCGAAATCGTCTCGGTCTCGCCGTTTTCGTGCAGGATCTCGAGGACCACGGTTGTGCCACTCGGGCCACGGACTTTGCCTTGCAATTCACTAATCGTGGCGCTCTTCATGTCGACCCCGTCGACGGTCAAGATCCGATCACCCGGCAGGACGCCGGCTTTTTCGGCGGGTGCACCCTCGATGGGGGCAGCGATAATCACGTAGCCTTCACGCTCGCTTAGGTAGGCGCCGATACCTTCGAAGGTGCCGTCGAGGGCTTCTTTTTCTTGGGCGGCGTCTTTGGGAGACATGTAGCGGCTATGCCCTTTGTCGCCGAGGCTATCGACCATCCCGGTGATGGCACCGTCGACAAGTGCATCCGTGTTGGCGGCATCGGGATCGACGTAGTTTTCTTTGACGACGTCCCAGGCGGCATACAACCGGTTGAGCTTCTGGCAGTCCTCTGCAGCTAACGGGCATGCTGACGAGAGGCGGGTCGCTACCAGGTAGCCACCGGCAGCCATCGCAACACTGACAATAACAAGCAATGGCATCACGAACCAAAGCGGGATGCGGAATGTGAACAACGAACGCATACGGATCAGACTCCACACGTATTTTCGAATTACCGTCGATTGTACCAAGCTCTGATGAGCAATGGGTAAGCAATGCCCGAAGCACAGGACAGGAATTCGGATGTCAGGCCAACGCAACCGGTGTATCATGCAACCACGTCGACACCCGTGACAAGGATGCCCATCATGACCACCCTCGATATGCTCCGCATGGATTCGCCGGTCGGCGAGTTGCTGATTGTCTGTTCAGCGCGCGCCGTGCAATTCCTCGATTATCACGACTACGAAGCACGCATGCATACTCTGCTGGCAGCACGGTACGGCGCGGCAGGGTACACCCTGCGTGAGGCAGATAATCCGCTCGAGCTACGGAGTCGACTCCAGGCATACTTTGGCGGGCAGTTTTCTGCCGTCGACGACATCGCCGTCGAAACAGGCGGGACCCCCTTCCAACAGGCGGTATGGCTCGCCCTCCGCACCATACCCGCCGGCCAGACGGCGACCTACGGCCAACAAGCCGCGCGTATCGGCCGGCCTGCAGCCACCCGGGCAGTGGGTCGCACCAATGGCCTCAACCCCATTGCCATCATCCTCCCCTGTCACCGCGTCATCGGCGCCAACGGCACCCTCACCGGCTATGCCGGCGGATTGCACCGCAAAGAATGGCTCCTGCGCCACGAAGGCTGGCGATTGACGCAGCAACAAACCGCTCTGGCGCTCTAGAGCGCAATACAGATCGTGGCTGCGAGTGTCAGCGCCAAGCCCCAGCGTTGCACCACACCGATGTGTTCACGCAACAGCGTCGCCGCCAAGATGACCGTCACCGCGGGGTAGAGTGACGCCAGCACACTGGCGATGTCGAGCCGACCATAGCGCGCCGCCAAAAAGAACGACACCGACGCGCCGATGTCGAACACACATGCGACCAATGCCAATCCGATGCCCCCGGCCGTCGGTCGCCCACCCGGTCGGAGCAGGAGCCACGGCAACGTCACCAGAAGCGCCGTACTCCGACTCAACGCCAATGGTGCATACACAGCCGTACCCGTCCCGATATGTGCCAGAAAAATAAAGTACACGCCGAAGGCCACCCCGGCGATGACCCCCTCCCACAACCCACCGCGTTGACTGGTACCGCCACCAAACGAGTTCAACAGGATTGCGCCAATGCCCAGGACGATGCCCAAGAGGACAATCGTTTTGGGCATCCCGGCAGTGGTCATGCCATAGACGACGGGTAACACCGTCGCCAACACCGCCGACACCGGCGCCGTCACCGCAGTATGCCCGGCGGCAATCCCGATGTAGAGTGCGGCCACGCCAATGGCCCCACTCAACCCCGCACACAGCGCAATCAACACATTAGTCTGGGCCAGCAGTGGTTCGCCCAGCGCCAGCGCCGCACCCCACAGCAGCGCCGCCCCGACGACTTCGCCGAGCACCAACACCTGCACAACTGCCATCCGGTTGCTGGCCCGTCCACCCGCAAAATCACTAATGCCATAACACAACGCGGCAGAGATTCCGGCTATGATAGAAAACATAGTTTGCTCCCCAGATATGTCCTTGTATTATATGGGTCGTATCAGTTGACCGAAGGATGCACATGCGCACGCTGCGCCCCTGGATCGCTCCCGTGTTGGCAATCCCCACCATCACCGTGCTCGTCGCATTTGTGCTGGCACAATCCCAGCTCATCCGCCTCGTCGGCCGCGCTGAGTGGACCATTGTGCTCTGGCCTAACCTCGAGTGGCTGCTCGGTGCCGCCTGCATCGCGGTGTGGTATCGCCGTGATTGGCCGCGCTGGTCGTGGAGGATGCTTGCGCAGACCAGCGGCGAAGCCTGCATCGCACTCGGCTCGCTCACCCTGCTCGTCTGGGCGACCGGGACGGACGTCCGTTTTGGTGCCTGGGATTGGTCGGCATTCGTCACCCTGGTCTGCATACTGCCGGCGCTCCTGCTCTGGAGTATCGCCGAAGAGACCATATTGCGCGGCGTTGTCGGACGACGCTGTATGCCGTACCGCGCCAGCCTGCGACCAATCATTTTGCTCGGGGTTGCGGCGTTGGTTACCATGCTGCTCCAGCCCATCACTACGCCGTTGGTCCTCGTAGGTGCGGGTGTCCTCGAGGTACTCAGCATCGTCGGCGTGCTGGCGGGCAATTCTCTCGGCATCGTGGCGACGCGCCGCTGGGCGGTACGGACGGTGATTATCGCCCTGGGCATCCCAGGTGTCGGGTTTGCGGTCAATATGCCAGCGCTGACACAGCTCGGGGTGACCACACCGATACTCGGCGTGTTACTCGTCAGTAGCCTCTGTGTCCTGTGGAGTTGCCTCATCGCTCTGCAGTGGGCACGTTCCGCGCCGGTCAATCCCGCTGCCCTGCAACAAAATGCACACACCGACGTCTAGAGAGTAGTTGAGAAAGGAGTACCCCATGCAGAAATTCTTCCGTCAATCCCTCATCGCCGGCGCAGTCGCCATCGGTTCGTTCGCCATCGGCTATGCATTCTTCCGTTTTGCCATTGGCCAGATGCAGATGACCGACGCCTACGAGCTCGAAGTCGCCGAATAACGCCATTCAGTCCCGGTACACGAACCCACCACGAGCACCGCTCGGGTGGGTTTTTGTGTGTGCGGAGGGTGTATCAGGAGCACGCCCAGCAGTATGGGAAAACAAATGCAGCCGAGTGGCATGTCGGTTTCGCTGGGGCAGGAGGGGCATTCCACGCGGGGCTGCAGGATGGTCGGAGCGTGATCTGCTGCCACAAAACACCCACCGCGAGGTGCCCTCGGGTGGGTGCTTTTCTGTGTCCGGTGCTGCGTGTCCGACGTTACTCGATCCCCACGCTCCAGGCTGCCTCGAGATCATTGGGCGAAAAGCGCCGGAAGGCCAACACGGTGCTGGTTTTGGTGATGCCGTCGATACGCGAGATTTCGTCGGGGATGACCTCGGCCAACTTCTCGTAGTCTGCCAAGCGCACAATGGCGATGATATCCCATTCGCCGGTGACGCTATAAACCTCGCTGACGTGGGGCAGGCTGGCGATGGCCATCGCGATGGTTTTGATGGCATCGGGGCGTGCCTGGATCATACAAAACGCAGTCAACATATGGTCCTCCTGGACGTGCAACACCGCGAGCTAGGCGGTTGCAGGCTTGGGCAAATCGGGTACGAACTCGTACCCAGGTTCCGCTTTTTGGCGCTTCATGATGCGGATAATCACCGACCAGGTCTCGACCAGGCCATTGGGTGTATGCGGTAATTCGTGCTTTATCGCATGGTGCAGGCGTTCGAGCTTGTAGCAGGGCACGCCGGCATACATATGATGCTCGATATGGTAGTTCATGTGCCAATAAAGGAACTTGAGTACCGGGTTGAGCAGGATGGTCCGGGTGCACAAACGGAAGTCTTCGACATCGTCCTGCAACCCGACATGCTGCGTATTATTGCACAAAAACAGCATCACACCGCCATAAAACGGCGCAAACGTAATCAGAATGGGCACAATCCACAGCCCTGTCACCCAGCCGAAGGCAATGATGGCTGTGTGCGACACCAACAAAATCCGCGCCCAGCTAATCAACTCGTTGCGCCGAGCAGGTTTGGAGTCAGGGAACAGGGTTTTCATCCAATCGCCCTGCATCTGGCCCATACTCAGCAAAACCCAGTCGCGGTAGCGTGTCACAAAGCCCTGTGGGTTGATGAACGAGGTCAACAAAAAGCTTTTGAGCGTGATTTCGACCGGCAGAATCACTTCCATATCGTCGGGTTGATGCAACGTGTACTTGTGATGCTCTTGGTGGCTCGCCCAAAAGAAGACGTGATTCGATCCCGAGATGAAGCTGACAAACAACAAAAAGAATCGATTGAGACCACGTGTTTTGAAGACGGTGCTGTGGCATAACTCGTGAAATCCATTCAAGAGGAATGCATACACTTCGCCGTGCAACCACAGACAGAGCAACAAAACGGGCCAGCTCCAATTGTCGTAGGCGTACCACGACAACGCGCCGGTGGCAGCGATGATGCCCAGGTGCCCCAGCGTCTGGATAAAGCCGGCGACATCGTCGCGCTGATTGAGTTCTGCCAGCACTGCACGGTCGAGCGGGACGCGGTACCAGTGCAGTTTGGACTGGGCAACGGGTTCAATATCGGTCGTCATTGACCTGCTCCTTAGGCGATGAGTGGCGGATCCTCGGCGAGTACTTTGGCTTTAGGGGCACGCATTTCGATGACGGGTTGGCCGTCTTGTTCGACCCAGACCCCACATGCGCCACCGGATTTGCTGACGCCCAAGTCGACCTCAGTACCGTCCATCCGCAACACGGGGTGATAGTACTTGGCGACTTTTTCGGCTTCGCCGACGATGTAGTGGCCAATCAACGAGCGGCGGAAGCGGTTCGTGCTGGTGTTGGGGAACGAGCCATGGATCATCTGGCCATTGAAGAAGAATACATCGCCCGCCTTCATGACGACGGGGATGCTGCTCATGCCTTCGGGCAGCGGTACCATCACATCGGTGAAACTCTGTGTGGTGTCGGCCGGGACCGTGCACAGCAACGGGAGTTCATGGCTCCCCGGGACGACTTGCATACAGCCATTGGCCTCATCGCAGTCGTCGAGTGCCATCCAGGCGGCCATGCAGGTGCCGGGTTGGACGCGCAAGTAGTATTGGTCTTGGTGCAGGGCTTGGCCACGAGCACCGGGTGGTTTGAAGTACAGCATGGTCTGCACGGCATACGGCGAAGAGCCAAGCAACGCCGTCAGAGCGGCATCGATACGTGCATCAATCATCCACTTAAGGGCTTGTTCGTCCCAGCGGTGCATGTGGATCATGCGCGGGTATTGTTGCAGGGGGTCCGGGGTGTTGTTGTCTGCGCCTGCGATGGGCACTCCGGCGAAGTCACCCGGGAGGGACTCGGCCTTGCGCATCTCCATGAAATGGTCGATGTAGGCTGCGACTTCGTCCTGCGAAAAAAGACCACGCACGATGGTGTAGCCTTCACGGTGATACTGTGCCACATTGGCAGTCAAATCGAGGTGCGTCATTCCGTGCTCCTTTGCGCGGGATCGAGTATGGGGATCAATGGTATTTTAGCATGCAATAATACGCAGACGATGGATAGCGGGAGTTTTGTATGTCGCTCACAGACCCGATTATCGGCGCGTTCGCCGATGTGACACGACGCGTTGGTATGGCAAATACTGCACTCGCGATGACTGCCCAAGAGTGGAAGCACTATTGGGCCTGGCATGTCATCGGTCTCGCACATCTGCGCGCTGCCCAGGAGGACCGGATACCGGCGTACCCAGTCTGGTTCGTCCCGTTGGAAGGCGACATCGACGCCTGTGTTACCGCACAGAACACGGCAATCGATGCACTCCATCCCGCCTGGAATGTGGCTGATGCATACGCAGCCTGGAACACGGTGGTGACCGAATGCATTGCAGTGGCGGGGACGCTCCCTGCCCACATCCGTGCCGACCACACTGCGTTTGCGTGGCTCAATGGTGCCTGCGTCGACGATGTCATCCGCGCCCAGATACATCACTATTCAGATCACATGCCCAAAACTGCTGCCGAGTGCGCGTTTGATGACGCGCTGTA
>JBJONV010000119.1:0-22497 GCA_046051665.1 Chloroflexota bacterium
TCGCCGTCGGCAGACTATTCGAGTGTGACGCTCTCGCTCCTCGAGGAGTACGGTTTTCGTTATGATTCAAGTCTGATGGCCGATGATTTTCGCGCGTATCACCCTCGCATTGGTGACCGCGTCACACGTGACGAACCGCTCATTCGCGGCAAAGAGGCAAAGATATGGGAAATCCCGTTTTGTTTTGAATTCGATGATTGGGTTCACTTCCAGTTCAATTTCAATCCCTATCGGAATGGGACTTCAGCGCCGAGCAAAGTGCTCGAAATCTGGAATGCGGACTTTGCGTATATGCATCGGAATGTCCCAAATGGGATTTTGACCGTTGCCATGCATCCGCAAGTCATTGGGCGCGGCCATCGTGTCGATATGCTTGAATCCTTCATCGACACCTGTATGAGCCACGGCGATGTACAGTTTCGCCGCATGGTTGATGTTGTCGATCAACTCGATGCGGCGAATGTCAGCTCATCGGGGAAATAATCAGTACGACTGGACGACCTTTTCGACTGCCGTAGCAACCTCTGCCCAGAGTTGCTGCGGCATATGATTCCAGAGCGGCAAACGGAGCAATCGTCCACTCAGTGAATCGGTTACATCCATCGACCCATGGGCTCGCGTGTAGCGAAGGCCACCGGGAGAACTATGCAATGGGATATAGTGGAAGATTGCATTGATATTCAGTTCTTTCAATGCTTCCATCGCCTGATCGCGGAGCTCGTTGGTCGGCATGATGAGGTAATACATGTGTGCGTTGTGTCCGCATTCGGCAGGAACCACAGGGCGCCGCAGATGTTCGGACGCCTCGAGAGACTGGAATGCACTGTGATAGAAATCCCAGACATCCAATCTGCTCTGTGTGATGGTTTGACCGTGCTCGAGTTGGGCCCACAAGAAAGCCGCAATGAGTTCACTCGGCAAAAACGAAGAACCGACATGTTGCCAGGTGTATTTATCAACTTCTCCGCGGAAGAATTTACTACGATCCGTCCCTTTTTCCCAGATAATCTCGGCAAGGTCGCTATACGCGGGGTTATTGACAAATAACGCGCCACCTTCGCCCGAAATAACGTTTTTCGTTTCGTGGAAGCTCATGGCTGCAAATTCACCAATGCTTCCCAGCGCACGACCTTTGTAGGTAGACATAAAGCCTTGAGCGGCGTCTTCAATGACTCGCAAATCGTAACGCCGGGCAATTTCCATGATGGTGTCCATTTCGCACCCGACACCCGCGTAATGAACGACACAGATAGCTTTGGTTCGGGGCGTAATTGCTGCTTCGATGAGCAATTCATTGATGTTCATCGTGTCGGGCCGGATGTCTACAAACACTGGGGTTGCATGGCGTAAGACCACTGCATTTGCCGTCGATACGAATGTATATGACGGCATGATGACTTCATCGCCGGGCTGCAGGTCACATAAAATGCTTGCCATTTCGAGCGCTGAGGTACACGAATGCGTCAGCAAAACTTTGTCTGCGGTGGTGCGTTCCTGCAACCAACCATGGCAGAGTTTCGTGTACTTGCCGTTGCCTGACAACTTGCCGAGACGGTATGCGTCAGCAATATACTCGAGCTCTTTGCCGGTCATATATGGTTGATTAAATGCAACACGTGTCATGCTTGAATTCCTCTCTGCAGTGCCTCAAGACAAACTGGTGCGCAGCAATTCTGTCGCTTGCGCGTCTCGTACCGCAGGCCAATCAGAGTCGATGAGTGAAAACCATGCAGTGTCACGATTTTGGTTCTTGACGATGAGATGGTTTCGGAATAAACCCTCATAGCGAAACCCCAAACGCACCGCTGCTGCTTTGCTCCGTTGGTTACGATTATCACACTTCCATTCAACCCGACGATATCCAAGCGTATCAAAGAGATAGCGTAACAACAAATGTGACGTTTCGGCTGTTACTGCACTGCGTTGAACATCCACATCGTACCAAATATGACCGAGTTCTGCACGGCCGTGTTGCGCAACAATACTCATGATAGAAATCAAGCCGACGGCTCGACCGGTCGCATGATCAACCACCGTATGGAAGAGCGGATCAACGCTGCGTTGTTGCACGGTCAACCACTGACGGAATGTAGCTTCATCGACGAATGGACCGTACGGCAAATACTGCCACGTATATAAATGAGTGCTACTTTTGTGCCCTGCTTCGTAGAGCTCAGGAGCGTCACGTTCGACATCAACGGGTCGTACAGTGACGAACCTGCCGCTGTGACTGCGCAGTTCTGGATTCTTCCAGTGCATGATTACTCCGTTATATAGGGTTGGCTCAACAACGCTACCATTCCGCGTACCATTGCGCGTGACGTCGGCAGGAGTGAAGGAAGATCAAGCCATTCGTTTGCTTCGCACGTATTGCCGCCTTGTGGCCCGCAAATTACCGTCGGAATGTTGCCATGGTAGGCAATATGGCTGGTATCTGCGACACTCCTGCCCAAAACCAGTGTTACCGGCGTGCCACATTCGTGTGCGATTGCCGCCTGCATTTCTGTGACCAGAGACGACGTGGTGGGAACGAGGTATGGTCCCGGAGCGGGGGTCGGTCGTTCGTCGACCGTCAGCGTCCATTGGCTTCTGCGCACGACCTGTTCCAACACCACTTCGATTTGGCGTTGCGCGTGTGCAAGTGTCTCACCCGGAAGAATATGGCGGTCTATCCAAACATCAGCTACTTCCGGTACCAAAATCATCGTCCCACCGCTGTGGATTCCGATGACATTCAGGGTTCCCGCAAGACCAAACCGGTCACTCCAGCCCAGGTCGACATATCCAGGCTCTTCGATGGCTGCTACAAAGCGCGCAGCATCGGCTGCAGCATTAATCCCACCACCAAAAGCTGCATGAACCGTTTTTCCAAAAAACCGTACATGGAAGACATGTCGTCCGCGTTGACCGATAGTTAACGTTCCTGCAGCGGCTGGCTCAGGGACGAGTGCGGCCACACAGCCATCCAGTAGTCCACTCTGCAACATTTGGTGCGCGCCGCGTGACCAGTTTTCTTCGTCACTTGTTGCACTGATAATCAATCTGCCTGGCAACACCACACCGCTCCGCACCACGGCTTCGGCAATCGCAAGAATACACGCTGCGCCGCCCTTCATGTCGTGTGCACCTAAGCCATACAGACGTGTTCCATCGATGGTCGGACAAAATGGATCGGTATTCCACCCTGCAAAAACGTCAAACGTGTCGAGGTGATAGTTGAGCATGACCGCCTGGTCACCTTCCCCTAGTGTGGCCACTATCGTGTCGCCCGATTCGGGCACGGCCAGACGTACAACCCGAAAGCCGAGCAATGTCAAGAACTGCGCCGTATAGTCACTCATTGCTCTCTCGTTGTTGGTGACAGACGGGATTGCAACTATTTCAGCGGCTATTTCAGTGAGGCGCTCGTGGCGTAATTCGCGCAGAATGTTATCGAGCATCAGCCTGTTCCTTTGCAATACAGTGTTCTATCCCAGCAGCAACACGGACCAGCATCGCATCACTCCATGCAGTACCCATGATGGTCACGCCAATCGGTAACCCATCCAGCATCCCAATCGGAACGGTAATCAACGGATATCCCGCACATGCAGCCATCGTCGTGGAATCACTGGGGCTGCGGGGATCGCCATTCATTTGATCTATCAGCCATGCGGGCGTTCCAGACGGCACAATGATTGCATCGAGTTGGTGCGTTTGCAACGCAGCATCAATACCTTCGACTGCCGCATGTTGACGCAACCACTGCCGTGCACGAAGGTAGCGTTGCGTATCTGCATCCGACATTGCTTGGGCACGTTCGAGGATACCTTGATCAAATGCGAACCCCGGATTGGGGTTGCGCTCATTGTATGCAATGACGTCAGCAAGGGATTGGACAGCGGATGCTTCCATTCCTACAAGAGGCACGCGAGTGCGCAAGTATGCATTCAGTTGCTCTTTAAATTCATACAGCATCACCACGAATTCGGCGTCGTTGGTGCGCACCGCTTGGACATGTGGGATAACCACATCGGTGATCACTGTCGCACCAGCGCCGCGAAGCATCTCGACCACAGCCCGCATGCGGGTGTCGATGCGCTCATCGTATCCGCTGTAATCTTGCGTCACGTAGCCGATGCGGAGGCCCTGAATAGGGAGTGTGGGTGCGCTGGTCAATGCATCAATCAGTCCCTTGGGGATTGCATGTGTCGCAGGATCACGAGGATCAGTCCCCGCTATTATGGCCAGTACCGCAGTGGCATCCGCGACACTATTTGCATGGGTCCCGACGGTGTCTTGGCTTGCGCAGATGGGAATTACTCCCGTGCGACTGACTAATCCAACGGTCGGTTTGATGCCTACCACGCCACAACGAGCCGAAGGCGAAATAATCGATCCGTCGGTTTCGCTTCCGAGTGCGACGGGTACTAATCCTGCTGCAACTGCTGCTGCTGACCCCGAACTCGAGCCACTCGGGCATCGTAACGGGTTATATGGATTGAGGCATTGCCCGCCACGGGTGCTATACCCACTACTCGACGCCATGGCGCGGAAGTTCGCCCATTCGCTCATATTTGCTTTGCCAATCGGATGTATTCCCGCTGCACGTAGCTTTTTGACGAGAAAAGCGTCCCCGCCGGCCCGAGTGCTGAGGAGTGCGGCACTCCCAGCGGTCGTCTGCATCCGATCGCCAGTGTCGATATTGTCTTTTATCAGGAGTGGAAGGCCGTCAAAGCGGCTGAGTGGTGTCCCCGCACGATAGCGATTTTCGCTCTGGGATGCGTAGACAAGTGCATCGGGGTTTACTTCGAGAACCGCATAATTATCATCAGCGGCCAGTCGTGCGAGTGTTTCTGTAGCTATCGCGATGCTGCTCTTGTTTTGACTGGGGAGGACTTCGTCGATGTGTATTGGCGCAAAAACCCTACTCATGTGATTCTTCCTTGTGTGTCAATGTGGCTCCCAAAGACGCGATCGTTACCCCTACAACTGCCCCTATCGTCGCGAGCGTGAGTTGTTCGTGCAATACCACATATCCAATCAGTGCTCCGACGATCGGTTCGCTACAGACTAGGACCCCATATACCCGTGCGGGGAGTCGCTTGAGCGCCTGAAAATCAAAGCTGAACGGAATCACCGCAGCCAAAACACCCATGACAATACTCTGGCCCATAATGTCGACCGCAACTAGGCGAATTCCACCCTGCAGGATGCCAGGGATGAGCAGCAACACCCAGGCAACGCATAAGGCTGCAATAAGTCCATCGAATTCGTTTGCGACCGCAGCCACACGCGGCGCGAGGACAATATATGCCCCCCAAAATACCGCCGCAACCAACGCGGCAGCAATTCCATACCCATCCAGATTTGTGCCGATATCCGGCACGAGGAGGGCAATGCTTGCAGCAGCGACGATGACCCAGACACGTTCGATGAACCGTCGACTGTTCCACAGTGCCACGAGTAACGGTCCGATGAATTCTACGGCGATCGCAACCCCAAGTGGTATGCGCGATACGGCAATATAAAAAAATACTGTTGATAACCCGATGGTGCAGCCGAACAGAAAAATCACGAGTGGATTTGCTCGGAAGACCGCCCATACATTCGGTCTGACCAGGACGACAAGACAGATAATCGCCACCGTTAATCGCATGAGGACGGTGCCTGCTGCACCGATGACAGGGAACAACCCACGCGCGAGTGCTGCACCTAGCTGGACAGAAAGCACCGAAATGAGTACCAAAAACGGTGCTGGGAATCGGTTAAGTATTGCAAAGCCTGTATTCATGTGCATCGGTGTACCTACGGTAACTGAATGTCCTGCTGAACCTGTGCAAAACATGTACAGAGAAAGAATAAGCGCGTATACTGAAGTATACCGTTTTGGCAATAGCCATGTAAAAGAGGAATGCCCATGTACAGTCTCGTTGGCGTACGATATCGGAATGCAACTGCTTGTCAGAATGACGAACGCAGTGTCGATGCGCTCATCGCGTCCGGTGTTTTTGCTGAAGGTATTGCGCCGGTAACATTCACCACTCCAACCATGGAAGGCATTGTCGAAAGCATGGATGTTCCCACAAACATTGGGATGTACAATGCCCGCATCGCCGCAGATGTCGCGTTGGCGCGCCGTCGCGGCGAGCACGTCATGCTCATTGGTGGTGATTGTACGCATGTCACCGGGGTCTTCAGTGGATTGCAAGCAGCCCATGGTGCCGAAGCACGCATCGGGCTTGTGTGGTTTGATGCGCACGGTGACTTCAATACCACAAAGACAACCTTGTCTGGAATGTTGGGTGGTATGCCGGTCGCAGTCTGTGCGGGGCTCACGTTACCGCAGTGGCGTACTCTGGCAGGGATTTCGGTGCCACTGCCAACCGAGCGAATCGTGATGGTCGATGTACGCAACCTCGATCCCAAAGAACGGACACTCATCGAAGCGACCGATGTGGCTGTCGTTCCCTGTGAGATGTCTGCGCTCGAAGCCGCGATGGTCCAACTCGCCGCACAGTGCGACTATGTGTACTTGCACATCGATGAAGACATCCTCGACATTCGCTATGTACCGAACCACATGACGGCGGAACCAAATGGGCCTGATATGGCGACGGTGCTAGCTGCTATTCAAACGGTCGCACGGGTAGCGGGACCCAAACTCGTGGCGCAAGCGCTTGTCTCGGTCATGAATACGGGCGAAGGCGCAGACAAAAGCGTCGCCAGCGGCATTGAACTCCTCCGTACGATGAAGTCGGTCTGGAATTATTAACCCATGAATGGATGAAGAGGGACTATGAACAAAGACATTTTTCGCCAGGTGAGCATCATCATCATCACAATTGTTACCTTGACGATGAACTCACTCGCCACGACACTGCCACTCAACAACAAAACTACCGCAGAGTTATCCGATAGTTTTCTGATTCGATTTGTCCCGGCCGGCTATGTCTTCAGCGTATGGGGCCTCATTTATACCGGTCTTATTGCGTTTACGGTATGGCAAGCGCTCCCCAAAAACCGTGAAGATGTCCGCATGCGGGCAATCGGCTGGTGGTTTGTCGTCGGCAGTGTCGCAAATACGCTTTGGTTGGTATTCTGGCATTACCAATACGTCGCAATCACGCTACCAATCATGCTGGTGCTTCTCGCAACGTTAATCTACACGGCGACGACGCTTTTCAAAATCCCTGCCAAAAGCAATGCGGAACGTATTTGTGTTGACCTCCCATTCAGCATCTACATGGGGTGGATAAGTGTTGCTACCGTCGTCAATGCGTCGGTGGTGTTGTTCGACAATGGCTTTGCAGTGGCAGATGACGCCGCAATTCTGTGGGCAGTTGGACTCGTCATTGTCGCTGCAATCCTGGCGTTCGCTCAGCGTGTATTGCGTCAAGACACTGCATACGGGCTGGTTATCGCATGGGCGCTGTATGGTGTTGCCGTCAAACAAGGTATCTACACGACGCAAGGGTTGTTGCCCGATGCCCCGCTGTTGATTACTGCCGCAACGTATGTTGCCCAAGCACTTGCAGTACTCCTGCTGGTATGGTGGGTTGTGGATCAAGGACGTTCGATTCTCACGCGTCGCCAAAGCGTTTAGGGTAATCTCTCCACACCGCAGACGAATGTCTGCGGTGTTTTTTTGTGCAATTTGCGGTATGATTGTCGCACGCACCCGCATTCATAGAGTCGAGGAAGACACATGGCAAAGCAGCAGACCGCCAGCATCTCGCTGGATCGTCGTCGTACCATCGGAACGATTTCGCCGAATATCTTCGGTGGATTCATCGAGCACATGGGTCGATGTGTCTACGAGGGCATCTACGAGCCTGGTTCCCCGCATGCAGATGCAGATGGTATTCGTGTTGATGTACGCAATGCACTCCGTGACATGGGTGTGACCATTATGCGCTACCCCGGAGGGAACTTCCTCAGTGGCTATGAATGGACGGACGGTATCGGTCCGAAAGAAAACCGTCCGAAGAAGCGCGATCTTGCCTGGAAGTCCACCGAAACGAACCAATTCGGGACCCACGAGTTCATGGATTATTGTGCCTACCTCGGTTCTGAGCCGATGCTCGGTGTGAACCTCGGCACGGGCACCATTCAATCCGCCGGGAACTATGTTGAATATGTGAATGCCCCTGTCGGGACGTATTGGTCTGACCTGCGTGCCAAAAATGGCCGTCAGGAACCATGGGGTGTCAAGTGGTGGTGCCTCGGCAACGAAATGGATGGACCATGGCAAATTGGTCATCTGAATGCCGATGATTATGGTAAAAAAGCCCTTGAAGCCGCCAAAATCATGAAGTGGCATGACTCGTCGATTAAGTTAGTGCTCGCAGGTTCTTCCTCGAATGATATGCCCACCTACCCTGCATGGGATCGCACCATTCTCGAACATTGCTATGACCATGTCGATGTGCTATCAATGCACTACTATGCGACAAACAACAAAAATGACACACCTTCGTTCCTCGCTCTTGCAGTCGACTTCGAAGCGTATATCGAAACGCTCGCTTCAACGATTCGCTATGTAAAAGCACTCAAACGTTCCTCGAAAATGGTCAAACTTTCGTGGGATGAATGGAATGTCTGGTACAAGGCACGGCTTGATTCCGATATGGATGGTTCGTGGAATGAACGGCCACACCTCATCGAGGAAGTCTATAACCTCGAAGACGCACTCGTCGTTTCGCAGTGGATGAATGTCTTCTTGCGCAAATGCGATGTGCTCGAAATGGCTTGTCTTGCCCAAATGGTCAATGTTATTGCACCGATTTTGACCAAAAAAGACGCCATGCTCCTGCAGAGCATTTACTACGCCTTTAAGCTGCATGCGACCCGCGCGAAAGGTGTTTCGCTCGATACGTTTGTCAATGTCGCGACGACGAATACCACCAAGTACGGTGAAGTTCCCTTGCTCGATGTGTCAGCTTCTTGGGATGCGAATACGAAGACCGGTGCGTGTTTCGTGGTGAACCGGAGCCTCGATGAATCCATCACCGTCACCATTGCATATGCAGACGGTCAAGGTCCAGTTCAGGCTATCCGGGCGGAATCGATCTATGGCACCGACCCCAAAGCCCACAACACCTACGAAAACCCAAGCGTTGTGATCTCGCGTGAGATTCCCGTTCAAACTACTGCCCAGGGTATCACCATAACGCTTCCGCCACTCTCGTCGACCGCCATTGACATGCGTGGGTAGCCTTCCCCCAACGGAGGCCTGGCGCACTGCGCTCGGCCTCCGTTTTTTGTTTGTTCCGCAGCATGTAAAGGCAAAGAAGTGAAAAGTACACGAGCGTGCATTTTCGCGTTGGTTGTTGTAGCAAATCTTCTGAGTATCCCTCTTGCAAAACCTCCTCACCGTTGTCTCGGAGGTATCGAAGTACAAACAGCGGGTGAAGAGCTCACTTTCGTTCATCGTTTTCGTTGACATGGAAATCGAACACTGATATATTTTTTGAACGTTGTTCAATATTTGAGTGAGTGTCCATGGATACTGACAAACCACGGCTGCGACGAAATCTGCGCATCCGTCGTTCAATCATCAAAAGTGCAGTAGAGATTATTCATCACGAAGGGCTTGCGCAGCTGTCGATTCGGCGTATCGCGCATGCTATTGATTACAGCCCAGCGAGTATTTACGAATACTTTTCCAACAAAGAGGCAATCTTAGCCGCTGTTTGTGAAGAAGGCTTTACGATGTTGACCGTTGCGTTGACTGATTACCCTCACGAATCAGATCCGCGCATGGCTGTCCGGGAGTGTGGTGTGCAATATGTTCGCTTTGCGCTGTCCAATCCTGATTATTTCTTGCTGATGTTTTCTAATGCAGGATCACAAATTATGGGGAATGGCGAAGAATCCCGTGAAGAACAGTTATTACGAAGCCCAGCGTTCAGGATTATTCATACACACATCAACGCACTTGTTGATGCCGGTCTGTGCGTGGTGACACCTACCTTTGGGACGTATGAGATCGCCGTATCCGCGTGGCAAATGGTTCATGGTATTGCAATGCTGTCATTATCGATGCAGCGGAATGGCCCCGTCGACTATTCCGTCATTCGCATGACGCTCGATGCATGGCAACGCGGATTTGCACCGAACGTCGACGTGTAGTGAGCGAATCTGCACGGTACCAGGCTGCGCAATGTGAGAAACGTACGGTTCGGGTGCACATGGATGTTTTCAGTGATGAATCACGTCGCTCTGCCTTGTCAGTCAGGCATGCTGGCAGTGTGGGTTGTTGGGTTATTCCTGTATGTCGCGGGAATCATAGTGTACTTCTGTTCGGTATATTGAAGGGGAAGTTATGACACTTTTTCGCACACTCTGGCAACAGCAACGTTTTCTTGTGCTGATTAGCATATTCCATATTGCGATGATTCCAGTAGTGATGCTTTTGTATGTTGTTGCTCCCATCGAGATCTCCGGAGTCAACGCATGGATTAAGCCACTCAAATTTGACATATCGTCGGCAGTCTATGCACTAAGCATCGCGTGGATTGCTACACTTTTCCCCAAGACATCTCGGTGGTACACGTTCGCAGGAATAACCATTGCACTCTCGCTGATTATCGAAACAAGCCTGATCACAGTACAGGTTGCCCGCGGTACCATGAGCCATTACAACATCAGCACGTCCCTCGATACGGTTATTTATTCCTTCATGGCGACCTTTATCAGTATCTTGGCTACTGCAAATATCGTTTGTTTGGGTGTTGTCGTATCCCAAAAGGCCATCGCACGTGTCGTACGCATCGCCTGTAGTTGGGGGTTGGGACTCGCTCTCGTTGGTATGATTGCTGGTGTGCTGATGACGTCCGTTAATGTTTCTCCGTCACAGCTCCATACGATGCAGGTAGAGCATAAAGCCCCAACGACTTATGGCGCACATAGTGTCGGTGTCGATGATGGCGGGCCAGGATTGCCATTGGTGGGCTGGAGCACGGTGGGCGGCGATTTACGGGTCGGTCATTTCGTGGGGCTACATGGCTTGCAAGTCCTCCCGTTGTTTGCGTTCGTATTGCTTTCGGGGCGGGTCGTTCGACGTTCAACGCCAACACAAAAGGAGCAACTCGTCCACGTGGTGGGGACCGGTTATGCTGCCATGACAATCCTGTTGATATGGCAAGCGTGGCGTGCACAGCCGGTCATCTCGCCCGACCATCTCACCACGAGTGTTATCGTCGCCATTGGTGCGGCAATGCTGGTGTCTGGATGGTTGATTCTGCGCCTTTCGTTTGCATCGCAGCATACACAATAACGTCATGTTTACCGTATCCGAAATTGATCGAGATGCATTACCTCTAGTACAATCACGGCAAGCAAACCGCATGCACGGGCAGGTATGTTACTGCTCTGGTGCCGGTTGAATGCCTCTGGGCTCGCGCAATGTGAGCAATTACCCCGGGATCGACCGTGTGACATCCATTCCTGCTGCACAATCCTCCAATCAAGCACGTAGATCTCGCATCGATACTATGTACCGTATAAGGTCCAGTGCGTTGTGCATTGCCTTCGGGACGCACGCAGATGTCTGGTGTATATTGACATAAAGAAAAATAGCAAACCAGCAAAACGCGTATCTGTGAGGGAGTCAGGACCTTTCTGTCACTCGTGTTTGTGATATTGCGGGTATCCGTAGAATACGAACCGCTCACGCTTCCATGGCCTACGGGGAATCTTGCGTTATAGCCTTTCAAAACATGTCGCGCAATGAGTAAGTTATGCTCCGCTGACTCCAGCAAAGACAGAAGTGCGCGAACGCATATGTTACGATATAGAAACCCCAGACTGACGCACTACGCATGTTGAAATGCCAGCAGAGTCGCTCTTTGTGAATCACGTTTGCGTTGATTTCAGAACGATACGTATTCCGCATCTACCCAAAGGGATTTACCAATGCCACGCTTTCGTTTTCAATGGGGAAACATTGCTGAGGTCATCCGTACTGAACTCGCCATGCGGCTGCGCTTACCCGATGCAACACCCGAATCATTCCGCACCGTGTTCGGGCTGCGACCACGGGCAGATTTTGTACAGAAGGCATGGCCAATTCTCATTGATGCATGGTTGTTCCATGATGATGCAGCGGCGCTCCGCATTGCGTCTGCGTTGCGCGGGCGTGACCTCGGTGACATGAGCATTGAACATGAACTGCAGTACCTGCAATCCTGTCGGAACACGGCAGGATTGCGGGATATCGTGCTTGCAGAGTTTATTACCCTCGGCGAACGTACGAAAGATCAGTTTGACACTGTTCCACGGCATGGCGTACACACGCCCTCCGGTGCATCGCCCAAGACCATGATTCAGCCATCAGAGCACAACCCACTTGCACACATCCTCGGCGTCGTGGTTGCAGTAATCAAAGAAAACGCCGCAGACAAAAAGCTTGCGGTGACCTCTGATGGAGATCTCCAACTCAGCTATGGTAGTAGTATTGTCTATATCAATGTAAAAGCGGAACCGCTTTGTTTGCGCATCTATGCCGAGATTTTGTCGAATATACCGGCCACTGCAGCACTCTACGAAACCCTCAATCATATCAATATCAACCTACCTGCCGGACGGATTTTCGCCATCAATGATATGGTTGTGCTCGAGTGTAGCATCCCCATTGAAGCGTTTTCTCCTGAACATCTGATGGGGACAATCGAGACCGTTGGATACATCGCAGATACGCTCGATAACCGGTTAGCTGCAACGTTTGGAGGCACGCTCCGTGTTGCGGTACCGCCGGAGGATACGATCGATGTCTAGTGCACTACAAGCGTTTTCGGACCAACTTGTTGCGCTCATCGAGCGCACACGTCTCGCGACCGTCACGGTTTCGGGTATGTCGACGAGTCTGTTACAGGGTGGAGCTGGTTCTGGCTGGCTTTACGATGAGCGGGGACACATCGTCACGAATGCGCACGTTGTCGAGGGGATGACGCGATTACTCGAGGTTCAGTTCGCAGGGAATCGTGCGCAACCTGCAACAATTGTCGGCGTGGACAGCGCATACGATCTTGCGGTGATTCGATGCGAACTATCCGATGCTACCCGTCGCCCCCTCGCAATCCGTCCAGTTCCCGCCAAACTCGGTGAGGTGTGCGTGGCATTAGGTTCACCGTTGCGCTTTCGAGAATCGGTATCTCTGGGGATTGTCAGCGGGCTTTCACGGCAATTATCGACCGGCACGAGTACGATTGAAGAAGTACTCCAGACAGATGCGGCAATCAATCCCGGCAACTCGGGTGGTCCCCTGGTAGACTGCCTCGGTGCCGTTATTGGCGTGAACGTGGCGCGTCGTGCCGATGCTGACAATATTGGTTTTGCTATCGCGGCGGAATTGGTGCTCGATACGGTACCAGAATTGATCGCGCACGGCAGCATCGTACGCGGTACGATGGGAATATCGATTGCCGAGTCATGGGCAGACGATGGGAGTGCACGTCAAGTCATTACCGTCCAGAAAATCAACACTGCACAATCGCTTTTTCAAGCAGGCGACATCATCCTTGCAATCGATGACCAGCCAGTCACACGCCGCTATGACGTCCGTAAAAAACTGAATCGGCAGTCGATTGGGTCCACGGTGACGGTTGCGATCCAACGTGCAGGTGCATTCCTGTCCATCCCTGTGGTGGTTTCCGTACGTTCCTAACGGCGCAAAAACTTCCCTCCTAAAGCGAAATCACAGATCAAAGTGTCAGCGGTGTGGCAAACAGCGTAGTTGTATGCCGTACTTCGGGCGTTGGGTAATGGAAGGTTGCGAAACGACCGGATGGAACGGTTTGGCGTGCCAGCGGCCTTTTTGAATGCATTGCACGAGCAATAGCGTTGCTTCGAGTAGGGCAAATTGTTGGCCGATACAGAGCCGTGGTCCGCCACCGAACGGGAAATAAGCGTACTTCGGGAGTTTTTGCAAGAATTCTGGCGTCCATCGATCAGGGATGAATCTCTCAGGGTTCGTGTAAAATCGCGGATCACGATGCATTGCCGCAGGACTGACAAGGATATCGTGTTCTTGTGGGATTTGATAGGTACAATCAGCGATTGTCAGGGACACATTGGTCAACGATTCACGCTGGATGACCCATGCAGGCGGATACAAGCGCATTGATTCGCGAATGACTTGTTCGGTGAAGGGCAGGGACGCAACATCTTCCATGGTAGGGGGACGATTGCCAATCACCCCACGGATTTCATCTGCAAGGCGTTGCTGGATGTTTTGGTGTGTGGCGAGTAACCATAATGTCCAACTCATCGTCAGTGCTGTTGTTTCGTGACCAGCCAGAAACATGGTTTTACATTCGTCACGGAGTTGCTCTGTAGACATCGGTTGCCCATCGTCATCGCGTGCATCGAGGAACATGCCTAATAAATCTGTCTGTCCCTCTCGTTGCGTTTGACGCTCAGTGATGATGCTGGTAATGACCTCATCGAACGCACGGACTGCATCCCGGAACTGTGTTTCTTCGTTGGGAAGCAATGTGCGTTGGAGGAGTTGCCCCAAGATTTGCATGAATTTATCACCGGCATAGTGATCCATGATACGTTCGAGAGCGGTTCCGATGGTGTCGAGTCGAGAAGCTTCGACGCGTGTGAACAATGTTTCGGCAACGATATCAAGCGTCAGACGCATCATAACCGGGTGAATGTCGACCCACATGTGCATGGGAATACTCGCCAGCGCGGTACTCCCGTGTCGTGTCATGGCAGTGCTGTATTCCAAGATCCGGGCGCGATGAAAAGCCGGTTGTGCCATACGACGCTGACGCAACCAGAAGTCACCATCACTCGAGAGTAACCCATTCCCAAATACGGGTTGGGCGTATAACTTCAAGAACTTATCTTTTTGAAACGTCTTTTGTTGTGTCACCAGTGTTGCTTCGACAAGGTCTGGGTGAGTCACCAGGGTGAATGCACCGCCATTGATCGACACCGTGACGAGGTGCGGATAGATACGCTGCAGTTTGGTCAAAAAAGATATCGGGCGAACCCCCATATCTACGAGGTGCCCGATACGCGGTAGGCCGTGCGATTTCGGTATTTTGGTCATAGGTCTATGCAAACGACCCGAGCGGGCTACTGCACCGCCCGGGTCATCAGTTCTACTCCATCGGGGTATTAAGGTGCTCGCAGATCAAACCATGGAAGTGGTGCACACCGTTTTCACGCAGGACCGAAAAACGCCCAGTATTGTAGGAACGCGAACGCAAACGGCGTTGCACAGTCTCACACAGTTCGATGTCCTCTTGTTGTACCAGGTCGCTGAACGCGAAGTTTTTCGCGAAATCTTCTGCAACACCTGGGCGCTTGGCATCGCGCAAGTACCACTCGAAGACAGTCACGGTTTTTTCGGGACCGACGGGCAAAATAATGTTGATCTGAATGTTGTCGGGATAGACATTCAACATCAAGTTTGGGAACACCCAATAGTACAGTGCTTGTGCGTCTGCATCATTCTCGAGATTGCGTCGATACAACGTATCTTCTTTGGCACGAATCGGCGCGTACTGCTTCGAGTAATAGCGCTCGGTTTCGACCCGGTAGTCGTTGTAATCGATGAGTTTAAACAGGCCAGGATGCGCAATCGGGATGTGATATCCCTCGAGGTAGTTGTCGACATAGACCTTCCAATTGCAGTTGATTTCGTAATCAACCCGCTTGTAAAAGCCCATGTCTGCGACGTTCATGTGTGCTGTTTCGGGAACAATAGCGCCGAGTACGTCGTGGAGCGACGGAGTCACCTCATCGAGACAGACGAAGATGAATGGTCCCCAGGTATCGACACGTACCGGCGTCAACCCATACTTCTCGCGATCGAAACACTCGACCCCGTCGAATTCAGGGGTATTCATCAACTTGCCGTCGAGCCCGTAGGTCCATCCATGGTAGCTACACTGGAGTGTTTTACGATGGCCAGGACCATTCGCAACTGCTCCAGCACGGTGTTTACAGACGTTATAGAAGGCGAAAATCTTGCCTGCGGTATCGCGCGTGATAACTAATGGTTCATCCACAACGGAGCAGGTAAAGAAGTCACCTGGCCGCTGGAGCTGTTCCAGTCGGCCGACTAATTGCCACGTTTTGCAAAAAATCTGCTCTTTTTCGACTTCGAGCAGGGCAGGATCGGTATACCAGTCTGCTGGAATCGTGGTTGCAGTTGCAATATCTTTGGAGAAGACAAATGGCGATGCCATGCGGTTATCCTTGCACGCTCAGAAGTTCAACGTCGAAAATGAGCGTTGCGTTCGGCGGAATCACGCCACCGGCGCCACGTGCTCCGTAACCCAAATCGGCGGGAATGGTCAACGTGCGCTTCCCGCCGACCTTCATGCTCATGACACCTTCATCCCAGCCCTTGATGACTTGGCCAACGCCGATGATAAAGGTGAAGGGGTCCTTGCGGTCGACCGATGAGTCGAATTTTTTGCCATCGACCAAGGTACCGGTGTAATGAACGGTTACCTGTTTGCCTTTGGTCGGTGCTGCACCCGTGCCAACTACATGGTCAACGTACTGCAAGCCCGAAGGGGTGGTGGTTTTTTCACTCGTCATGGTGAACTCCTCATAACATTCGACTACTCAATCATTTTACCTGAATGTGGAGCAGGAGTGCACTGTTCAGCATATTTTGCCGCGTTTGCCCGCTTTGCCATGTGCGATGGGATGTTCTCCGATCCAGCGTTCGTCGATGGGCTCATCCGCACGCTGATACCGTGTATCCGTCGATAAGCGAATGCGATTTGAACCATTGTCGAGGCTCGTGTGGACGGTATATACACTAAACAACAGCACATCACCGGCTGCGAAATCAGCCGTCAACCAGCGCCCGCCCAGCGCATTCCGCAGTTTTACGGGGTCATCCGATAACCAGCCACCGGCTCGGATATTGCCGCCTCCGCCCATGTCGCTATACTCTGGCCCGACCTTGTTTTCGCAAAATTCATCGACATCCTTCGAGCCATAGCCCTCGTTGAGGCGTTGATGTTTGTGTGATTTTTCGAGCACGAGTAAGCCACCCATACTCACGGGGATGTCGCACATCGGGGTCCATGCGGTATAGAGTTGTTTCGTACCACGACCCATATACACCACATCCATGTGTGGTGGTGTGCCGCGTTTGGGAGCAACAGCGCGGACCCACGTGAAGTCGAAGTGACGTACGGGAGCATCCAGCAATGTTTCGAAAATGCGCATCATCGGACCGTCATAGAGGACATCGTGAAGTGGTTGATTGTCCTGGCTCAAATCGGGCATGAACTGGACTTTGCTGGTAGGTGCTGCGATACAGGCATCGATGGGGAAGTTCGGATCGGTGTGGCCACGTTCTGCGAGCCGTTCGGCCATGATGTGGTGGGCCGCAGCAACCGTTTCGGTGTTCAAGACACCTTTGAGATAGATGTACCCTTCAGCTTCCATAAATCTCCGCATCGCTGGACCATCGCCCATCAATGCTGTGCAGTCTTGTAAGTAGCCAAAAACTGTCGGGTCTGTCGAAATGTGCTTCTTCATTGAAGTGAGTCGTGGCAGGTCAGCAATCGTCATTGGAAGCTCCTTGCATGTGTCTGCATGCATCATAACGAACTATCGAAGGATTGCCTAGTGCACGTGATTTGACATTTGGTTTTTTCCTGCGTATACTCACTACAGTTCTTGAAAGGAACATATCGTGTTCAAACGCGGCCAGCTCATCCTAGTAGTAGTTATCGTAGCCCTAGTCGTACTAGCGATTATGGGTGCATAATTCTATAGGGAGCGGCATAACCGCACGATGAAGTAAAGTTCACCTCTCCCGTAACGGATACGGGAGAGGTTTTTGTTTGCGCAAATGGAGGATGTATGTCTGAGAAGCGTACCGGGGCTCAGATTCTGTGTGAGGCCTTAATCCAAAATGGTGTCGACACCATGTTCGGTATCCCTGGCGGGGCCATTATGCCGTTTTACCATGCCATGTGGGAATACCGCAGTGAATTGCGGCACGTCCTCTGCCGGCATGAGCAGGGCGCTGGACATGCAGCCGAAGGATTTGCGCGTTCGACTGGGCGCATTGGCGTCTGTATCGGCACCAGCGGTCCAGGTACCACCAATTTGGTCACTCCGATCGCCGACGCATGGATGGACAGCACTCCGTTGCTGGCGATTTGTGGGCAGGTAAGTAGCGCGGTATTGGGCAAGGACGCATTCCAAGAGACAGACATTACCGGTATCACGATGCCAATCACCAAGCACAACTATTTGGTCAAGAACATCAACGATATCGCCTATGTCATCAAAGAAGCCATCCACATCGCCACCACCGGTCGGTATGGCCCCGTGTTGGTCGACATCACCAAAGATGCGTTGCAGGCGAGTGCTGTACCCGACTACAGCAAAAAAGTCTTTTTGCCTGGCTACCGTCCTACCGTGACCGGCAGTAAGAAGCAAATCAAAGCTGCGCTTGCGCTCATGCTCAAGAGCAAAAAACCCATTTTGATGATTGGCAATGGTGTCATGATGGCCGATGCGAGTGCCGAGATTCGCGTCTTTGCCGAACGCTACAAAATCCCTGTCATCACCACGCTGCACGCATTGGGCGCGTTCCCCGAAGACCATGAGTTGTCCTTGGGTATGCCAGGGATGCATGGGTGGGTCCATGCCAATCGCGCCATTCAAGAAGCAGACTTCTTGATGAACATCGGCGGGCGCTTCGACGACCGGGTCACTGGCAAGGCGTCTACCTTTGCTCCCAATGCAAAAATCGTCCATGTCGACATCGATCCCTCAGAGATTGGCAAAAACATCGAAGTCGAAGTGCCTATCGTCGGCGATGCCCGCATCGTGACATTGTCTTTGTTGGAAGAAGAACCCGAAGAGAAGTTGGTTGCGGAATTCCAAAAGAACGCCGCAGAGTGGTTGGTCTATGTGCGTGAATTGCAAGCAAAACATCAGCACAAACAGCAGTACCTCAACCGCCCTGACACCTCTTCGATGATGCCGCATGATGTGTTTGCTGCATTGACCAAGCAAATGAACACCCGTGGTAACTATCGTGTCGTCACAGACGTCGGCCAGCATCAGATGTGGGCAGCACAGTTGTTGGATTGGTACAAGCCACGCACCCATATCACCTCGGGTGGTGCAGGGACAATGGGATTTGCCGTACCGGCTGCACTCGGTGTGGCAATTGCGCATCCTGAGGACACAGTTTGGGCAATCGCAGGTGACGGTGGCTTCCAGATGACGAACCAAGAGATGATTGTGGTCATCCAAGAGAACGTCAAAAACATGAAAATCGCAATCATCAACAATGGATTCTTGGGGATGGTTCGCCAGTGGCAAGAGTTATTCGAAGGCAAGCGCTACAGTGGCACGCCACTCACGAGCCCGAACTTCCAAAAACTCGCCGAAGCATACGGCTGGACCGGCATCACCGTCGAATCCGTCGACCAAATCGATGCCGCCATCGAAAAAGCATACGCCATCGATGGTCCGGTGTTGATTGACTTCCGGGTGGAACGTGAGGTCAACGTCTTCCCGATGGTGCCACAGAACAAGAGTATCGGCGAGATGATTACGGAGTAAATGATGAAAATCCATACCTTAGTGGTGCTCGTTCAGGATCATCCCGGCGTGTTGAACCGTGCGGTCAGCATGTTTCGCCGTCGAGGCTATAACATCGCCAGTTTGGTGGTTGGCCACACCGAGACACCTGGCGTGAGTCGGATGACTATCGTGGTAGAATCTGACAATGTCGAGCAGGTCGTGAAGCAGCTGTATCGATTGGTCGAAGTGCTCAAAATTTCGGATGTGACCGAAGATCCCGTCGTCGACCGTGAAATGGTGCTGGTGAAGCTCCATGTCGCCGGTCAACACCGCGCCGAGATCGTCGCTCTGACCGAAGTTTTCACCGCCAAAATCGTCGATGTCGCAAGCAACACGATGGTCATCGAAATGACTGGCGGCCCTGCCAAAGTCGATAACTTTATCGATGTGATTCGTCCGTTCGGCATCAAAGAAATGATGCGTACCGGACGTATTACCATGGTCCGTGGCAGCAAAGGTCATAGCGGCGCCGAACTCATCGACCAAGCAGCGGAATAACGCGCTGGAAGAATACGGGCACCGGTGTTCGGTCGCCCGAGAACGAACAAAGAGGAGTACCATGGCAAAGTTGTACTACGACAACCAGGCAGATCTGGGCCGTCTCAAAGGTCGCACCGTGGCAATCATCGGCTTCGGGAGCCAGGGTCACGCCCATGCGCTGAACTTGAAGGAAAGCGGCGTTGACGTCGTTGTTGGTCTGTATCCTGGCTCCAAGAGCAAGGCCAAAGCAGAAGCAGCAGGACTCAAAGTGTTGACGGTTGCTGAGGCAGCCAAAGTCGCCCAAATCGTCATGATTTTGACCCCTGACACCAATCAGGCACAGACCTACAAAGAGCACATTGCGCAACACATGACCAAGGGCAAGACCTTGATGTTTGCACACGGCTTCAACATCCGCTTCGGCCAGATTGTTGCACCCGAAGGCATCGATGTCAGCATGGTTGCACCAAAGTCACCTGGTCACCGTGTGCGTGAAGTCTACACCCAAGGCGGCGGCGTTCCAGCATTGGTCGCAGTGCACCAGGATGCCAGCGGCAATGCAATGGCCGATGCATTGGCATACGCCAAAGCAATGGGCTGTACGCGTGCCGGCGTGCTCGAGACCACCTTCGCCGAAGAGACCGAGACCGACCTGTTCGGTGAGCAGGCCGTCCTCTGTGGTGGCGTGTCAGCATTGGTCAAAGCCGGATTCGAGACGTTGGTCGAGGCTGGCTACCAGCCAGAAGTCGCCTATTTCGAATGTATGCATGAGCTCAAGCTCATCGTCGACCTGTTCTACCAGGGCGGCATGAACTACATGCGCTACTCGGTTTCCGATACTGCAGAATGGGGCGATTATGTCGCCGGTTCTCAGATCATCAACGAAGCATCACGTGCCTCGATGAAGTCCCTGTTGACCAACATCCAGAGCGGTGCCTTTGCCGAAGACTGGATCGAAGAAAACCACAACAATCGCCCACGCTTCAACAAAATGCGGTCTGCAGATACCGATCACAAGATCGAGATCGTCGGTCGCGAATTGCGTCGCATGATGCCGTTTGTCAACCCACGCGAAGTCATCCCCGGCCAAGGCGGCTCCTAATCCCCTTGCCCGGCTACGCAGTAACCTGCGTAGCCGGGCGTCATGCTAAAGGACACTCCCATGCAGGATAGTCATGTACGAATCTTTGACACGACGTTGCGCGACGGCGAACAAGCACCTGGGTGCACTATGTCGCTCGAAGAAAAGCTTGAAATAGCGCGTCAGCTCCATCGTCTCGGCGTCGACATCATAGAATCAGGCTTCCCTGCAGCATCTCCCGGTGACTGGGCCGCAGTGCATCAAATCGCCAAAGAAGTGGGCACTGCCGATGGGCCGGTCATCTGTGCGTTGGCACGCGCCAATCGTGACGATATTGATAAGGCATGGACTGCCATTCAACCAGCAGCCAAAAAACGGATCCATACGTTTTTGTCGTCGTCTGACATCCACATCGAGTACCAATTCAAATCAACGCGCGAAAAAATGCTCGAACGTGCGCGTGAAATGGTGCGCTATGCCCGTTCACTGTGCGACGACATCGAGTTTTCTCCCATGGATGCAAGCCGTTCTGACCCAACATATCTGCACCAAATGTTGACCGCCGTCGTCGCCGAAGGCGCAACGACGCTGAATATCCCCGATACCGTTGGCTTCACTACCCCTGACGAATATGCCGAGATGATTCGTGGCATTTTGGCCAACGTCCCTGGGATAGAGAACTGTATCATTTCTACGCACTGCCACGATGACCTCGGCATGGCTGTTGCCAACAGTCTGGCTGGTGTTCGTGCCGGTGCACGCCAAATCGAATGCACTATTAACGGGATTGGCGAACGTGCGGGCAATGCCTCACTCGAAGAAGTGGTGATGGCACTGCATACCCGCAATGCGTACTATGGCATCTCGACTAATGTGCGCACCACCGAACTGACTCGCAGTAGCCGTTTGCTCAGTTCGTTTATCGGTATTCCGGTACCACCTAACAAAGCAATTGTCGGTGGGAATGCGTTTGCACACGAATCCGGCATCCATCAAGACGGTGTGCTGAAGAACCGCATGACCTACGAAATCATGAGTGCCGAGACGGTCGGCCTCGATGGCAATATGCTTGTCCTGGGGAAGCACTCAGGTCGACATGCATTCCGCATGAAGTTGGCATCAATGGGCTACGAGCCCGAAAACGACGACGAGTTCCAGAAGGTTTTTGAACGCTTCAAAGAGCTCTGTGATCGGAAGAAGAAAATCGATGACCGAGACCTCGAAGCACTCATTACGGGTGAACATCAACGGGTCGAAGAAGTCTACAAATTGGAACACGTGCAGGTCATCACCGGGACGAGTCTGACCCCTGTTGCGACGGTACGGTTGATCGACCAACAAGGGAATCAATTCCTGTCGGC
>JBJONV010000120.1:0-4023 GCA_046051665.1 Chloroflexota bacterium
AGAGCGTGACGCGATAGCCATCGCCGAGGAGCGCAGCTGCCAAATTCGCGCCGATGAATCCTGCACCACCTGTGATTACGATATGCATGGAGCCTCTATGTCATATGCAACGAAAAACACAAAAAACCGTGGCAACGCTATTCGCACGTTCCGTCACTATCATACCATAGTCGATTCTCATGAAGAGACGTGCCCGCATCACCTAAGACGCATTGGAATGCATCAAAGTTCCTCAAAATCTGCAGATTACACGCGTATGCGGTGTTTTTTGCGGGAGCGCCGTTGTATGCTTCCTGCATGGATGTGGTCGCTCCACTGCAGAAATCACGAATTACTACAATTTGTCATATTACAGCTATGCAGGGCGAATTTTGTTCTATAATACGCCTTGAATCGAATCTTTGCTCTGGCAGAATGTCGCACGAAGCGGTGTTCTGTGGCGCCATTTACAGAAAATCCGCGGTGATGTGGACCATTCATCGTGCGGTGTTGAACGGATAAGGATGCGAGATGAATGTGAAGTCGTTCTTCCGGCGGTCGGCAGGACAATCAGTGGCGCTCCTTGCAATCATTTTGCTCGGTGCGTACTTTCGCTTTGGTGGGTTGTTTCAGTGGGACGAGCCATCGTTCCGGTTGCACCCTGACGAGCGCTTTTTGACCGAAGTCGCCTCACAGATCCACCTTCCGGGATCGTTCAATGCGTATCTCGACACGTCGAACACCCCACTCAATCCACGAAATGGCAACTACAAATTCTTTGTGTATGGCTTGTTGCCGCACGAATTGACGCGACTGAGTGCGGTGTTGATTACCCCGCCAGACCGTCTCCCTTCGATGCTCCCTGGGGATGGCCCCAAGAAACCCAATGCCGAACGCGATATTTCGGCGATTATGCCGGAATTCTTGCGAAACATCATCAATCCTGACGGCCGCGATTACACCAGCGATATTCATAAAGTAGGGCGCGTCTGGTCAGCGCTGTTTGATTTGCTGGCGATTTTGGTGATTTATGGCATCGGGCGTCGGCTCTACGGCAGTGGGGTCGGATTATTGGCTGGGCTGATGTATGCCGGCACAGCGTTCGCCATTCAGCAGGCGCACTTCTTTACGGTAGACGCGAGTAGTGCGTTTTTTATCCTGCTGACGGTCTATTATTCGATACGTGTGGCCCAGCAGGGGCGATGGCGTGACTATGCCGGTGCATCGTTTGCCATTGGCGCATCAATTGCCTGTCGTATTACCCTCGCAACCGTCGCAGTCGTTACCATTGTGGCTGCCTGTAGTCGTATCTATGCGGCCTGGCAACGCGGCAATAGCCGTGCTATGTGGCGTGATTTTGCCTTATTGGTCATGACTGGTGTGCTGACATTGTTTGTCGCACGGACCCTCGGACCAGATATGTTCGCCGGCACGATGCCGGGTTCTCCCGAAAAGATGATTTTGGCTGAGGTTCTCGGCGAAAAAGGCGCACCCATAGATGACATTTTTCAGGGAAAGGGGTACTTCGATATCCGCCCCGATGACCGTTTTCTCAAGAGTATGGACGATATCCGACGCTTTGCCTCGGGTGAAGTCGATTGGCCACCGACGCAACAATGGGCTGCACGACCACGCTACCTCTTTGCGCTGAGCAACATGGTGTATGCCGGCATGGGTGTACCGCTCGGTGTGGCAGCGTGGCTCGGATTTTTGGTGGCTGGGTGGGAGTTGTTGCGCCGCAAGAAGCTCGTGCACCTGGTGCCGTTTGCCTGGGTGTTGTTCTTCTTTGGCTGGCAAGGTGGTCAGTTCCTGATGACCATGCGCTATTACCTCCCCATCTATGGGGTGTTAATCGTCTTTGCAGCATGGTTGGTCGTGCAGATTGCCGCACAACGGCAGCGGTTGTTTGATACGGTCATGCGATGGATGTGGCAACCGGGCGATCCCGTGTTGCACCGTGCACGTGCATTGACCATTGGGCGGAGCATTGCCTTTATGGCGATTGTGCCGGCATTGGTGGTTGTCCTTGGTGCGGTGTCGTGGGGCTATGCATTCTCACGCATGTACACCCAAGACCACAGCCGTGTGGCGGCGTCACGCTGGATCTACACCAACATCCCACCAGGATCGGCAATTAGTGCTGAGTCTTGGGACGACGGGTTGCCGTTGGGCTTGGATGGCCGGTCTGCCGACGAGTTTAAAGGGTATGCATTCCCCGTCTATGGCGAAGATGAAAAGAACAAGTGGTATGGCAACGGCAATCCCGACGAACCGGGGATGCTTGAGCAAATCGATAAGGTCGATTACATCATCATGAGTAGTAACCGTGTCTACGACACGGCTGGGCGCTTGGTGATGCGCTATCCAGCACTCATCAACTACTACAAGGGATTGTCAGACGGGTCACTCGGCTTCACCCTGGTTGCGGAATTCCGGACTGCCCCGCAGTTGTTTGGATTCGAAGTACCGACATCGGTCTGGGCCGAAGAAGCATTCAGCGTCTATGACCATCCGCGCGTCCTGATCTATCAAAAGAACGAAACGTACTCCAAGACCAAGGCCGAGGCGATTATTACCAAAGGCGTCGTCTTCGAAGAAGTCTATAAGTTGCCGACAATCCGTGCCAGTGCCGTCATGACCGCGTTGCACTTCACGGATCTGCAATGGCCGACCTATCGCAATAGTGCCAAGTGGACCGCGTTGTTCAACGACTTCACGACCACTACCTTGCCCTGGTTGTGGTGGATTCTGGCATTCGAGCTGATTGGCCTCGCGGGCTTTGTATTGCTCCAAGGCGCATTCAAATGGATGCCTGATCGTGGCTTTGGACTCATCAAAATCCTGAGTTTGGTGACCGTCTCGTGGTTGATCTGGTTTGCCGCGAGTGTCAATGCCCTGAGCTTTACGCGCACGGGTGTGGGGGTTATTGCGGGAGGATGGGTGGCGTTGGCTGCCGTTGTCGGCTGGCGTGCCCGTGCAGAATGGCGCAATTGGTGGCAACAGTCACGCTGGTTGATTCTCACCACCGAAGGGTTGTTTTTGCTTGCGTATAGTGCGTTCGTACTTATACGCGCAAGCAATCCTGATTTGTGGCACCCTGCCCGCGGTGGCGAAAAACCCATGGACCTGGCGTTTTTGACGGCGGTTGTGCGTAGTCCGGCATTCCCGCCCATCGACCCCTGGTTTGCCGGCGGAATGCTCAATTATTACTACTTCGGGTTTGTGATGGTCGGCGTGTTGGTTCATCTGACCGGTATCGCACCAGCCACTGCCTATAACTTGGCAGTGCCGACGATATTTGCATTGACTGCCGTCGGTACCTGGAGCGTTGCCTTGGCATTGCAGGGGACGTTTGGGGTGATCTATGCCGGCAAATGGCGCTATTGGGTGACTGCCCTTTCGCGCGATGGCAAGCGGAAGTTGGCCGGCGCCTTGTTGGCTGTGCTGTTTGTGGTATGTGCTGGGAACTGGTCGCAGGCCATTTGGTATCTTCCCAACACCGGGGAAGCCGGCTTTGAATGTGACAAAGGTACCTCATACGCCATGCAGGCCGAGTGCAAAGGGCGCGGTGAATGGGCATTCTGGGATGCGACCCGCGTCGTGTCGATCAAAACCGGTGATGGGGTCATCAATGAATTCCCATTCTTTACCTTCTTGTTCTCAGATCTGCATGCCCACATGTTTGGCTTACCCATGCTGGTGGGCAGCCTCGGTGTGATGTTGGCGCTCGTCCGGCGCCGGCGGCATGCGCGGCAATTGTGGGTGCGCTGGCGCGAACGCCTCGTTCCGCTGCTCTTTTTGGCCATGTTTGCGGGTGTGTCGTACGCCACCAACACGTGGGATTACCCGACGATTTTTGGGATGGCTGTGGTCACATTGGCGTTGCTCGCCTGGCGTGATCACCAGCAACGGCCCAATGCGGTCGGTCACTTGATGACCTTGATTGCGTCCGTAGCCGTGGTATTTGGGTTGTCCAAAGTGTTTGTCTGGCCATTTAGCCGTTCTTTTGCGAGCGACTACACGGGTTTTGATCCGTGGACCGGA
>JBJONV010000121.1:0-2612 GCA_046051665.1 Chloroflexota bacterium
ACTATCATCAGCAGCAATAAAGACAAGTGCGTCGTGTTCGGTCAATATCCGCGTCGGATCTGGATTCAACATAGCGGGTTGGCCATCGGGTACGATGCCGATGATGGTGGCATTTGGATAATGGAGAAGTGCGCTCCCAAAAGTTTGGCCGACGAGTGCGGGTTCATGGCGGAAGTACATTTCGTCGCCACCAAAATCGAGGAGCTCGGTGTAAATGGTCGACAACCCAGACTGTCGGCAGGTTTGGGCGGTGATGCGAGCGATCATTTCGCCGGTGACGATGAGTTCTACTTCGTCGCGGCCCACAATGCGGGCAACGGCGATATTCTTGGGGTCATTGATTTCGGCAATGATGTGATATGGCTCGCTCCGGCGATCAGGGTCGTTGATGATAGCCAACAGCGTTTTGATAACATGAATGTCGGGATTATCGGTGTCTGGCCGCAACACGATGATAGCTTTGGAGTCTTGCAGGTTGGCGATGTGTAAGGAAGTCGGCTCCATGGTGCTGCCGCTACGGCAGACAATCCGGGTCGAGCCGCGTTCTTCGATGTGCTCGTCGAGGAGGTCATACATCTCGGTGGCATCCATATCTGCCATGATGACCAGCACGGCACGAGGCTTACTGGCATTGGCCAGGATGAGTTCCGAGACAACGGTATAGACTTGCTCGCTCCAACCCAGGATGACGGTATGCCCTGTTTCGACCACGCGTGATTTGCCTTTACGCATCGATTCGAGGCGTGCTTCGAGGCCCGAATTAATCACACCTATGAGTGCGCTGACGATGAAGATACCACCAATGGTGACAACCAACATCATGAACAAAAAGCCGACCGAACCTTGGTCGCCACCCATGGTGCCGGAGTCGAGCGTCCGCAATAATGCCATCCAGGTCACTTCGCTGAATGATAATTCGGGACTTAATTGAAAAATTGCGACAACGACTGCGCTGACGACAATGACCGCAATCGAAGCAATAGCAAGTACCCCGATAAGGGCACCGGTGCCTTTTGCAAGAATGTTGTCGATTTCGTAGCGGAGCTTTTCAGACCACGTCGGGGTTGCCATCTGCGCCTCTATTCATTTTGCACGTTTGTGTATACGGATTCTAGCAATTTTCAGGCATATATACAAACGTGTGTCCGGCCAAACGGCATAGTGGTGCGTGAAAAACACCTTTGCGCACCACGAGAACCCGGACATGCTGGGCAAGACAGATTGATATGAGGATTACCCACGATACAATGGAACAAATCGCGATGAGAAAACATCTCACCTATTGATACTTCTGCAACGAGGGTATATGCGCCTATTGACGCTTTTTTTGGTACTGGTAGTACTGAGCTCCGTTGTTCTGAGCAATGCACGACCAGTCGCCGCCGCCACATCGCTGGAAGCCGCGATGTCTGGGTCAAAGTTCCAAACATACCGGGATGAACGGTCACGTGCACTCAGCACGCTCGCCGGGATGTCCGACACGATGACCGTCGCCACATTTGAACGGCTCCGCGCCACCCCAGCCAACGCGGCCATGATTGCGCAATTGGCGTTTTTGGATATGTACGGCATCTCGACACTCAATGCCTTCAGCAAAACAGCCGCCAATCGGCCGTTTTTGCGGTGGTTGTTCGCGACGCCCGATGCGATCCCCACATTGCTGACCGGTGGGGCCCCGACCGAAAACAAAACGGCAGAAGCATTAGTGATATTGAAAACAATCTGGTCTGCAGATCCTGCATCACGCAGCGGTGTATTGCGCAAACTGGCATTTGCCGTTGCGCTGGCGAATGCAACACCCGTGCATACCGGATGGTACCGCGTCAACAGTGCAGGCACTCCCGATTACATCGACCCCCTGAGTCGCTACCAGAACTACAAAACAGCACGGGCTGCGAAACTCCTCGACGCCGGCTTTGAGACACTTTCGATTTGGCACATGCGTCTGGTGGTGGATGCCTGGGTGCGCGATGTCGACCTAGATTGGCTACGCACGACGTATGCCGGACCGCATTCGGTGGTCAGCGAAGCGGGTGTGACCCGTTCATTCACGACTGCCTATACGAGAGCGAATATCGCCGACAGTGGGCATGAGCTCGAATACAACCTCAGTAACGTGGCGGGTGGGAGCGTTCACTCGGGGACGTTGGTCTTTTATGGTGCCGATGCAGACATTGAGCGCGTGCTGAAAGTCGGTGGAGTGTGCGGTGCCATTGCCAAATATGGATCGACGGTTGCACAGGCATACGGCATCCCTGCGTTCCCCGTCGCTCAGCCCGGTCATGCAGCTGCCTTCATCAATAATGCGTCGGGGAACTGGGTGATGCACAACGATATTTTCGGGATGGGTGCGTCATTCCGGCACGATGGCACCACCATCCCGCTCATGTCCGACACCAACGAACCATACCTCGATTCGGAATATGGCATCGGAACGCGAAACTATGCACCGGCGTATGTGTTGTTGTACGAACAACTCGTTGGGCCGCGGGCGGCAACATTTACCCGCGCGGAGTGGTTGCGTTGGGCGGCGCGGGGCGTCACAAAATCGTCACTCCGGCAGCGGTTGTTGACGCACGCAGTGACAGTCGAACCGATGGATGTCCTCGCCT
>JBJONV010000122.1:0-11268 GCA_046051665.1 Chloroflexota bacterium
TAATGGCAACGACATTGACGGCAGTTGCAGGCATTTTGGTCTGGCCGACGTTGTTTCTCCCCCAGCCGATGACGCGGTCGTCTTTGAGGATTGCGAGGGTATGCTCTGATCCACCTGCGACTGCTTTGACACCCGTCAAGCCCGCAGGAGCACCACTGCATTGCTTGAACAGGTTGTTGCCCCAACACACGACCGATCCATCTTTTTTGAGGGCCAAGCCGTGTGCATACCCTGCCGAAACAGCGGTGACATTACTGAGAGCCGCCGTCGGTATTTTGAGCTGACCCCGGGTGTTGGCGCCCCAGGCATAGACACGACCACCCTTGAGTGCGAGTGCGAAGTTGGTCCCAACGGCGACATCGGTAATGCTATTGGCACAGCATGGTGGGATGTTGGTTTGGTACTCTTTGTTCATTCCCCAAGTTACCAACGTCCCGTTTTGGAGCAACCCAAGGACAAAGGAGCTGCCGACGGCTGCCTTCTTGAGCAGATTCGGGATGGGCGTAGGAGTCATCGTGCGAGTAGGAGTGAGTGTCAGCGTGGCGGTAGCGCCATTCACGTCAATGCGGATGAACTGATCTTCTGCGGCACCATACATGAGGCCATCGACATTGCCGCCGGGTTGTGATGCACGCAAGACACAGCGGCCACCGCTGAGGAGTTTGACTTTGGTACCAACAATCGTACAGATGGTCGGCGTATTGCTCACGACAGTGACCGGCAGGGTAGAATCGGATACGGCGCTGATGTCGAATTCTGGGTCATAGATGCGCTTATTCATATCGGGCGAGACCGTAATGGTCTGCATGAGGCCGAGCGAATTAAACGACTTTGACACCGGTTCTGCAGGTTCCCATGCGGAACCGCCATTGACACCACCACTCTGGTTTGCGGTCACTTTACAGACGCCTTCTGCGAGGAGGCGCACTTTGGTGCCTACGATTTCGCAGATGGTTGGAGTATCAGAGGTGTACGTAATCGGGAGTCCGGATTCTGCCGTTGCTCCGAGCTCGAATGCTGGTGACGTGTAGGGCTTACCCGTAATCGCAGGGAAGGTAATCACCTGTGGCTTACGGACTTTGATGGTACGCGAAACGGGCGGTGCCGCAGAAAATCCACCGCCTGCAGGAGAGCTGGCTGTGATGGTGCAGTCGCCACCACTGATAATATGTACTTTGCCATCGACGATGGTACACACGCTTGGCGTCTCGGAGACATAGACGACCGGCCGGCCCGAACTTGTGGTCGCTCCGGGGCTGAAGTCATCATCACCGACAGACCGAACCGATTGGGCAGGGAAGGTAATGAACTGTCCTTCGGGTGTCGATGTTGCAGTCGGTGTGCGGGTATTTGAAGGTGTCAGTGTGCGTGTCGCAGTGGGATTGACATTGGTGATGGAATAGACCACACCATCGTTCTTTTCGGAACCGTCACACGTCGGGTCACCCTTCGCCCAATTAGACGAACTGCCATCCGCACCTGGATCGGACACGGCAAACTTGACGTACTCCGTCCCTTCGGGAACGAGATCATAGTCGTAGGTGATGGGGATGGTCAGACCACCCTTCGCGTTGGCTGGTACTACACCACCGTCATAGTCACCAGCAGGGATATCGAACACCCACAAAGAACTCCCAGCAGTGTGGGTCGTCGTGGCGGTCCCAAAAGCACCTGCACTGACCGTTCCAATGCTGTAATCGGAGTCAGGAGTCGCATCACCTGCTACTGCTTTGAGGGCAATCTTGGCACCCGTAGGAACACGACCGTTGATGCGAATCTTGAGTGAAGTTGGGGTGCTCAATTCACCCGCAGAGGTATCGCGGGAGGAGCCGAGGTCGACCATGGCGCTGAGGGCAATTTCGATTCCATCCAGCAGATTTCCACCGTTTGGAGAATCGCTATCGATTCCATAAAAGCCCAGGTTAAAAATCCCATCCCAACCCGTTGAAGGCAGTGTGTGCGTACCGGAGTACTCTGCCCAACCATTCACTGACGTCACAGAGGATGCGGGCGATGTCGTACCAGACGGGGTCGTGTACGTCACACCATCAAACGTAAAACCGGTGTGTATGGCTGCATTTGCCCAACGGTTGGATGCTGAAGTAGTTTTCGCGTACATGACTGGTCGATTGTAGGTGTCGGCGGCTACAGCACCGGCAGGCAGGCCACTCGGTACGCCGAAGCGCAACACCATGATGTCGGAACGGCTCCCGGTCAGCGGCTTGTGGTGGAATTTGAAGTCGATGTCTTCACCACTTTGCATACACAGTGGCTGATAGATATACATGCGCTCAAAGGCACTCAACTCGGCAAACAACAAGCCATCGTATGGGTCGTTGCCTACATTGAGACCAGATTTTTGTACCTCGATCACACGCTGGCCGGTTCGGCCATACCCGGGACAATTTGACTCGGCTGCAGGTGAGTGGGAGCTGTACCAACCGCGCATTTTATCCATCCCGATGGTTGCCCAACCGCTGGGGATGGTACCGCACTGGTAATCATTGAATTCAAACGATGTATTTGCATAGGTACGACTCGCAGTGGTCCCACTGCCTGTTGGATTTGAGGTCGTCGGGATTACCCGACCACCGCTACTTCGTTGCTGTTGAGACACCGCGTTGTTGGGTGCAGTGGTACGTGGGCTGGCAAGCGTCGGTACCGTGACGCCGATGATAACGGCGATAAGCGCAACGAGCGTCAGCACACGTGTCAAAACAATGCCGAGAGATGTTTTCATAATGACCCCTTTTATTCAATCTGACGTATTTTCGCACAAGCAATGTCATGTCATTCGATGACAATTATGAATATTCGTTCTCAGTTGCCTGAAAAATCATCATTAAAATTTAATACATTGCTGCAGAAAATGTCTTGAAACACAATTTTCCGTGTAACAAAAAACCTCGGTACACCGTGGGTGCACCGAGGAGAGGCCGCAGACTACCTATTTTACTTGCCAAGCATCGACAGCAACGCTGAATCTGTGCTTTTGAGGGGCAAATCGATGCGACCACGCGTGCGTGCTGATTCATAGGTTGCGAATATCAATTCGCTTGCCCGCAGTGCGCGACGGCCAGACAATTGCGGTTCACGCCCAGTACGGAGTGCGTCGACGAGGTCAATGACACAGCGTTCGACGTTGTCATTGCCGTGCAAACCTTCAGTATCGGGGATGATAGCCCATTCGGCATCGCCTTTGCCTTTGACCCGGAGGTGGGTCTGATTGTCAACGCCGATATCAATAATGCCATCGCTCCCGATCATCCGGAGGCCAAAGCGGGGACCAGCCTGGTAGCCGGTGCTCAACAAGAGGGTGACACCGTTTTTGAAGCGTGTAAAACTGATACCGTGTTTTTCGATGGCGACGCCAAACACCGTTTGCGGATCGCGCAGGTCAACTTGTCCAAGCACCCACTCTGCATCACATTCGTCGTTGAAGTAGCAGGCCATATCGAACCAGTGCGTGCCCCAGTCGTACATGTTGTCGCAGGTAGCTTCGATGCGTTCGAGGGTACCGATACGCCCACTATCGAGCAATGCTTTGGCTGCACGGAAGGGGGTTCCGAAGCGCCGTTGGTGGTTGAATGTCAACTGCACACCATTCGCAGCACATGCCTCGACCATGGCTTTGCATTCGCCATAGGTAGGTGCCATGGGTTTTTCACAGTGGATTGCTTTGACTTTGGCATTGGCACAGGCAATCACCATATCAGCGTGCATATGTGGCCAGGTCGCGATACTCACGATATCCAGGTTCGCCTTTGCCAGCATCTCGTGGTAATCGGTGTAGATGCCATCTGCGCCACCATGGATAGCAGCGAATGCGACGGCATTGTCGCGTACCACATCGGCGAGTGCAACGATAGTCGCGTGCCCACTTGCTTTGTAGCCGAACGCATGCTGATGCGACATCCCGAAACCAGTGGCGCCTTCACTCTTCCAGGGGCGGCCACAGCCGATGATTCCAACGCGATAGCTCATGATGATCTCCTTTGATCGATATGTGTTGGCGGTTATATGCCGAGGGAACGGAGATACGCGCGACTTTGTTGCGCGCTCGCGAGTGGAGTTGGGAGCTGCGTGACGTCTGTTTCGACGATCAGCCAGCCCGCAAAACCGACCTGCTTGAGAGTAGCGAAAATAGTTGGGAAGTCGACACACCCTTGCCCGAGTTCGGTCCAGACACCATAGCGCTCAGCGCCACGATAGTCGGTTTTGTCTGCACGGGCGCGTGCTGCGGCGGCTGCATTGACGTCTTTGAGGTGCATCGTAATTATTCGTGACGCGTAGGTTTTGACCATATCGACCGCATCGTCGCCGGCCCATGCCATGTGCCCAGTATCAGGCCCGAGCGCAAGCAAATCGGGACTCACGGCAGCCATGAGACGGTCGAGTTCAGCTCGCGTTTCGACGAAGCTCCCTACATGATTATGAAAAGCTGCACGAACGCCGTGTGCGTTGAGGATGGTTGCGACTTCGCTGATGGTCGCGATAAACTGTGCCCACTCGGCATCGGTGAGGCTATCTGCAGCCGTGGCATGGCCTGCAGCCTGCATGCGGGTGCGTCCGTTGACGACTTTGGTGTTGTCGACATTGGCTGCGACGTAACACGCATCTAATCCGACCTCGCGGGCAAATTGGGCATACGATGTTGTCTGGGCGATGATGGCAGCGTACTTACTCGAATCCCAGAAATCTGCCCCGATATACCCCGGCGCTGGTTTGAGCTGAAAACGTTGCCAAAGAGCCGTGCGGTCCGCAGGGCTGGTAGCTGGTTTGGGGCCAATTGGGGCGCCGGCGTACCCAGCGGCAGCGATATCGGTCAACACGGCTTCTTCTGCAACATCCCGTGGCCAGGTGATTTGACCACATCCAATCAACCAATCTGCCATCGCAATTGTCTTTCTGTGCGTAGCGTTACTGGACTACTTGGCAAACGTGAGCGACAGCTCGCGGAAGACATCGTACGTCTGCGTCAGGCTGTTGATATCGACCCATTCTTCATCGGAATGCAACCCAAAGCCGATGGGTCCACAGCAGACAGCGGGAATACCTTTTGAACTATAAAAGCGTGCATCGGTGCCGAAGTGCTCGCGGTAGAAGTGTCCTGGCAACCCGGTGACTTTGCGGACGATGCTGGCGAGCTGTTGCACTGCGGGATCGTTCTGGTCGGTATTCAAGCCGACTCCATCACCCATGAGGCTGACGGTGCAGTGCTCGGGGAAGCATGCAGATACCTTGGCAAGCACCTGTGCAGAGGTCTCGGTGGGCACACGCCGAATGTCGAGGTGCATGACCAATTCTTCCATGATGCGATTCCCTGCGTTACCGCCATTAATAATGGTCGGGACACACGTCGTGACAAATGCTTCTTCGTCGGGTGTCGGGTAGGCTTTTTCGAGTGCGATCAAGCCTTCACGGAGCGTGTGTAACGGGTTACGACCCAACCATGGTCGTGAGCCATGCGCAGGAACGCCATGGATGGTCACATCAATGGGCGAAGCCCCTTTGTGAATATTGCAAATATTCAAATCGGTTGGTTCAGCGGTAATGAAAAAATCAGCAGTGTAACCTTGATTGAGGATGTAATTGGTACCGTGCATCCCGCCTATTTCTTCATCTGTCACGAATTGGAAGTTCACATCGGGCGGTTCGGGCAACTGCGCCAAATCTTTGGCCAAGCGGATCAGAATGGCTGCTGCACCCTTCATATCTTGAGAGCCACGGCAGTACAAGCGACCGTCTTTTTCGTACGGCGCAAACTGCGTATCACGAGCAGGCACAACGTCTAGATGTGCATTGAGAATCAGTTTGGCGTGTTTATTGCCACGCAACGAGTAGACAATAGCCGGTTTGTTGTTGGAATTGAAGTGCGTTATCGTCCCGCGTGGGAGGTCTTTGAGTTGCGCGACGGTGTAATCGATGACTGCTTGGAGCTGGTCTGGATGATCAAGCGTCGAGGGGTATTTACACAATTCGATGGTCATCTTGAGGACATCTGTTCGTACATCGGTCATCTTTGTCCGTCTCTTTCTCTCGCTAGATGGTTGCCCTGCTATCGTCTTCGTCATGACTATCGGCGGCATCGTCTGCGTCATCATCTCCCGAATCGAATTCTGGCGTGGCGCCGTCGAATCCTCCGGTCCCAGCGATGAGTAGGACGAATTCGCCTTTAATCGTGCGTTTGGAAAGGGTCTGGAGAATGGAACTCAGTGGACCTCGCCAGACGGTTTCGTAGAATTTGGTTAAATCATTGGCGAGGGCTGCTGGGCGGTCACCATACACCGTGATTGCATCCTCAATCAAGGCAGCAATACGGTAGGGACTTTCGTAGAAAATCAATGTATGTGGCGTCTGTACATCTTGGGCTAGCCACCGTTGCCGTTGTCCGCGTTTTCGCGGCGGGAAGCCACGGTAGGTAAATGCATGGACGGCGAGCCCAGAGGTTATCAAAGCAGGAATGAGCGCAACAGGACCGGGGATAGCGGTGACTTCGAGTCCTTCTTCGAGGACGCGCCGGACCAGCACAAAACCCGGATCTGAAATTGCCGGTGTCCCTGCGTCGCTGACCAGCGCAACCGACTTGCCTTCACGCAACAGGCCGATAATCCGTCCCGTCACTTGTTTTTCGTTGTGCTCGTGACATGCCATCATGGGTTTGTGGATGTCGTAATGTTTGAGCAAAATCGACGTTTTACGGGTGTCTTCACTGGCAATCACATCAACGAGACGGAGTGTCTCGAGCGCGCGCATGGTGATGTCACCGAGGTTCCCAATTGGTGTTGCGACGAGGTATAGCATGCCGTCATCTTACCACAAGTCGCCGGCGCACCACCCTCTGTACCACGAGTACCCACAGCGTCGCGATAACCGCTCCGGTTAGCCAGCGGACGTCCGTCACCCCAAAAGCCGTCACCGCCACCCACCATCCCAGTACCAGCAAGAGGCCGATACCCGTCGCGACGCGCATACGCGACCAGATGGGGACGTCCAAAGATCCAAAGTGGGGAACCGCAACAATCAGGATTGCGGGTGCTGCAACGCCTAAAAGCGCAATTGCCGTGCTGTCGAATGGGGTCCAGGTGGGGAGCCAACAGAGCAGACACCCCACCCACACCACCGCGCACATGGATACGCGCGTGACCACATGCAATCCAATCGCCCTGAGTTGTTGCAATACGAGTTCCCCACGGTATTGCATATGCGTCAGCGCCGTCAGCGCCGAATCCACGATGACCACATCGGCGCTATCACGCACGACTGCGTGGGCGGCACCGAACGTTATGGCGACATCGGCTGAACGGAGCGCATCGAGATCGTTAAATCCGTCTCCGACGAACGCAACCCGATGCCCATTCGTTTGGAACGCACGGACCACACGAGCCTTGTCGGACGGCACCATCCGACCGATGACGGAAACATCTGAGAGGGAGGTCAACAGATTGCAAGCGTTGGTGTCGAGTGACGCAGCATGGATGCGTTGCCCGCCGACGATTCCGGCTGCTGTGGCCACGCGACTCACGGCATGCGGATCATCACCCGAAAGCACCAACACGCGTTTCTGGTGACGCACAAGATGGGCAATCGCTTCTTGTACGCCGGTACGTACTTGTTCGCGCAAAACCACAGCACCGAGCGGTATTGCAGCAGCATGGCGCTCGAACCAATCATGGGGAACCGCCAATAACACTAAGACGCGACCGTCTGGGTACTGTCCACCAAGATCGTGGACATGATTCCATTCGGGTGCAAGTGATGCTTCGAGCACATCGGGAGCCCCGAGAACATAGGTCTGTGTTGCTGTGGTGATACTGCTCCATTTGCGCACACTATCAAATGCGACACTCGACAGGGCGCTGAGTGGTTCGCGTGGGAAGGTTCTGGCGATGGCGAGGCTACTCTGATTGCCTGCACCATCTGCCGCAGCATACGCACCAAGTACATCGATGCAGTGCGATTCGTCGATGGCAATTGGGATGATTGAAGCAACGGTGAGCACATTTGTGGTGAGGGTCCCGGTTTTGTCGAAGCACACCACATCGACATCGGCCATTCGCTCTACCACGCTCGGGTGATTGACAATCATACCCTGCCTCGTCAACGGAACAGCGGCACGGGCATGTGCCACTGCGGCATACAACACCAATGCGTTGGGGATTAGTCCAATGACGACAGTCGAGGCAGTGACAAGTTGGACCCAGGTATACCCGTAGAATACTCCCCAACTCAGTGTCAAGAGTGCGACCACACCTGCACACAACGCAGCTCCATGCATAATCTGGACCAGACGTGCGGATTGTGTGCCGATCAGAGTTCGTTCGGATGAAGAAACGTGTTGGTGCTCCGGCAGTGGGGCGTTTGACAAGACCCATGCAGCCCCAGAACGAACGGTGCAACCAGGCGGAATGCGCGCGTCGATGCGACACGAAACAGGGTCTGATTCACCAGTTTGCACTGCCATATCAATCAGTAAGCCTGATTCTTCGAGGACGACCACTTCGGTCGGCACACGATCACCAGGGCGGAGCAAAATGACATCACCAGGTTGAATAAGGGATGGCGTAACCTCTCCAAGATGGTCGATACGCCATACCGCGACTGGTGCTTGAAACGCCTGTTGCATGCGCACTAAAGCCGCTTGTGCGCGTCCCAATTGCACCGCCATGAGAATCAGATTCGCCGTGACGACACCAATAGTCGCGAGCGCTTCAGGGACAAGGCCGATACGCCACAACAATAATCCCAGCGCATAGTTCACCAGATTCAGCGGGGCGCTGCCTTCGCGCGCAAGGACGCGGAGTGTATAGACGACACGCGACAGATGACCTCGATGCCAGGGCAGGGATTGCCGTGGCACCGAGGTGTGTGCGGTGTTGTGTATGTACTGCGGCGGACGTGGTGACAACATCGCGATTGCGTACTCTCTATGCGACGACCAGTAGTGTGGTGACGCTACTTGAGCATGATTTCGTCCCACTTCGTGACCCATGCATCACGATTGGCTGCAATCATGCTCGGAGGCAATTGCGCGCGCACCGTCGGAATGGTCGCATTGGCAGTGAAGACCTCCGGAATGACTGCACTTTGGGTGACAGGGTAGACAAACATATTGAGTGGGATATCGTTCTGGAAGGTATCTGAAAGCATGAATTCGACAAATGCCTGAGCAAGGGCCTCTTGCTGGGTACCTTTCAAGATTCCGACATACTCGGTTTGTTCAAACGCAGCAAAATCTACATTGGCAGTTGGCGCGCTATCGACTTTTGGATCAGCATACACGACTTCGGCGACAGGACTCGACGAGTATGAGACGACGAGCGGACGTGGCCCTTTGCCACTAGAACCCGAAAAGTGGGTGTAATAGGCGGTATTCCAGTCCGGGGCAATGAGGACGTCGTTCTCTCGCAACAGTTTCCAGTATCCCTGCCATTTGGATTCGCCGAATTCTGCTACTGTCGCAAGCAAGAATGCAAGTCCCGGTGACGACAAAGCCGGATTTTCGACCACGAGCATACTTTTGTACTCGGGCATCAACAAATCCTGTAGGGAACGTGGTGGTTCGAGCCCGAGTTTGGCGAGTGCAGCGATGTCGTAATTAATCACCACATAGCCACGATCTACCGGTATCAACGGGGCACTGGCAGCCACATCGACACCATCCACAAAATTGGCAACGGTTGGTGTATATGGGAGGAAGATACCGGCTTCTTGGGCGCGACTCAAAAAGGTATTGTCGACGCCATAGAGAACATCGGCAAGCGGGGCATCTTTGCTCAGGATAGCTTTGTTGAGCATCGAGCCGGAGTCCCCGCTGTTTAGGATGATGACTTTTGCGTTGTGCTGTTGCTCGAAGGCAGCAAGCGTCACGGGGGAAATGGCAAAACTATCATGTGTCATAACGGTGAGCGGTTGGGTGTCTGTGGGGGCATCAATCTTCACGGGCGTTTCGGTGGCGGCAGTCGTCGGAACAGCGGTTGGTTGTGCTGCCGTTGGTTGCCCACATGCAGCAATCAAAAATGCCGCAATCACGATGAAAAGTCGACGCATGGACACTTCCTTCCAGATATAAAAACACCCAAACAATCGCTTGCTGGGTGCGCAGTGTGCGTCACGAGCTTTCCTCCGCCGGTATTAACCGGATCAGGTTCAAAGGGTCAGCGACATTTGGGTCGCATCTCAGCCAAGCTCACTTGGCGCCCCCAGCACTATCAACTTGTTGTTTTTACTATATACGCGTTGTCGAACACTGTCAAAGTCAGGTATCAGGTATCAGGTATCAAGTATCAGGTTTGATGGAGGAATAACATGACTCATTATGACTATTGGGATATGTGGTTGAAAACGTCGCAAGTATAGATAGTAGCGACGCGTGCGCTGAGCGGGTGCATCCTGGTAAAATGATGCATCAGATTGACCGAAAGGGAGCATCATGCAACGACGTACCGGCACAGCGCTCATCCAACAAATGAATGGATTACACATCCCTGCCGGCAGTTTTGCACTCTGGTGGCTCGGTCAGATGGGTGTGGCGATCAAAGGACCAGATCAGCGTATCGTCTACATAGATCCATTCTTGGTCGGACCCCTTGCCGCAGATCAGACAGATCCGACGTTTTTGTGGGGTCGGGCATTTGCACCGCCGTTGCTGCCAACAGAAGTCACCAATGCAAGCCTGGTGCTGTGTTCCCATGAACACGGCGATCATACCAGCGCTGAAACACTGGCAGGAATAGCGACTGCATCACCACAAGCGTTGTTCGCGGCGACCGGGTGGGCACAATCCATCCTCACAGATGCAGGTATTGATGCGGCACGTCGCCTCCCGATGGGTACGGGTATCACCTACGACCATGGCGTGTTGCGCATCACCTACATCCCCGCAGCCCATTACGAACTCGAATCTGATGAACAACGTGGGCACCGGTGGGTCAGTATACTCCTCGATTGGGGCAATGTGGCATTCTTCCACGGCGGCGACACGATTCTCTACGAGGGGTACATCGACACTATGGCAGCACTTCCACAGGCCGATGTGGGCATGCTCGCCTGCAACGGTAGCGATGCAATGCGGAATGGTCTCGGCATCGCCGGAAATATGAGCCCTGCAGAGGCCGCTTTTGTCGCTACGCAACTTGGTTGGCAGACGCTTATTGCGGGTCACAACGATCTATTTGCCAGCAATCGGTTGCCGGCTGGTGAAGTTGCAAGTCAAATCGAACGCGTGGCACCAGACCTGGCAGTCCATACATTCAAGCCAGGAGAGTT
>JBJONV010000123.1:0-22730 GCA_046051665.1 Chloroflexota bacterium
CGCATTGGTGGCCGCTGCATACTCCAGACCGAGGGTACGAGGTGGTACTCGGGATGGTACTCGTGCAACAAACCCAATGGGGTACGGTCGAGGCTGCTGTGTTGCGCATTTTGGCAGCAGGGTACACGTCATTCGCAGCACTCGCCCAGGCGGAGGCATCGTCGTTAGCGGTACTCTGTAAACCGTGTGCGTTTTACACGCGCAAAGCAGAAGCATTGATACGTATTGCACAGCAGGTCTGTCTGCTTCCCCGCGGGTTCGTCGATTTGGTAACGGGGGAACGCGCCGCACTGCGTACGACACTCCTTGCACTGCCCCAAATCGGCCGCGAAAGCGCAGACACCATTTTGCTCTACGGCGGTGCACATCCGTTGTTTATTGTGGACGCCTATGCACGCCGCGTATTAGCACGCACCGGCATCTATGCCGATCGCATTGACTGTCTGAGTGCACCGTATGACGCCGTCCAACGTGTCGTCGAAGATGATATTGGGGAACTTGATGTCGCAACTGCACGGGAACTCCATGCAATGATGGTCGAATCGTCGATTCACCACTGCACTGCCAACAATCCCCGCTGCACAAAAACCGGCGCGGCCCGACGTTTTGTCGACCCGCGCAAATGTGATTTGCATTGTCCACCCTGTGAAGGGTGCCCAGCTGCGATGTTGTGTGCGTTTCATCTGACCGTCAGCGCGAAGACGCTGTCGGTGTGAACGCTAATTCCCACCGAAATGTCCCGTCAGTCGCCCGCTGCCCGTGCCAAATGCCGGCGGTGGGCGATTTATTGCCGTAGTCGTAGGTGTGACCGCTCAAATCAATAGTGTCGTTCGTGGTCACCTGGAGCGTCGCGAGGACACAGCAACCGTGCGTCACCAGTAAGACAGCTGACTGATCGAGCGGGTCTATCGTTTCGAGAAAAGCCGTTACGCGACGTTTCACGCTGGCGTGGTCTTCGCCCGGTGCACCTTCGCGGAGCGCCTCTACATAGGCAAACGGCACGACGAGATGCTCACTCACGATTGCTGCAGTCTGCCGAGTGCGGGCAAAAGGCGACACATACGCGACATGGATGGCTTTCTCTGACAACCACCGACCAGCCTGTAAGGCTTCATTCCGACCAATTGCCGTAAGAGGTGGCCCAGGAACGACGTTATACGGCACTCCACTGGCGCGGTCCGGTGCTGCATGGCGCAACACATAAATCTCTTGTACCATACCGATGACCTCTACTTTCGCAACACATTGTACCCGACCCGAGGAGGGTGTTATGCAATCTCAACGCCTGAGCGGCAGGACTGCCATTGTGACCGGAGCCGGTCGCGGCATCGGCCGAGCCATCGCACTCGCATACGCACACGAAGGTGCGCGTGTCGCACTGGTGAGTCGCAGTGCCGAAGAACTCACCGGAGTCGCTGCCGAGATCACTGCAAACGGAGGAACAGCACTTGTGTGCCCTTGTGATGTTCGCGATTCAGATGCAGTCAATGCAGTCGTCGCGACGGTCGTGGCAACGTGGGGGACCATCGAAGCACTGGTCAATTCTGCAGGCATCCCGATGGTATCGCCCACCGTGGAACTATCGGACGAACGCTGGCACCAAGCAATCGACATCAACCTCAATGGAACGTTTTATTTTTGTCGTGCAGTCGGTGCCGTCATGCTCGAGCATCAGTACGGTACGATCGTCAATATTGGCTCACTCCATTCGTTCCAGGGCATTCCGATGCGCGCCGCGTATGCCGCCTCCAAAGGTGCCGTGCTCCAGCTGACGCGATCACTCGCCACCGAGTGGGCCCCACACGGCATCCGGGTCAACTGCATCTCGCCGGGGTGGATCCGCACCCCCCTCCAAGATAGCCTTGTCGCCCAAGGCAAACTCGACCGCGCTCCCATCATCGCCCGCACCCCCGCACGACGCGTCGGTGAAGTCGCCGACATCGCAGGACCTGCAGTCTTCTTAGCGAGTGACGAATCCAGTTTTATCATTGGCGAACAGCTCGTCATCGATGGTGGCTGGGGTATTTACGGTTTTCTCTAAGCGTCCATAGAAAAGCGGAAGGGGCATCCCCTTCCGCAGGCACGTTTCATTGCAGTGTGTGCTTTTTATTGTGTTGCATACCGTGCCGACAAATCCACCACGCGCTCGCGAATGGCGTCCCGTGCCTGGCGGAAAACGCCGATTTCAGCACGCGTCGCTGGATCGGGAATACTCCAGTGCAAATGTTCCGCATGGAGATACGATTGTGCAGCAACCGTCCGTGCGCTGTCACACACACTCACCACAACCGTTGGTCGCACCGTCACGGCGCTCAACTGCGTCGGCTGCGCAGTACTCAAGTCGACCCCGACTTCTGCCATCGTTGCAATCGTCAACGGATGAATGGGCCGCACTTCTATCCCACAGCTCGCTACATGGACCTGCTGCGGTAACAAAACGCGTGACCAGGCTTCGGCCATCTGTGAACGCGCGCTGTTCGCTCGACAGACGTACAGCAACACCACAGACGCATTCGGCACAGTGGCAACTGCCATCCCAAATGCGCGCTTGACTTCGTCCATGTAGCGGGTCACCACTGTCATCTCGAGGCGATAATACACGACGCGGGCATCGACGTCACTCCGCGTCCCGCGGAGCAAACCAGCAGCGACCATTTGCTTGATCTGATACGACGCTGCACTCGGTGGTAATCCGAGTGCGGTCGCAATATCGTGGGCGGTCAGATCCCGGTGCCGCATCATGGTCAAAACCGCGAAGCGCTTCGGATCAGCAAAAATGTCGGCTATGTGCGCACGTGTCATTCCATGTACCTCTTCCGACATCCTACCACAGGTTGACAATTATTCAAATGCATTTTATTATTTCAAATATATTTGAAAGAAAGACACAACGATGACACGTATCGGAATCAATGGATTCGGCCGTATTGGTCGGCTGGTATTCCGCCTTGGCCTTGCGGATCCGCGCATCATGTGGGGACGCATTAATGAACCAAACGGTGACGCCGCGATGTGTGCGTACCTGGCGATGTACGACACGGTGCATGGTCGTGCTGCGCTGCCAATCTTGGCTGACGGTAACGATCTCGTGGCAGCCGATCAGCGTATCCCCTTATCGCATGCCAAAGACATCAATGCGGCAGATTGGTCTGATTGTGACATCGTCCTCGAATGTAGCGGCAAGTATCGTACCGCCGCGAGTCTTGCACCGTTTTTTGCAGCAGGTGTACAGACGGTCATTGTCGCAGCGCCGATAAAAACCGATGCACTCAACATCGTGATGGGTGTCAATCAGGAACGCTACGACCCTGCCGTGCATCGACTTATCACCAATGCATCTTGTACCACCAACTGCTTGGCACCCGTTGCGCAGGTCATCCATTCTGCCTTGGGAATCCGCCACGGGATGATTACCACGATGCACTGTATGACCAACACACAAAGTGTGGTGGACAAACCCAGCAAAGACGTCCGCCGAGCCCGGAGTGCATCCGAGAACCTCATCCCCACGACAACAGGCTCTGCATCTACGATTGGCTTGATTATCCCGGCGCTGAACGGCAAACTCGATGGCATTGCGGTCCGCATCCCAATGCTCGGTGCGTCGTTGACCGATTGTGTTTTTGAGGTAGAGCGCACGACAACGGTCACAGAGGTCAACGCGATCCTGAGGGATGCCAGTATGTCTGCGCGGTTGCAAGGAATCCTCGGCTACGAAGAAGCACCGCTCGTCTCAAGTGATTATCGGAGCGACACTCGATCAGCGATTGTCGATGCAGCCAGCACGATGGTAACCGGTGGGACACAGGTCAAAATCCTGGCGTGGTATGACAACGAAATGGGCTACAGCCACCGCATGCTGAGTTTGGCTACTCTGGTCGCACAGCAGAGTAAACGCTGATGCGCACGAGCAATACGACCCATACCGCAATTGCATACAGCCTCCTGACGCTTTCGGACGGTGCGCTGCGCATGCTTGTCATGTTCCATTGTGCAACCCTGGGGTATAGTGCCCTCGATTTGGCGTTTATCTTTGCAGGGTATGAACTCGCCGGGATTGTGACGAATCTCTATGGGGGCAGGTTGGCCGCACGCATCGGAGTGCGTACCACAATGGGTATCGGGCTGGCCCTTCAGTGTGCTGTGCTCTGCATATTGGCTGCTACACCGACATTTCCAGCGATATGGGTACTCTTCATCCTCCAAGGTGCATCTGGTGTCGCAAAAGACTTCACCAAAGTCGGAGCCAAGAGTGCTGTGGCCATCCAAACCGCGAGCAACCACCTTTTTCGCGTCATTGCACTAATCACTGGGGCGAAGAACACGGTCAAAGGTGTCGGTTTCTTTGTCGGTGCCGGGTTATTGTGGGCATTTGGTGCGCAACCGACACTGTTTGTGTTGGCAGCACTGGTGGCGGTCGGTCTCGGCTTGACAATAAAACAACCGCGTGACGAGACGCCGCCACGCCAGAAGGCAACACAGGGGATATTTTCACCGATTGCATCTATCAATCTGCTATCACTTGCGCGGATTTTTCTGTTTGGTTCGCGGGATGTATGGCTTGCCATCGGTGTGCCGCTCTTTTTTGCGACAGCGCCTGGATGGGGATTTTGGCAAAGTGGTGCTGTCATGGCAGGGTACACTGTCCTCTACGGTTTTATTCAGGCATTCACCCCGCGGTTGTTACAGGGGCGTCAGGCACCGGGCGGCGCAGCAACTGCCGTCGTAACGGCGCTCCCGATGGTGGTGTGTGCTGGTGTCGCAGGTTTTCAGACTGCTGGCATCCTCCCTCCCTGGGGGATGGTCGCAGCCATAGGTCTCTATAGTATGACGTTTGCAATCGCCTCAGCGATACACTCCTACCTTATTGCTGCGTATGCACAGGCAGCAGATGTCTCCAAAAACATTGGATTGTACTATAGCGCGAATGCACTCGGTCGCTTCTTTGGGGTAGTGCTTTCCGGCTGGTGTTATGTCGAGTGGGGCATCGTCGGCTGCATCGTGGGCGCATTGGTGTTCTGCATCCCTGCGGTGGTGTGTGCGTTGCCACTGCCACGACCGACAGGAACGATATCCGTGCGCGAATCACACGAATAAAAAACCGCCCACTCCCGTGCAGGGGCGGTTGGACAACGTCGGGCTGCCTAGTCGTGCTTATCGGTAAACGGTAATACCGCAATCAACGCGCCAGAGATTACATAGCTGGCAGCGGACAAGATAAGTACCCACGTAAACGACCCGTTCGCGGTAATGGTACCGCTCAATATAGATGCACCTGCCCACCCGAGCGACCACGACATACTACTCAGACTCGTGCTGGTGCCCCGCTGCCGCAACGGGACGGTCTGCATCATCAACGCAGAAAAGAGCGGGAAGGTCATACCCACCAAAAATCGATTAATGTCGTACGAAATAGACACCACAGACAACACCGGAATCATCATCGCCAGCATCAACGGCGCACCTAACATACGCGACCACGCAGACGCTTGACGCACACCGATTCGTTTGGACAAAGGCCCTCCGAGGATGCTACCCACGCCCATCGCCAGTGCGGCAACGGCGAGGTTCAACCCCACATTGCCATCAGTCATCCCGAATTGTTGCCGATAAAAGAGATTCTGAAACGGAACGAACAGTCCCCCAGCGGTACCAAAAAAGAACGAAGGGGTGACCAGCAACAACATGCGGGCCATGGGCACCAATGGTTTATCACCATCGGCCTCAGCCCGTGCAGCAGGCGATGCTGCACCGTGCGTGTGATGGGTTTTGATACCCAATAGCGGTACAACGGCCAGCAAACCGATGACGGTGACACTGTAGAGTGCGGTCCGATAGGCTACTTCCGAAGTGGCATCGACACCCACGAAGGGTGCAACAATCCCCGGGAGCATCCCGCCGACAATCGACCCAACAAAGCCGATCAACGTCGATGCCGCTGCGTTGATACCAAACATCGCGGCACGCTGGTGTGGCTCGATGACCAACGACAGCAAAGGGACAACCGCCGTGTAGGTAGCCATGTTTGCTGCGCCGATGATAAAAAAGACCGCATTCATCAGCACGAGCGGGCTCAGCGTCCCAAACGGTGTGACCAATGAGACACCGTCGAGCATCAGCAACACACCCCATCCAATGGCGTATGTCAAGATACCAATGTACAACATCCGTTTTGCGGAAATGCGATCGATAAACATCCCTACCGGGAATCCAAAAATCACGCCTGCAATCCGGAATACAGACTGAAGCTGCCCAGCGACGGCATTATCATATCCCAAGCTTTTCAGATAAAAGTTAAACAAGATATCGGCGATGCTGAACGACAATCCAAACAAAATCCCGTGTGCCATAATCCGGAACACCGCTGGTGACCCCGACGCCGCCAACTCCCGCCATTGGGAACGTATCGTATTCATCCAAGTACCTCTATCACGTACATGAAACCCATGCGCACAAACACACCGACAACGTCCTGAGAATCCTACCACGGAGCTCCTCACGATGGGGGTGTACGTCCATCCTGAGTCACATACCGCCTACCCAAATATCTCCAAGCAAAAGCGTGCCGACATGATTGAATCTGCACGTGGGAATATCGTTTTGACGCGTCGGCCCGCCCATGCAGAGCACATCAACTGATACGACGAGATACTGGTTTGAACGGAATCAATCCAAATGCCACGCCACACCCCGCATACCCGAGTGCACTGAGGATAATCAAGACCTGCCAATTCCCGTCCTGTTGCAACAATCCACTCGCGTACGCCGCTATCGCCCAGCCAATCGACCATGCCATCGTCGAAATGCTCTTGACGACACCGCGTTGCCGGGTGGCGACCGCCTGGAACAGCAACATATCCATATACGGGAACACCATCCCGATCAGGAGACACAGCACAAAATACCCACCCACCGCCACACTGAGCTGTGTACTCAGCAATCCCAGACAAAACGGCAAACACAGGATTGCAGCCCACACCACCACAGGCCGCACCCCATAACGCGCTACCAACCGTCCTCCGAGCACTCCGCCGACTCCCATGAGGAGCGTAAACGACGCCACAATGATGCCGATTATTGCGTCTGGAAGGGCATATATGTCACGAAAGTAGACATTCATGAACGGGTGCAAAATGCCGCCACCCAGACCGACGATAAAATAGCCTGCCGTCAGCCAGATTGTGCCCAGTAAGGGAACCGACACTTCGTCATCACCTTGTACGCCACGTTCGGCATGGAATGCATGCACTCGCTGCGAGACCCCCAGCAACGGGAGTAATGCACCAGCAGAAGCCGCCACCAGGACTGCTAATGTCGCGCGGTATGCTACGACATCGGTTGGTCCGGCACCCAACCATGGTGCAACCAGGCTCGGCAAAAACCCAGCCACTAACGACCCAACAAACCCCAGCACCGTAATCAGGGTAAAGTTCATGCCGATCAACTGTGCACGGTGCGCCCCGCTCCCCAACGTACTCAATGCGGTAATAGCTGCGACGGTCGCAATGGTAAAAAACGTCCCCGAACAAAAGTATGCAACTTGCATCACCAGAAGATTCGGTGCAAAAAGCAATGCCAGCCAGACAAGAATGTTCGCGCCCGCACCAATCTGCATCGTTCGAATGCTGCCTATCCGATCGACAGCCATCCCGATGGGTATCCCAAAAACAAACCCCGACATGCGCACGAGACTCGCCATTTGACCAGTCACTGCGTTGTCGTATCCCAACCCCAAGATATAGAAGTTGAAAATCACATCGGGGATACCATTCAAGAAGCCCGCAATCATCGTGAACACAAAGATGCGCAGAACAATCGGATTTTCGAATAAGAGTTGGAACGGAGAAGTCTTGTGCATGAACGGCGCCTTTGCCAGTCTACGAAAAAAAGAACGCCGGCGATGGTACTCATCGCCGGCACCGACACCAATCTAGTGCCCGTCATCCTTGAATGGAATGAGATAAAACGATAGTCCAGAAATCACGTATGCAATACCGGATGCGATAAACACCCAATAAAACCCATTATCACGCTGGATATACCCACTCATCAATGCCGCAGCAGACCACCCGAATGACCACAACATCGAAGACAAGCTCGTACTGGTGCCGCGTTGTTCAACAGGGACAGACTGCATAACGAGCGCATCCGCAAGCGGGAAGGTCACTCCGATTACCAATCGACTGATGTAATAGGCTGCCGCAGACACATACAGATTCGGGAAGAGCATTAACAAGAGGGTCGGCGCAGCCAGAAATCTCGTCCATGCTGCGGCATTACGGAGGCCGAAGCGTTTAGCGAGTGGGCCGCCGATGAAACTCCCAAAGCCCATTGCAAACGCCGAAATTGCCAAAATCAAGCCGACTTGCGCGTCCGGAAGGCCGAATTGCTCGCGGAAGAAGAGGTTCTGGAATGGTACGACCATACCACCACCTAATCCGAGCAAAAACCCTTGTGATGCAAACAACACCAACCGCATAAACGGTAATTTGTGGCCGGTACTCGCGGCTGGAGCGTGGCCGGCAGCATGATGCTTAGTAGCTGCAGCAGAAAAACCCAACAGCGGAATAATCGCCAAAAAGCCTATCAACGACACACTAATGAGTGCCAGCCGATAGGCGAGTTGGTCAGTCGCTCCTACCCCAACAAACGGCGCAATCAAGGAAGGTAATGCACCACCGAGGAGCGAACCGACAAAGCCGACCGCTACCGTTGCACCTGCATTAATGCCAAAAAAACTGGCTCGTTGTTTTGCCTCGATGACACTACTCAAGAGCGGGATGATTGCCGTATAGGTAGCGATATTCGCAGCACCGACTAAAAAGTAAACCGGTGCAATCACTCGGATATCCGTCGAGGAGAGCAACGCCAGCCAGCCTGCACCGTATGCGGTGATGCTGAACATTAAAACGCGGCGGGCACCTTTTTTGTCGATGAGCATGCCAACCGGTATTCCAAATATCACCCCCGCAGCGCGGAAGATTGAATTCATTTGCCCGGCGACTTCATTCCCATAACCGAGGCTATCTAAATAGAAGTTAAACAGCACATCTGAAATGCTTGCAGCGAAACCAAACAAAAGACTGTGGATGAGAATGCGAAAGACTACTGGACTGAAATCTGCAAAGAGCGCCGTTACTCGTTTGGGTACAATCGTCACCGGAACCTCCATGTCTGTGTGTCGGCGTATTGTACCACGGTGCAGATTTTTCCTACCGTTCGTTCGGACGCGTGTTCAGTGTTTCGGCTAGAATGACCACAACGTACGAGAGGACCTGATGCGCGTTGCCATCTTTACCGAAACTTTTCTACCGAAACGCGACGGGGTCGTCACTATTCTGTGCCAGATGCTTGATGCGCTCGAGCAGGCCGGCATCGAAGTCTGTGTATTTGCACCGCCATCGGCACCACACCGGTATCGCAGCATACCTGTCTTTCCCTCCTGGGGGCCGCGCTTTCCGTTGTATCGAGAACTCTATTGCAGTATGCCGACGTGGGCGGGGATTCGTGGTATCTGCGCTTTTCGACCTGATGTCATTCATGTGATGAATCCCACGTTCATCGGCACCGCAGGCGTCATCATGGCGCTGATTGGGCGTGTCCCGCTGGTCGGATCGGTACACATGGATATCGACTTTTATGTACGCCAATATGCAGGGGTATGGGGCTTACCGATTGCGTGGACGTTTTTCAAAACCTGGCATAATCGCGCACGCATCAATCTGGCACCGTCGCGTGCAATGGTCGAGCAACTCACCCAAAACGGGATACAACGTGTCTCGCACTGGTCACGTGGCATCGATACAAACCGATTTCGTCCTACCGAAGCCCGACCAGACCTGCGTGCTACCTTCCTGGGTGACAAACCGCAGGCACTCGTCATCCTGTATGTGGGCAGATTAACAGCCGAGAAAGGGATCGACGCACTCTTGCAATTCTGCAACGACCCGCGCTATCGCGTGGTTTTGGTTGGTGGGGGTCACCAAGAAGCACAAACACGAGCTCGTTTTGCGCACACCGATGCGTACTTCACTGGCGTCCTCGAAGGGTCCGATGTTATCGATGCCTATGCTGCAGGAGACATCTTTGTCTTCCCATCGTTGAGTGAGTCGTTCGGACTCGCCCCGCTCGAAGCGATGGCATGCGGTCTAGCGGTCGTTGCACCGTATGTTGGCGGCCTGCGTGATACACTCGAGCATGACGTGAACTGCAAAACCTATGATCCCACCGATCCAGAAGCCCTCGGCGCAACGGTACACACGCTTGCTGCAGATGCCGCAGAACGCAAACGCATCGCGGCCAATGCACTGAACTATGCGCAGCAACGTACACACGCACAGTCGATGCAACAACTCATCACTCTTTACAGGTCCCTCGCCGATGCCCACGATTGATCCCACCTTCGTCGAAGTCAATACCGCAACATTCGCGGGTTCTGTGGTCCGGTCGATTGGGCTTCTCGATGCACATGTAGCGCCCTACATCCGTGTGTGGCCGCTCGCAGTCAGCGTTGTGAGCGGAACAATCTATCCGTTCAATCACGTCGCTGGCATCTGTGACGCAGCACAGATTGGCCCGATACATGCGGATTATCCACACGAACGAGCTCCATTCGCCCTCGAGTGTGCGCCACAGTGTCACAGCGCGGCAGACCTGATTGCCTATCGCGATCTCGGATTGGCCCCGGTATCCGAAAGCCTCGTGCTGGCATGTGACCTGACACATCAGCAACCGCCGCATGTGCGAAGCAATCTGGTCTGGTCGGAGAATGACGGTCTGGAAGTGACGACCGACTATGTGCCCGCAGATTCAGAACGCATCATCCGCCGTGCATACGCGTTGCAGCCCGATGCGACGATTGTCTCTCTCTTGCATAGTGACGGCATCATAGCGAGCGCAGGAATTCGTATCGCGGAGGGATATGCATTCTGTTTTGGGGCCTGGGTCGCACCACATCGGCGCCGGCGGGGACATTACACAACACTCCTCGACGCACGCTTGCGCTACGCTGCAGAGCATGATTGCCACACCATTATCCTGCAGACACAGGCCCGCAGTGCGGTCGCGGCGGCGGCCGAGGCGCGCGGTTTTCGACATGTCTGGACGCGGGAACGGTGGATGGAAGTGCATCAGCAAAAACGGAGCATACACCGTGACACATGACACACGCAATCGGGTAGTACTGGTGACGGGAGCGAGTTCCGGCATTGGCGCCGCGACAGCGCGGCTATTGGCTGCTTCAGGCGCACGGGTGATTCTCGTAGCACGGCGATTTGCGCTCCTCGAGGAAGTCCGCCTGAGCCTCCCACATGCTCCGACGCATCTCTCGCTGGCGGTCGACGTCACAGACGGTGCGGCCATCGATGCATGTATCGAGACGGCACTCCAGCGATACGGCAGGATCGATGCTGTGGTCATCAACGCGGGCATCGGCCTAACTGCTCCCGTTGCCCACATGGCATATCACGATTTCTTACAGGTGCTTGCGGTCAATGTCGGTGGTTTTTTGCACTTCACACGGAGCCTCACCCCGGTTTTTGCGCGGGTGGGTAATGGTCAGTTTATCGTGGTGACATCGGTTGTTGCCCAACACGCACTCCCCTATAACGGCGGCTATGCCGCATCAAAGGCCGCCCTCGAACGACTCTGTGAAGCGCTACGCATCGAATCACGTGGCACAGGTGTTGCAGTCACCGTCGTCCGGCCAGGGACAGTTGCGACAGGTTTCTTCGCACAACGGATCGGTCAACCTGGCGAACATCGTGCGCTTACACCGGTTGGGATGGCGCCTGATACCGTCGCACGCAGTATCCTCCATGCGCTCACCCATCGACCACGGGTGGTATACCCGCGCCGCCGTGATTGGATTATCGGGGTGTTCGCAGATCTCTTCCCTGCACTCAGCGATGCAGTGCTGGCACGGAGCATTACCTGGCGCAAAAAAACCGGTGATGACGCAATGTCATCACCGGAAGAACGGACTTAGCTGCGAGAAGCACGGAGCAGGGCAAGCACGCGATCGACGTCTGGTGGTTGTGGACTCCCACCGTCGCACAATGCTTCGTGTGCGCAGCGTTCTGCGAGGGTTGTACCAACGCTCGACACCGCTGCTTTGATGGCATTGAGTTGGGTCAGGATGTCGTTACAGTCACGACCTTCGGCCAGCATCCGCTGTACCCCACGGACTTGCCCTTCGATGCGTACTAACCGTGTCGCTAATTCTGCGCGGGATTGTGTGCTCAACGGGAGCAGTGAATCGCTCATGCAGACCTCCGCTTAGGAGTTAGCAACCTTGTCGAAGTCACGTTTCAGTTCGGATTTTGGCTTGACGCCGACGACACGGCTGACTTCTTTGCCGCCTTTGAAGAAAATCATCGTCGGGATTGCTTGGACACCGAATTGTGCCGCATACTTCGAAGATTCATCGGTGTTGACTTTGGCAACGACGACTTTACCTGCGTATTCGCCGGCAAGCTCTTCCAAAATCGGCGCTACGGCGCGGCATGGTCCGCACCATGGTGCCCAAAAGTCTACCAAAACCGGGGTTTCGGATTTGAGCACCTCGGCATCAAAAGAACTGTCTGATACGGTGAGTGGCTTGGTCATGTGTACCCTTACTTTCTTGTCTGCGAATACCCCGTGGGGTATGCAACCAGTATACCGAACGCACTCTGCAACCGTCAATCAATTTGCATATGAAACGCATTAGATTACAAGACGATTGCGTTTGACATCCCGCATCAGAACGTCTATACTTCACGTTGATAAATTATTCCCACATACGTGTGAATATCAAGCAGTTGTGCAGATCCAACGAGTCGTTGGAAAGCAAACGCAAGGGAGAATACGTTGTACGCCATTATTCGTGATCGTGGTATGCAATACCGCGTGCAAGAGGGGCAAACGCTCGACATCGCTCTTCAGAGCGACGCAGCTGCCGGCACCGAACTCACCATTGAGGACGTGTTGTTGGTCGGTGGCGAGCAGACGGTCGTCGGCAACCCAACGGTCGATGGTGCCAAAGTGGTACTGACGGTCATTGGTGCAGTGCAGGACGACAAAATCGTTGTGTTCCGATACAAGAGCAAGAAGCGCTACCGCCGCCGCACCGGTCATCGCCAAGATTTGACCCGCGTGCAGGTCACCAAAATCGAAGTCAATGGTTCGAGCGATAGCAAAGCAGCCAAAGCACCACGCCGCAAGGCCGGAGCAGCAGCCTAGTTCTACACATAATTGAGGAGATGTCGTCATGGCACATAAAAAAGGTGTAGGTAGCTCACGTAACGGTCGTGATAGCAACCCAAAGATGCTCGGCGTGAAGCGCTTCGGCGGTCAGGTCGTTGGTGCTGGTGAAGTATTGATTCGCCAGAATGGCACCAAATTCAAGCCAGGCAAAAATGTCGGTTTGGGCCGTGATTACACCATCTATTCGATGATTCCTGGTCGCGTGGTTTTCGAACAGTACAGCCGCACACAGAAGCAAATCAGCGTCTATGCAGACGAGGTTGCACAGTAAGGAGCACGTGGTGAAGCAGGGAATCCATCCAAAAACGTTCGCAACGGTGTATACCTGCACCGGTTGTGGCACTCAGTGGCCAAGCATTGCCACCAAAGAAAACCTTCGTCTCGACGTCTGCTCAAAGTGCCATCCGTTCTACACGGGCGAACAGCGCATTTTGGACACCGCCGGTCAAGTCGATCGCTTCATGAAGCGTCTCAAGGTCAGCCAGGATGTCCAGGCTGCAGCTGCTTCACGCGGCGACGCCAAAAAGAAGTAATACCGCAAACGACCCGCACGCAATGCGTACGGGTCGTTTTTTGTGCCCTGAAAAAATCACCCTCGTCGCATACGCGACGAGGGTGATTACGGATCAGAGCAACGCTGCTAGACCAAACCTGAAAAACTTAAGCCGATCACTGCAGCCATCAGTAAGACGCCCCAGAATGCAATCCGGCGCAGGTCATGACCGATGATGGCGTACTCTGCCGTGTAATTAATGGTGTCTGCGGTCAACTTGCCCTGACGGCGCGTGGTACGGAGCGTTTTGGTCTCGGTCGGTGCAACCACTTCGACGACCGGCTGCGCTGTCGCAACAAAGACGTCTGCTTCTGGCGTGGATTGTGAGATGCGGGAATTTATGCGCTTGCGGTCTGCGCGTGAAAGTCGTGCCATCGGTAATGCTCCGTGCTGCAACATGCAAATTCTGATAACGTGTCGTATTATACCATAGTGAACACCTATCCTACAGAGGCGTTGTCACGCCTGAAAACCCACTGGACCATCTTGACGGCAACGCTCTGTGCGCTGCTGCTGAGCGTGATTGTGCACGCAATCCCGACGACACACAGCGTCGATATTGGTGGGTATGATAGTGCGTATGTCCAAGGTTTTTACGACCAACAACATACCCCGCAAGAATTTGGAAGGAACGGCACTGCACGTTGGAGCGGTCCAGATGCAGCCATACGCCTCCCGTTACTCGGCAGGCCTGCCCATATTACACTGCGTGTGGCAGCACCCCGTGCCAAAACCCTCGACCTCATATCGCCGACAACCGCAGTCACGGTTCCACTCCAAGAACCTTTTCGCTGGTATACGGTCCCTTTTGTAGAATCTGGTTCCCCGACGAAGTGGTTCGACACTGCAGTCACGCTGCTTGTCCCAACCGGTACCTGGCAAAAAGGAGATCTGCGCGACGTCGGCATTCTTGTCGATAGCCTGACGTATACAACAGACTGGTATGCGCTCCCATACCCGAGTACGGTACTCCTCAGCATGCTGGTCGCTGGAATGGCGTCTTATCTGCTCACCAAACGGACGCATGTTCAGCCGTTGACAGCTGTCGCGTTGGCTGCTGCACTCCCAAATATCTTCGTGGCGTGCGCCTGGCGCTGGCCAGTATCCCCGTTGCTGGTATGGTCGAGTGCGTTACCGTGGCTCGGAGCGGGTCTGTTTGTCGCGATCCTGTGGCAACTCCGGGCTGCGGTTCACATCCACTGGCAGCAGATGCAAGAGCGTTATGCGGCTGTCGCTATCGTTGGCTGGAGCATATGGATGATGTTCATCCAGCAGCATCACGTGACATTGGCGGTCCCCGGTGTCGAAAAGGACTTTCGTTCGTTTGCCAGCCGTAGCGACGATATCGCGGCTGTGCTTCGCGCTGATCCGTTTTATCACTTCGGCTATCCACTCATCCTTTGGATCGGCAACACACTCAGTGGGGGAAGTGTGTTTTCGGTCGCAACCGTCTGGGCGGTCTGCGCTGCAACACTGGCGATTTGCGCTGCGTGGTATTGCGCACGGCGTGTCCTCGGCCGTGGGTGGGATCTCGTAGCCGTGGGAATTATGCTTTCGAGCAGCTTCTTTGTGGAATACACGCTCCTGGTCGGGAGTGATATGACCTTCACCGCACTGGTGACCACCGCACTGGCAATGATCTTGTGGGCCATGGATTTGCCGGAACGCAACGTGCGCTGGGTGGTTGTCGGACTCTGCGTGGGGGCAGCATTCCTGGTGCGCCATACGGGGTTGATTTTGGTTGTTCCGGTGCTGTGCGCGTTGTATACACGAGTTCCCACACGACGGGCGTTGCTGCTGGGGTTGGCGTTTTTTGGGATGGGCTGGGTGGTCTCGGCAGCACCCCAATTAGTCATCAATGTGCGAGATACTGGCCAGCTCTTCTTCCATCATCAGGCAAAGAATAGCTGGTTGGCCGTCTACGGCAACATGGACTGGGGACGATGGGGAGATGTACCAGACAACATATCGTTATTGCACATCTTCTTGATGGATCCGAGCCGCTTTGTGGTGTCGTGGTGGAACAACATCGTCGGTGTGTTTGGTACCGGAGCCGTCGCGCGCGAGACCGATACGGCACTCTGGCAACGGCTGTTGAGTGTGCCCATGAATTGGCTCAGCACGGTCGGGGTCGTCTGGGCAGGGTGGATGATTCTGCAGCGCCGTTTGGATGCGCAGCGTTGGGTGCTGGTCGCATGGGCAGCGGGATTTATCGCAGTGTCATCCATTGCTTTTATTCTGCCGCGTATGATGCTTCCACTGGTGTTCGTCGCTGCCGTCAGCGCGACCGATGGTGTGCGTCTTGTGACGCATTCATTCCTGCATATACGATGGCTGGTGGTTGCAGTTCTGCTCGTTGGAGTAATGGTCTATGCGGGGGATGTCGGATGGCAGCGGATTGTACAGGGGCAGCCAGCCGACGAACGCGCCGCACTCATGTACATGCAGCGACTCAACCCGCAACGTTTGGCAGTGCTTGTCCCAGCAGAGTCACCCGCGGGGAAGTATTCCGCGTTATCAGAACGTGTGGTGGTCCGTGTGACGCGCTACCCTGTTGATCCAGCGACGGTGTGTGCCGCACAACCCGACTATGCACTCTGGTCGAATGAACTCGTTCCACCCGATGAACGTCTGATACCGCTCGAACGAATCGGTCGGTATTGGATATTCCGTATGGCAGATTCGCCGACATTCTGTACGCCTTCGTGACCAAAGCCACGTATAATCAGTGTGCGATTTGATGAGGAGCTCGTATGACCAACCCGACGACGTGGCCATTTAGTATTAGTGTGGTCATTCCCGCACATAACGAAACTCACACCATTGCCGCAGTGATTGCAGGCGTCAAAGCAGTGGTCCCTGCAGCTGAAATTATCGTCGTCGACGATGCGTCACGCGATGACACTGCAGAAAAAGCAGAAGGCGCTGGTGCGATTGTGATCCGCCGACCACACAACGTGGGTAATGGTGCGGGCGTCAAAACCGGGGTCCGTGCTGCGCGTGGTGATGTCGTCGTGATTCTCGATGCAGACGGTCAGCACAATCCTGCGGATATGCCGACTTTACTCCAACACATCGGTCCCTATGATATGGTCATCGGCGAACGTACCCGCGCCGGACAACAAAATACCATTCGCTGGCTGGGGAATACGATTCTCAACAAACTCGGTAGCTACTTAATCGAGATGGACATGCGTGATTTGACATCGGGATTTCGTGCGATGCGTCGCTCGGTGATGCTCGAGTTCATCCACTTGCTACCCAACAAAATGTCGTGGCCCACAACCAGCGCACTCGCATTCGGCAAATCAGGCTATCATGTGCGGTTCGAGCCTATCCACGTGGCACCTCGGGTAACTGGTAAGAGCGCCCAAAAACTCTTGCGCAATGGGTTCCGATTCACAGGGATTATTCTGCGAATTACCACGTTGTTTGCCCCGATGCGGGTATTCTTCCCGGTTTCGGTCGTCATGTTTCTTTTGGCGTTACTCTCGTTTGTGATTAGTTATGTCTACACTGATGCCGGGCGGCTGTATATCCCCAACTCTGCGGTCATGTTATTTGTCGGCGCCGTAGTCGTCTTTATGTTCGGGTTGTTGGCAGAACAAATTGCCGGTTTGCGGTTTGCCCGACGAGAATCCACGGAGTCGCGCTGATGCGTAGATCTCTCGTCCGTTGGGGATTACGGTTGATTGGTCCGGCGCTGTTCGTGCTGTTTTTGTGGCGCACCGATACCACTGCAATTGTGCATTCGTTGCGTGATGTGCAGTGGTTGCCGGTTGCCGTGTCACTCGGTTTAATGCCGTTTTTTATCATTGTGAAAGCCTGGCGCTGGCGGATTATCCTGAGCGAACTCGGGCTTACCCCACCATCGGTGTGGACATTGAGTCGGATCTACACGGTCGGTTTGTTTCTCGGTGGCACCACACCAGGACAAAGCGGCGATTTTGTGAAGGCGCTCTATCTGAGGAACGCTGAGCGCAAAATGCCCAGCTTGTTGTTTAGCATTTTTGTGGAGCGTCTGTGTGATGTCGCTGCGATGGCAATCATGGCATTTATTGGTTTGAGTGCGCTCGCAGGGAATCTCGATCAACAGACCCGTGTCACCATTCAAACCACGACGACTTTGGTCGCGATAGCTATTTTTGCCTTGCTCCCGATGCTGCTCATCAAGCGGAGTCGGGATACATTGTTTGCCCTGCTACGACGTCTGGTTCCGCACCGATTTGCTGCTCGGTATGACAGTATTACTGGCCAATTCGGGGCTTTGGATATCGGCATTCAACCGGCAGTCCGCCTGATCATTGCAACGATGGGTTCTGCGTTATCGACGGCGGTGCGCATCTGGTTATTGTTTGCTGCGATGAACGTCGCCCGTGTCACTTTGAGTGCAATTCTCGGCGCGACGGGGCAGATTTCGTTGTTGCAGGCGCTGCCAATTAGCGTTTCAGGAATCGGGATCCGTGATGCGGTGCTCGTTGCTCTGTTGCGCACGTACGACTATCCGGACGCATATGCATTAGCATTGAGTGGATTGTTTTTGTTGATTAATGTCGAACATATCATCGTCGGGTTTCTTTTTTCGTTGCGCTACCCTATCCCGAGTGAAGGGACCGAAGGCCATGCCTAAACAAGCGGTACGAAAACTGTTCTGCATGGTTTTTTTGCTATGGGGATGTGCACAACCCATCGTGGCTTCGGACACAGTGAATGGCGTCACCTGTACACTTGAATTTGCGATGCCATTGGTTGCCAACGCATCCATTCCCGTCACCGTGCGATTTATGCAAGACGGTCAAACAGTCGTATTGACAGACGTTTCGCTCGATTTACAGATGCCGGGCATGACAATGGGCACCAATCGGCCGCTGGCACAACCGCAAGCGGATGGTAGCCACACGACCGCTGTATTGTTTACGATGGATGGCGAGTGGGCGGTCATCGTGACGGGACGGAGCGGGACACAAGAGCAACGATTCGTTATAGAAAACATGATCGTCAGCCCATAACACTGGACATGTAGAACACCCGGCAGGAGAAACCCGCCGGGTGTTTTTGCTTGAAAAAAGCACATTAATCGCCAAAAATCGTCCCAACACCCTTTGCGGTACGAACTAAATCGCTGTGTGGGCGAATGGTCTTGAGATGACTGACCGCTTCGATCATCGGCACGGTGGTGATGTCTTGCGCCCTGAGTGCGACCATCTCACCCGTGATGCCATCATGAATGGCACGAACAGCAGCTGCCCCGAATCGGGTTGAAAGAATCCGGTCATACGGGGTAGGGGTCCCACCGCGTTGGAGATGGCCGAGCACGACACACCGGGATTCTTTGCCGGTGAGTGCTTGGAGTTGTTCGGCGACCATCTGACCGACGCCACCAAGACGTCCATTGTCACCATAAATGGGTTTGCCGCCACGTGGGAAGGCCCCTTCGGCAGCAACGATCATGGTGAATTGATTGCCGGCCTTGTCTCGTGCAATGACATGTTCGGCAATTTTGTTGATGTCAAACGGAATTTCTGGGATGAGGATGACATCGGCACCGCCGCCGATACCGCAATGCAGGGCAATCCAACCGACGTGCCTGCCCATCACTTCGAGCACCATGACGCGATTATGGCTTGCAGCGGTGGTGTGGAGGCGATCCAGGGCATCGGTAGCGACCTGCAGGGCAGTATCAAAGCCAAAGGTACGGTCGGTACCAGCCAAATCGTTGTCGATGGTTTTGGGGACGCCAATGACCGGTGCACCCATATTCGCGAGTTCGAGTGCAATGGTTTGGGTGCCTTCGCCGCCGATGGTGATCAGCCCCGTCAAACCCATGGCAATGATGTTGTTGTAGGCAGCCAAATAGGGGTCATCGACTGCACCGACGACACGTGGACCATTGAAGTGCCCGCGGTTGGTAGTGCGCAAAATAGTCCCACCGCGATTGAGTAATTCTTTGACGTCAGAGTCGTTCAAAACGCGATAGCGCGGGGTACCGATAAGGCCTTCGAAGCCATCTTCGATGCCGAGCATTTCGTAACCGAGTGCTTCGCCGGACTTGACCGCTGCCCGTATGACGGCATTCAACCCAGGTGCATCGCCCCCGCTGGTCAACATTGCAATACGTCTTTTTTGCGTAGGCATAGTGCTCCTTTGTTGTGCGCGTGTCCGCGTATTTCTGCGTTGGCGACACTGCCACGAATACGAAGCCTAGCTTCTCCCGGCGCAATTATACCGCAGAGTTATCGGCCTGCAAGCCATGTGCGGAATGCGTACAAATCCGAACACTCAGCCCATGTGCGTTGTTCGGGTGGGATGTCGACATGCTCGTGTTGCCAGGTGAGGTGGTATGGAATGTGGACGGCATGCGCGCCGATGGCTACAACCGGCAATATGTCAGATCGGAGTGAATTCCCGACCATGACAAACGACTGTGGATCGATGTCGGATCGGTGGAGGATGCGCTGGTAAGCATGCGGCGTTTTTTCGCTGACGATGTCGATATGGCGGAAGTGGTCGGCCAAGCCAGAACGTGCGATTTTGGCTTCTTGATCAAACAGATCACCCTTGGTAATCAGCATCAAGCGGTAGTCGGCTGCGAGTTCTGGGATGAGTTCTGCAACTCCGGGTAGCAGCGTGAGTGGGGCGTGCACCATTGCGCGGGCCATATCGATAATGGCGGCAATATCACGACCCGGAATGGCACCGTCACTTACTTCGATTGCTGTCTCGATCATCGACAGCGTAAATCCTTTGATGCCGTAGCCAAAGTAGGCGAGATTGCGTCGTTCGGCGGCATGGAGCTCCTCTGCATCCCAGTTTTGGCGGTAAGGAGCGAGGAGTTGCATGTATTGCGCCTGGGTCGCCACAAAAAGGTCTTCGTTCGCCCAGAGCGTATCGTCTGCATCAAAAGCAATGGTTGTAATGTTCATGACCATATTGTACGCAGGGAATCTGCGAGATTCAAGCACCGATTCGTTACGTTTTTCGTCACACGACCACATTTGTGAATAGGTCAGGTGATATTGTTGATACAGGTACCATGGTTTCGCACCAAGGGGGCGTTATGCAGCGATTCAGGCTGATGCAATTCGTGATGGTAATCGTGACGTTTATGAGCGTCCTGATGCCGAATATGTCGGTTGCACGTGCATCGACAGGAGTAGGAACACAGATTTTTGATACCACCAGCACAAGCACACGCTTCGTGGATGTGGTCGTTGGCGATAACCATACCTGTGCCCTCCGGGCAAACGGCACGGTTATGTGCTGGGGATGGAACGGCGAAGGCCAGCTGGGAATCGGGGATTCATACACACGCTATAGCTTGGTACCGCTGGATGTACCCGGCGTTACATCTGCTGTCGCAATAGCCGCGGGTTCGAACAACACGTGTGTGATTCTGCGCGACGGTGGCTTGTCGTGTTGGGGCAATGGCTACTTTGGCGACGGGAATGGTATCTATACGCGTTGGTCCGCAGGTGTCATCCCAGGAATGCGTGATGTGAGCCAAATCGCCATGTCCAATCGAGGATCGTGTATCTACAACAAATATTCTCAACTTATCTGTTGGGGAGACAACTCGGCAGGGTATAGCAATGATTACTGGCTCGTCGGTGATGGATCGTATTATGTTCAATGGCCGAGACTTATCACGACAGATTCGTTTAGCAATATCGCTGTCCGGAACATTGACCGCTATCGTCGTACCTGCTTGCAACGCACCGATGGCAGAGTAACGTGTATTGGGAATAACTCTGACGGAGGGTTAGGACTCGGGTTCACCTCGACCATTAACCACAACGGCTACTCGGTTGTAGGTCTGGGGAATTTTGTCAGAAAATTCGCAATGGGTGCAAATGGTGGATGTGCAATTCTGACGGATAAAACGGTCAGTTGTTGGGGAACCTTTGCTGGTTTACACGAACCCACTGCACGCAACATTCCCATGCCAGAACCCATGGCAGATGTGTATGGTTCGACCAACCATCGGTATTGGTTGAAGGGTGAATCCGGCAAAATCTATGCCGTTGGCGATAACTGGGGTGCTGCACTTGGTGTCAACAGCAATGTGACACCGTGGAACATCATCACCGAAATTCCTGAGATTTTTGGTGCCACGCGCGTTGCAGGAGCGGACCACATGCACGGCTGTGCGGTGCTGGCAAGCGGACGCATCAAGTGCTGGGGCAACAACGCAAACGGGCAATTGGGCAATGGCACACAGGCGAGCACATTTGCACCCGTCAACATTGCCCTCCCGGGTGAGCCGATTATTGGTACGACCAGCACCAATGAAGACACCTTGAGCGGTTTGATGCGGATTCGGCGACACCCCGAAGACGGCGCCGAAACCTCACATGTGCGCATCACGCGCGTGGTGAACGGCCGCTTGTTCAAGCCTGATGGAGTCACTGCGATACCGGCGGGCAGTTATCTGACCATGGCAGAAGCCGAATCGGGAGTACGCTTCCTCCCCGACACAAACATAAACGGTACCAACATCGGCGCAGTTGCCATCCAAGCATCCACCAAGCCAAACATTACCGGTGTCAGCGCAACGGTAGTCACCGGGACCATTACCGTCAGTCCAGTGGCCGATGCGCCGCTGATTACGAATGCCGAAACATACGAAGACACCCAATCCTATGATGGCCTCGTTATCCGTCGCAATCCCGCAGACGGCACAGAGGTGACCCACGCAATGATTACCAATGTCATCGGGGGTCAGTTGTTCGCTCCCGACGGCACGACACCGCTCTTGAGTGGGAGCATTATCGATCTGACCACTGCTGCACAAGGATTACGTTTTACCCCAGAACCAAATCGCTCGACACCCGGCAGCATCGAAGTTCGGGCAGCAACGTCGGCAAGTGGCGACGGACTGAGTGCTCCGGCGACCGCGTCGATTACGATTTATGCTGTTGTGGACGGTGCACCT
>JBJONV010000124.1:0-16617 GCA_046051665.1 Chloroflexota bacterium
CGGTCTATTTCGCTATATCGGGCTGCCAGCGCGGCGATGCGCTTGGGGTCCGTCTCGATGCCCGACAGTGACGCAGTAATGTCGGATTTTTCTGCTTCGAGGGCGGCGATTTCCTGTTCGATTTGTTCGCCACGACGCTGCCGTTTGCGTTGTTCGCGTTCTTGATCTTTGGTCAATGCAGGGCTTGGTGCTGCTTTGGGAGGGGTCGGGTTGGCTGCCGCTACCGCTTTGGGTACGGTCGGATTGACCAGCGTCGTGGCAGCTTTTTTGGTCTGTGCTTCTTTGGCTTCGAGGAATTCGCGGTGTTCGCTGTAGTTACCGTCGAACACCGTGATTTTGTTGTTGTCGACAGTCCACAGGGTATCGGCAACGGCGTCGATGAAGTAGCGATCGTGCGAGACAAACAGAATCGTCCCATCGTACTCGTTCAGCACGTCTTCGAGGGCTTCGCGGGCACCGATGTCGAGGTGGTTGGTTGGTTCGTCGAGAATCAGCAGGTTCCCACCGATGAGGGTCAGCTGTGCCAACGCGACGCGGCCGCGTTCACCGCCCGAGAGGGTGCCGATACGTTTAAAGACGTCGTCACCGCTGAACAAAAAGCGCCCGAGGAAGGTGCGTGCTTCGGTCTCTTTGATGAGTGGGCGGACGCGGCGCATCTCGTCCAAAATAGAATTAGACATAATGAGGCCTTCATGGGCCTGCGCGTAGTAGTTGATTTGGACGTTACTGCCGACGCGCGCGTGACCACGTAGGGGCGGAAGTTCACCCACCATCGTACGGACGAGGGTCGTTTTGCCACTGCCGTTGACCCCCATCAACGCGACACGTTGCTGGCGCCGCAACACCAGTTCTGGGATGGTGATGAGGGTGACATGCTGGTTGTTGGGCAGGACATAGCCGATTTCCATCCGCTCAAAGACCATCACCTGATCGCCACCGCGTTGACTCGCCTGCATGGCGAGGGTGAGTTTGCGTTGCTCTTCGGGGCGGTTCATGACCGATTCGACTTTGCCGCTACCGCCCTGCCAGCCTTCCTTCATGCGTTCGAGGCGGCGTTCGCGACCCCGGGCCTGGGTCGATAGGGTGCTATTTTTGTAGCGTCGGATAAACGATTCGAGGCGGGCTATTTCTTCTTGTTGGGCTTGATACTGCTTCCACATGAGTTCCATCTTCTCGGCTTTAAGTTGCTGGTACTTCATGTAGCCGCCTGGGTAGTCGCCATCGAGGCGCCCAAAGGCAATTTCGAGGGTACGGTTGGTGACGCGATCGAGGAAGTACCGATCGTGCGAGACCACGACGAGCGTCCCGTCCCAGGTTTTGAGGAACTTTTCGAGCCATTCGAGTGCGGCCAAATCGAGGTGATTGGTTGGCTCGTCGAGGAGCAGGATGTCGGGACTTGAGAGAAGGATTGCGGCCAATGCGGCGCGCGTCTTCATCCCGCCTGAAAACTGTGACAACCGCTGTGGGCCGTGGTAGGCGGGGTCAAACCCGAGGCCACTGAGGACGCGCTCGATGGTACGTTCGATGTCATAGCCGCCGGCATGCTCGAAGCGCGACAGCAATTCGCCATAGCGGTCCATGCGGTCGGCCCATTCGGGATGATCGGTATCGGCGATGTCGTGTTCGAGCGTCGTTATTTCGCTCTGCATGGTATGCAGTGCAACTAGTGCTTCGTCGAGCAGGCCACGCAGGGTTTGGGCATCGTCGAAGCGGGCTTCTTGGGCCAGGTACGACATGCGGATGCTACGGGCGGTCGATATCGAACCCGAGCTGGCAGCTTCTTCGTTGGCAATGATACGCAAGAGGGTGCTTTTGCCGGCACCATTGACGCCGACGATCGCGACCCGTTCGCCGCGAGCGACGTTGAAGCTAATGCCCGAGAAAATATTGGCAGCCCCGAAGAACTTCCCGACATTGTGTACCGTGAGAATCGACATCGCTCCATCCCAACCTGTCTATTGCACAATCGAATTGGTGTTTGTGGCTGCGGGCATGCTACTGCGTGCAATGGACATCCCCAATAATCCACCGATCAACGAAAAACCGAGGGCAAGCACGCCCGAAATAACGCCGATAATCGTGGTACCCCACATCAAGAACGATAAACCGCGCCGCAAGCTGGCGAGGTCGAGTTCTACGTCTGGCTGGATGTCCTTCATTTGTGCCAAAATCTGGCGCAGGGCGGCATCGTCGACATTAGTAGCAACGAGTGCACCGACGATTACCCAAAAGAGCATGCTGCCCAGGACTGATCCGACTCCACTGACGACACCAGCAGTGACGCCTTGACCGGTGATTTCGTCACGGTCGGGATGCCATTTGGCGGCGAAGTACCCCGCCGGCATCGCCATCAGCAAAGACGCAAGGGGAGCAACGCAACACCCGATGATCCCTGCTGGATTACCGTCTAATGCGAGAATCGGCAAAAAACCGAGTACAGTGGCACATACCATGAAGAAGAGTTGCGGAATCAGAAAGAGGAGTCCGGCTTTGGTTCCTGCACCCATCGTAATCCTCCCCACGAGACAATCACTGTTTATTATACCTGACGTGGTCGAAAATGGGATACGATGCATCCTAGTGCGTTTTCCTGCCTTTTTGGTGCATGCATGGTAAAATGCAGAAAAATCTGTGGAGTCTGTGTGTGAATCTACCCATTCCAATCCAATCCGCGCACCGTACATTGCTCATTCTCTGTGCGCTGGCAGTGGGAGCAATCTATGGGCTGTTTGCCACTGCGCCGTTGCGCGTCCCACTTGCTGTTACCGACTCAGCGTTGGTGACGGGTGTGTGGGGTACCGATGGGTCAGGTGTCTGGAGCAACGGACAAAGCACCATCGATATGCAGCGCGTCCCATGGGCGCCGTGGAGCATGGTCTCCTTTGCATGGTTGCGGCCCCCAGGCGATCCTCTTGCGGTAACGGTGCAGAGTGGCGGAGTGACGCTGACGGCGAGCCCCGATTTGGCGGCACGCCGCGTACAACTGCTCTTGCCACAGCCCGATGTGCGGAGCGCATTGCAGTTTACGAGTGCGACACGCCAGGTTGCCGGTGACCGGCGGAACTTAGGCGTCTTTGTTGATGATGTCGCAGTCCAGCGGCTGTCGATGCCGCAGGGTGCATTACTCTGGGCAATCTTCGGGTACGCACTCCCAATACTCGGTGCGGCACTCTGGTTGTTGCGTGGCCGTTGGTTTGGGACTGTGGTTTTTGTAGGCTTTGCCGCGCTCTATCTGACGTTGTTGTCGCAAGAAGTGCAGTCTGGCTTTGCGTATCCGTCGCTCCTGTTGGTATCTCCGTGGCGAGAAGGGTTCAGTTTGTTTTTTGTGGTGATGGCGTTGCGCCGCCCATTTGCCAAAGAGGTTGTTATTCCGCGGGGTGGGCGGCGCTTCGGGTTGGACTTTGCCCGCGGGACCGCGTTGTTGATTGTCTTGGTGGCGCACTTTATCCCGCTCATGTTGCCGGCCTGGAGTCAAGACCGCGATATTTTTCGGTGGTTTTTGATAACGGGCGCAATGGCTGTTGATACGTTTTTTACTCTCAGCGGGTATTTGATTGGGTCGATTTTGTTACGGAGTCTGCCGCGGTTTGGCCAACCGGCGATTTTACGATGGTATTTGGCACGTCGGTGGTTGCGTACCCTGCCTGCAGCGTATATCTCGATGGCAGTGGTATGGGTCGTTGCGGCACCCAAAAGCATCAGCGATTACCTCTGGAGTCTGTTCTTTTTGGGGACGATGAATCCCGCACAGGTATCGGAAGAATTCGGATTTTGGTGGAGTCTGGGTACCGAAGAACTGTTCTACCTGTTGTTCCCGTTGGTGCTCTATGCAGCGGTACGGATTCTTCCGCAAAAACGCGCCTTTATCCTGACCCTTGGGATATTCGGGTTGGTGCCGTTTGTCGCGCGCCTCGTCGGTGGCATCATATTGCCACCAGAAGTAGCCGGGAACCTCGATTATGCCCCGTACGCACGTATCGATTCGATGCTGTGGGGCATCATCGTGGCGTGGATCCGGAGCACGCGGCCGGAATGGTTCAGCTGGATGGCGGTGCGCGGTGTTGCCCCAGGTATTTTTGTCTTTGCTATCGGGTATATGCTTGCGCTCGACCCGCAGCGTTGGTTCATGGCGACGCTGCTCTTGTCGCATGTGCTGGCAACGATGGGATCGGCGATTTTGTTGCCACGCCTCGAGCAGATCACAACACTCGGCTGGAATCTGGCCGACCGGGCCATCAGTTGGGCGGCGCTGGTGAGTTATTCGGCGTATCTGTACCACACCATGGCGATGCATCGGACGCATATCTGGTTTGGTACATCAGACTCCTGGCAGAGTATGTTGGGACTGCTGGTGTTTTATTTGACGCTGACGTTTGTGTTAGCGGGGGTGAGTTTTTATGCGGTCGAGATGCCGTTTTTACGCTGGCGTGACAAACACTTCCCCGAAAAAGAAGCCTGATTGCGTGCCTCCTCCACCCGCTGCGCTGACGGTGTTTGGTATCGTACCGCACAGACGTTGGCCGAATTGAACAGAACGCGCATGCGCAGATACATCCCCATCCTGGCATTGTTGCTGAGTCTAAGCATCGTCACCATCGTGACGGTGCAGCTGACTATTGCCGCGCCACTGCATGCGCCCATCATGATCGACGATCGCCAGGCGGTGCAGGGTGTATGGGGGGACGAGGGCACGGCTGCATGGAGCACGGGTGCGGCGACCGTGACCACTGATCGGCATCGCTGGGTTGATTGGCGTCAGGTCGGCGTGACGCTCCAATCCCCGTCCAATAGCACGCAACTCACCACCCTGCGGATTAGGACGCACACGTACACACTCCACGTGGGGCCGACTGCCCGACGCATGCTGTTGCTCGATCGCGTCGCCGATGGTGCAGGACAGCTCGGCATCGACAGCGAGACCCAGAAGGTCGCCGGAGACCGCCGTGCGTTGGGTGTACGGATCGGCGACATTCGTATCACACGGTTGGCACAACACACTCCGCGCATCGCCTGGACGGTTTTGTTGTGGCTACTGCCGCTGTATGCTGCTGCCGCGTGGATGATTCGTCGCGGCTGGGTGGGCCTGGCAGCTTGGGCTGCCTTTAGCGTCCTCCATATGATGTTGCTTGCTACAGAGTTGGCGCGCGGCTATGCGGGTCCGACCTTGTTGCTTGTATCCCCCTGGCGTGAGCTGTGGAGCATCCTGATGCTCATACTGGCCCTATGGCCAGCGCGGCCGAGCACCCCTGCTGCGCTGAGTGGGCGTCGCATCGGCCTCGATGTACTCCGATCGGTTGCGGTGCTGTGTGTCGTTGTGGCACATGGATTACCGTTGTTGTTCACCGAATGGAATAGTGAACCGTTGATTTTTCGGTGGTTTGTGACTGCGGGCGATGTCGGAGTGGATATCTTTTTTGCCCTGAGCGGATTCCTCATCGGAGCAATTCTATTGCGGCAATTGCCGCAGATGACGCAATGGGATGCGGTGCGGCGCTTCTGGGCACGGCGCTGGTTGCGCACCCTGCCGGCAGCATATGTGTCTGCTGTGGTGGTATGGCTTATCGCCGCGCCCCGTGATGTCGCGGGATTTCTGCGGAGCATTGCATTTGTTGCTACGGTGAATCCCTACCACGTGCCGACAGAATTAGGCTTCTGGTGGAGCTTAGGCGCCGAAGAGGCGTTTTATCTGCTTGCGCCGCTCGTACTGCTGGTGGTGCTCCGTCGTCTGCGTCCCATTCCGGCGTTTGTAACGACGTTGGTCAGTATCGCGTTGGCTGCGTTTGTCGCACGATCGGTCATGGTACTCGTCCTTCCCCCAGATATCGCCGGCAATACCAGCTATGCCATCTATGCGCGACTCGACTCGATGATGTGGGGAGTGCTCATTGCCTTGATTCGGAGCGAACGCACATCGTGGTATGCCTGGCTACGCGCATATGGAGCCCCGGTCGGGTTGCTGATCGGAATGACTGGAATCATGCTGCTCCTCGATGCACCGCGTTGGCTGACGATGAGTCTGATTGCTGGGCATATGGCGACGACCATTGGGGCTGCGTTACTCATCCCAGCCCTGGAACAATGGACGACCCTCGGTGGGAGGCGCCGCGATGCACTGGTCCGAGGCATGGCGCTCATCAGTTATTCGGTCTATCTGTATCACAGCATGTGGGAACAACGCCTGCACCTCTGGTTTGGATCTGCTGTCGATTGGTCCACCTGGGGCCGCAATGTGGTGCTGTATCTGGTGGGTACCATCCTCTTGGCGATGGCGAGTTATCGCTGGGTCGAAAAACCGTTTTTGGCGTGGCGCGATACACACTACAAAGAGTGATCAGGGTTAAGTTAGTAGTGAGTAATGAGCAGTGAGTAGCTTTCAGCGGGAAAAAGATTCGTACCTATAAAAACCTCAAAACTACAAACTCACTGATAACTGATAACTGATAACTGATAACTGATAACTGATAACTGATAACTGATAACTGATAACTGATAACTGATAACTGATAACTGATAACTACCACACGGCTCCCCTGACAGCGTCAGTGGGAGCCGTGTGGTGCACCGTCGATGTGTTAGCGGGTGATGCGGAAGGGGGTCGGGATTACCGTTGGCTCTGCGGTTGGCTCTGCAGTCGGGACTTCGGTCGGAGCGACGGTTGGCTCTGCCGTTGCCGTCGGTGGGACTTCGGTCGGAGCGATGGTAGGCTCGGCCGTCGCCGTTGGTGGGACTTCGGTCGGAGCAATGGTTGGCTCTGCAGTGGGCTCGGCCGTTGCCGTTGGTGGGACTTCGGTTGGGACTGCAGTTGGTTCAGCAGTAGCCGTTGGTGGTACCGCAGTTGCGGTTGGGACGATTACCGTCCGGGTGGCCGTTGGTGCAATACGGACGGGTACACGCACGGTTGCAACACGGCTGACAGCTCGTGTCCCGATGCTATCGGTGACCACTGCATGGTAGGCGAACGAACCAGCAGTTGCGTTGACGATGCGGATGCTGGCGACGCGACCCGTGCCGACGACTGCGCCAGGAGCGGCGGGCGTACCGGCGTACCACGTGTAGGTCAACGTGCCTGCGCCACCCGATGCCGCAGCGCTCAAGCTGAACAGAGCATCACTTCCGGACCAGCGGGCTGTCACACTGGTGGTCGAGCTGACAATCTTGATCGGCTGGGCGACGACACGGACCAGCGCGCTACGTGAGGTAATCACGTCACCGTTGGCATCGGTCACTTCGACACTATACGAGCGTGCTGGATCGGTGATGGCACCAAAGGATACCAACAAGGTTGGGTTGGTTCCGACCGATGCACCTTCGAGCAACCAATTGTAGCTGTATGGTGCGACGCCGCCTTTGGCACGAGCGCGCAGGGTGGTCACCGTGCTGCTTGCACCACGCCAGAGGACGGTGGCGTTGGATGGTTCGGTCACAAAGGCTAATGGCTCAGCGTTGACAGTGACATTGATGGTCGAGGAGTCGACCACATCACCGTTTGCATCCGTGACTTGTGCCCAGTATGCGTAGATGCCCGGGGTAAGGTCCAGGTTGATCTCGTTGCCGCTGTCGATGACGCTGGTGGTATCGCCCGAATCTCCTTCGTACCAGATGATGTCGTATGGGCGGGTACCGCCTTCGGCAGCGACCTTCAGCTCGATGCGTTTGCTGCCTTCGGTGGCAATGACGTCTAGATCACCGGACTGGGATTTGATGGCCAGCGGGAGTTCACCTGGTGCATTGAACTCGATGGTTGCTTCGCTCGAGTCTACCGAGTTGCCGTTGCGATCGGTGATGTTGGCCCAGTAGGTGTAGGAACCGGGCGTGATGACGATGCGTGCTTCGGAGCGCGTGCTCACAGGGGTGCTGATGTCGCCCAACGCACCCTGATACCAGGTATATGCATAGGGCTTGGAACCACCTTCGACTTCTACTTTGAGCTCGATGCGTTTGCTTGCATCGTCTGATTCGAAGCTCATGCTCCGTGGTTGTCGCTTGATCACGAGTGGCCGCGTGCTTCCACTGCCACCACCGTGCCCACCGCGATCTGTGGGGTGTGCAGGTGCAGCCAACACAACCGTTGGGACCAGGGCGGCTATGAGCGCCATAATTGTTAAGAATCGTTTCATGAATTCCTCCGTTTAACGAACGAGTAACCCTCGTCCATTCCAGACGTGTTGGAGCGAAAATAAGTTCCGTGTGAGACCAGACATACGACCGTTTGGGGGTTATATCATGCAATCGAGAGAAAAATACGCTATTGGGATGCGATGCATTTCGTCCAATGTCGTTTTTACCTTGCATCCATGCACACTGAGCAACAACGTGGCACGGATTTTTTCACTGCGAAAGGGAACAAAAACACCCTCCAAAACGTCTTGAAAAGTGTATCCGTAAAAGTTTAAATGTTCATATTATCTATTGTTTACGAACGATAAGCCCTGCCAGCTTGGGTGCGACGCCGATGTATGTTTCGGGCGTCAGTGCCCGTAATTCATGTTTGAGTGCATCGTCGACGGGCAGGGTCTCGATAAATGCGTGTAAATCTGCCATCGTGACCGTCGTCTTGCCGCGGGTCAACGTTTTGAGGAGCTCGTAGGGCTCGCTGACGTTGGCGCGCCGCAATATCGTCTGATAGGCTTCGGCCAACACCTCGGGGTGATCGACGACGTGCTGGTGCATGAGTTCGCGGTTGGTGCTGATTTTGCTCAGTCCTTTGGCAGCGCGCTTGCAGCCGATGACCATGTGGCCGAATGCCACACCCACATTGCGGAGCACCGTACTGCCGGTCAGGTCACGCTGCAAGCGTGACACGGGCAGTTTGCGTGCAAAGAATTCGAGTAACGCGCCGGCGATGCCCAAGTTGCCTTCGGAGTTTTCGAAGTCGATGGGATTGACTTTGTGGGGCATGGTCGATGAACCGACTTCGCCGGCTTTGGGGCGTTGGACGAGGTAGCCGTCTGATATGTAGCGCCACAAATCCTGGTCCATATCGGTCAGGATGGTGCAGATACGGCGCATGGCGTCGCATACTTCGGCGAGGGAGTCATTCGGCTCGATTTGGGTGGTCAGCATGATTGGTTCGAGGTCGAGGATCCGCACAAACGCCCGTGAAAAGACCATCCAATCGACATCCGGCATGGCGACGGCATGCGCTGCTAGTGTGCCGGTGGCACCGTTGAGTTTGCCGGTCAAGGGGATGGCGTTGAGCGTGTCGCGGGCGCGTTGTAGGCGTGCCAGGATGACCGCCATCTCCTTCCCAAATGTAGTGGGAGTGGCGATTTGGCCGTGTGTCCGGGCTGGCATGACGGTGTGTGCTTCGTCGAGGCTGAGGGCATGCAGGTGGTTCATGACTTCGCCGATGGCAGGCGACAACACCTGATCACGTGCTTCGCGCACCATCAACGCATAGGACAAATTATTGACGTCTTCGGAGGTCAAGCCGAAGTGGACCATTTCTTTGAGGTGGCCAATCCCCAATGCATCGAGGCGATCGCGGAGCCAGTATTCGATGGCTTTGACATCGTGGTTGACGCGTTTATCGATGGCCGAAATAGCTGCGGCTTCGGCAGGACCAAACGTCGTATACAAAGCCCGTAATGCATCGACTTTGGCTGGTTCAAGATTGGCCACTGCGACGACGGGGCGTGCTTTGCAGAGCATGATGAGATACTCGACCTCGACGCGGATGCGGTAGCGCATCAACGCGCTTTCGGCAAAATAGCTCGCCAATTCGGCGACATCACCGTGGTAGCGCCCGTCGAGGGGCGAAAGTGCCGTCAATGCGTCTGCCATACGACCTCGCTCTTGTGTGCTTTGTCCGTATTGTAGCAAGGCCCGGCCTCCTCCGCCCAGCATACGAAAAAACAGCACCGTGGAATACGATCCACGGTGCTGACTCACGGAACATGCAATCGGTTATGCGTGCGGATGGTGCTCCACTGGGATGACGTGACCGCACGCTGCCTCACCGGCGAAGCACACCATGGGGTGTGTTGCCGCATACGAAAGCCCAATCCGCGTGCCGACAGGGATTTTTGATTCGTGCGCGGTGCGGCAGTGGATAATCGTCCCGTCGTCGAGGCGGCAGGTGTACTGGTAATGCGGACCTTCGTAGAGACGGTCGATGACTTCTGCATTGGGGTGCGTTGCATCGATGGTCACCGCAACGTCGTCGTGACGCACCAAGACCGTGCGATGCGGCTCGGGTGGCAGCGTACCGACCGCCGTCACCGCACCGAGTGGGGTGTGTGCGTCGTCGTCGATAGGCACAAAATCAGCCGGCCCCATGAATTGTGCCGCAAAACGGGTACGTGGTGCGCCGTAGAGCTGCTCGGGTGTACCGATTTGATGCACGATGCCGTCGTGGAGCAGGGCGACGCGGTCTGCAATGGCTAAGGCCTCGGTTTGGTCATGGGTCACGATGATAGCAGCGGTATTTGCCGCGCGCAAGATCGTCCGGAGCTCGGTCCGCACCCGATCGCGTATCGCGGTATCGAGATTGCTGAACGGTTCATCCAACAAAATGACGCTCGGTTGGGGTGCCAGGGCCCGTGCGATAGCGACGCGCTGTTGTTGCCCCCCCGAGAGCTGATGCGGCATCCGTTGTTCGAGGCCGGCTAAGCCGACTTGCGCAATCGCGTGCATCGCCTGGCCGAGTTGTTGAGCTTTGGGCGTCGCGTGCAAGGCAAAACGGACGTTTTCGAGCACCGTCATATGGGGGAAGAGGGCATAGTCTTGGAAAACCATGCCCACGCGGCGCGCTTCGGGTGGCATGGTGCGGCCAGCAGGGACGCCGCGGATGGTGATTTCGCCACGGTCAGGGAGTTCGAGTCCCGCAATCAACCGGAGCGTGGTGGTTTTGCCGGAACCACTCGGTCCCAACAAGACCAGGACTTCTGCGGGGTACAGTTCGAGGCTCATGCCGTTGACGATGGGGTGCACCGCCGAGCGTGGATGATACGTCACCTGATTGAGTCGGATAATTGGTTCCATTGCGCTGATACTCTATTCTTCGCCGCGGCGATCATGACGCAGGTAATGATGCAAGATGCGATTGAGGGGAAGGACCGCTGCCACGAGCAACACCAGTGCGGGGGCGGCAGCGCTGCCATACAAGCCTTCGCTTGCAGGCATCCAGATGTGTACTGCCAGTGTATCAAACCCCACAGGACGCAACAACAACGTCGCCGGTAATTCCTTGAGCATACTCAAGGCGATTAAGGCCCAACCAGCTTGTACTCCTGGGCTAGCAAGTGGCATTAGGATGCGCCAAAACACACGGATGGTCGATGCTCCCATGCTCCGCGCTGCTTCTGCATAGACTGCAGGAATCGGCATGAATGCCGCCGCACTACTTTGGATGGTCTGTGGCACTGTGCGGATGATGTATGCCAGCACCAACGGGACAATGCTCCCGCGGAGGGCGGGAGCCCATTCCTGTACCAGATACACGACACCTAGTGCCACCACAACGCCGGGCATTGCACTGCCTGCTTGCGCAAGCCGCGCCAATACCGTCCCCCACTTGCCCGCGTACCGCAACAAAACGGCTGGTGCGAACCCAACCAACACGGTCAGGAGCGCTACTCCGCCCACCAATAGGAATGTCCGTATCGCCCCAGCACCGATGGCCGGCCAGGGGATGTGCCCGGCTACCCCAAAAGCCACCGGCTGGAACATCCAGTAGCAGAGCACAACGACCGGGAGCACCAATGCACATAGTGCGATGCACACCAGCACTGCATGGGCAAGCAGGTTTACGCTCGGATGCGCTCGGTATACAGCTGCCGGACGCCACGTGGTCCCCTGATGGAGCGGCGCCTGACCACCCACGACGTGTGCCCAGTGCAACAACCCGAGTGCCGCGCAGATCAAGGGCACGCTCAACAACGCGGTACCTGATTGGTCGATGGCACCGGTATAGCGGCTGAAAATAGCGGTACTCAGCGTCGAAACCCGTAACAGTGACGGGAGGCCGTATTCGCCAAGGGCATAGATGATCACCAGCGCCATCCCGCCGAGTGCACTCGGGAGGACCAAGGGGATGGTTACCCGCACCAGGCGTGTATGCCAGGGGACGCCGCACAGGCGTGCTTGTTCGTCGAGGTGTCCACTCGTTTGGCGGAGCGCCGCACTCACCGGCAAAAACACATAGGGTGACAAACATAACCCCAACAGCACAATACTGCCCCCGAGACCATAGAACACCCCAAACGGGAGCACCCCCCACTCCGTCAGCTGGTATTCGACCAACCAACGCTCGAGCACACCACGCGGTCTGCCGATAGAAGCCACACACATCGCCAAGACGTAGGGTGGCATAGCCAACGGCAGCACCGCGACAATGCGCCAGAATTGCCGCCAGCGCAGCGGCGCTTGTTCGATGAGCAGAGCCTGGATGGTGCCGATGACGCCCGTCATACAGGCGGTTCCCACTGCGAGGAGTGCGGTATGCGCCACAATGCGACGCAACACCGGCCAGGGCGGGAGCATGTCGGGGTCAGCTGTCAGCAGACCGCGCCCCAGCACCAAGACGATGGGAATTGCTGCAAGGCATGCCAACGCCACGCTGGTCAGCCAGACACCCGGGTGTGGGGATTTTAGGCGCGGTTGCTGCCGGTGGAATGACCGCATCGGTTAAGGTATTCCCGCGTTTTGCATCATCTGAATCGCTTGTGTGGCCACCGTCGCGACGTGGTCCATCGGCACCGACGCCATACGGAACCCGTCTGGTTGGGTCGCGCCACTGTCGATTCGTACCCCGGGCAGGACGGGGAACTCGAAGTTGACGTCTGCGAAGAGCTTTTGTGTATCGGGTTGGAACAAAAACGCTGCAAACAGCTCCGCAGTATCAGGATGCGGTGCACCAGCAATTTGCGACACCGTTGCGGTGTTCATAAGTACCCCGAACTGGCCTGTTTCCTGATCCGGGAAGACGATGCCGACGTGATTATTGGTTGATTCGCGCCGTTGGAGTTCGTAGTGGTAGTGATTGGCTACGCCGATGGCGAATTCGCCAGCGCCGACTGCCATACGCAAATCCGTCGCATTCCCCAGGAACTGTGTGTCGTTGGCGACCAATGCGTCCAGCCAGGCTCGCGTTGGTTCGGTACCGATGAGGTGCATCATGCCGGCCACCTGAGCTTGGAAGGGGCCGTTGGATGCATCGGCGAAGGCCACTTTGCCACGCCAGCGTGGGTCGGTCAGCGCCAACATCGAGGTAGGTACCTCGGCCGGTTGCACCAAGTCCGTGTTGTACAAAATAACCCGTGCGCGAGATGTGACCGAGGTCCAACGCCCTTGGGCGTCTTTGAGCGTTGCAGGAACGGCTTCGCTCCCACGCGGTACGTGGGCCGCAAAGACATCGTGATCGACCATCTGAAGGGGCACTAGCATATCGGTCGTGAGGAAGATATCCGCTTGCGGGTTACTCCGCTCAGCAAGAATTAACGCTGCGAGTTCGGAGTTTTTTGCGTATTTGATGTCTAGGGTGATGTCCGGGTGGGCGACGCGGAATGCATCGATGACGGGGGTGACGAACGCCGCGGTGCGTCCACTATAGATAACTAATCGATTGCTCTGTGCTACAGGAGTGGGCGTACAGCCGGTCGCAACAATGAGCAGTGGAATCAGAAAAAAGCCGCTAATCCAGGATGTGACACGCATGGGAGTTCCTCGTCCGGGGTGATACCGCTATCATACCGCAGCACTGTGGTGCGCATGACGTCTGCGTGTATGCCGGAGCATGCATATCGTGCTTTTTCTATGAAAAAAGCGTGGCCGCAACCACGCTTTTCGCAGAAAGGAGGAGCAGGCTGTGCGCTTATGCAAGGCTTCTGCGGGCGCGGCGGCGCCGATTGAGTACATTACCGACCTGGACGGTCACAATCCCGAGGCCGACGATTTTGATGACCGTGGGCAAGAGTCCCGTGACCACCCCGAGGGCAGGGTATTGATTGGTCAGGTTGGTGGGATCGTCGTCGCGCTCACGGTGTTCGTGATGTTCCTCGTGCTCGTGGCCGCCACGACCTCCGATGGCGCCCGTGTTGACGGCGTAATTGGTAGCGGTGACGAGTGCGCTTGCGACAATCAGGATGGCCAGAATCCGACTGATGACGTTCAACATCGCGTTATGCCTCCACTGCTACAGGTGCTCTGCGTTTGAAGAGACCGACAATCCACTTCCAGTGCATGGCAATGTGTACGGCCACCAAAAGAACCGATACTTCGGCAGATAATCCGTGCAGACTACGCCATGCGTTGTTGGTTAACCAGGTGAGCCCGAGGGTTTTGAGGGCTTCGCGACTGATGGCGACTCCACTGGCAACGGCAATGGTCATCGTCACAAAAACCAGGATGTTGAGGATAAGGCTGAATCGCGTAGCGGCGGTCTGATGGCCAAACAGACGTGTCAACCCCGCGATTATCCAATCCCAGCTCCGGTAGATATGCACAATGGCGATGACGCCAAATGCGATGCCCAGCCATTCGTGCCAGAGGATCCCGGTGGGACGCGGCTCGGCTGCCCCGATGAACAGCACGAGGATGATGAAGTCAATGATTGCCGTGGTAATCGTTCGTTTGCGTGACTCTGTAATCACTTCTGTACTCCCTTTTTCGACACAGCGACAAGTATACGGCAGTGTGGAGCGCTGCGGGGCGCAGGAAGTTCTAGATTTGGTAAAGGGTGGAGGGCGAAGCGGGTATACTGACGTCATGCTGAGAGGAAGTGCGCAATGAGCGATGCCGTCAATCCGATTGAATATTACGACCAGCACGGTCGAACGTCTGCAGCAATCTATGATCGCGTGAATGCAGCGTCACTCCATGCGTGGATGACGAGATTTTTGCCGAAAGAACCCGGCGTCATTTTGGATATTGGCGCAGGAAGCGGACGAGATGCGCACTGGCTGGCAGACCAAGGTCATACAGTCATAGCGGTAGAACCGTCACGGACGATGCGTGAACACGCTTTTACCCATCACGCACACGAGCGAATACAGTGGGTCAATGATGCATTACCGAGCCTAGAACAGACATACCAACTGCAATATGCGTATGACGTCGTTCTCGTCAATGCCGTGTGGATGTTTATCCCTCCAAGGGAACGCATCCGTGCATTTCGCAAGTTGGTTGACCTGCTCAAACCAGGTGGTGTGCTTGTCATGACCGCACAATTGGGCGAGGTTGACCCGAAAAATGGCAAACTGACGGTACCGGACGACGAGCTTGTGCATCTCGCAACGCAACACGGACTACAGATAGAAGTCGATATAAGTGCTCAGGATAGTCTCGGTCGTGATTATCGCTGGCAACAAGTGGTCTTTCGAGTTCCGGATGATGGTACTGGTGCAATGCCCTTCTTGCGGCGGCTTGTCCTTGATGATAGAAAATCCGCTACCTATAAACTCGGATTACTCCGCACAATCGTCCGGATCGCAGAATCAGCACCAGGATTTGCAAAAATCACCAATGACGGACAGACGGCGGAGTTGCCGTTTGGGTTATTTGGCCTTTTTTGGTTGCGGCTTTATCTCCCGTTGACACAGGGCAATTTTCCGCAATCGGCCGCAAATCGATCTGCCGGTACTGCACTTTCGTTTGCAGGGGACGCATATAATGCACTTCCCACGAATGTGACTACTGATCTATATATTGGAAATACGCTTACTGGTGACCGCGCGGCACTTTTGGCACGAGCAATCAAAGATGCATGCGATTGTATCGAGAAAATGCCTGCACATTTCATTACGTTCGATGACGGGCGTCAGGTTTTCACCATCGAACGACAACGGACCGTTGTCAAAAGTGAATCAGTCCATATAGACGAATCATTCTTGCAGTCATTCGGGACAGTAAAGATGTCACGTCATATTTGGATGAGCATTGCGCGTTTTGGCTTTTGGATAGAACCGTCGCTGATTCTCGAATGGCAACGGCTCATGAATGGCTATGCATTTTCGCAAGGACGTCAACTCGATCCTATCAAGATGAACCTTGCAATGGAATGGGCTGATCTCCAACGTGATCAGCTCCGAGCAAAAAAATACGCCCAACAGATGCAAGCAAAGGGGCATAAACTGTATTGTATTTGGAGCGGCAAAGAATTAACACAGACCTACGATATCGATCATATCTTGCCCTGGGCAGCCTGGCCGTGTGGCGATTTGTGGAATCTTGTGCCTGCAGATCGAGCGCTCAATCAGGCAGAAAAACGTGCAAAACTGGTTAGTGCTGCATTACTCGATCGTGCAAAAGAGCGAATGTTTGATTATTGGACCAATGCATATCTCAATGATGAAAATGCAAATGTTCCACGAATTTTCTACGAAGAAGCACAGGCGAGTTTGACCATTCGTGACTTGACGTTGTCCAGCATCCACAATGGGATACGCATGCGTCGTGTGCAGTTACGTATCGATCAACAAATACCAGAATTTAACGCCTAACCCCTCCCGCCACCGTGGAAAAACTGATATCGCATCGCCTGCTCTGATTCGTGTTCAAAGTGTAGGCGATCGAGTTCTGCGCTGAACTCCGGGTCGATTGCCGCAATCCGTTGACGCAACCGCTGATCGAGCGGGACCGCGGCCCGGTACGCTGCTTTGTCGGCTTCACTCAAGGGGC
>JBJONV010000125.1:0-2709 GCA_046051665.1 Chloroflexota bacterium
TACGATGTGATGATTATCGAAGATACCCCATACCGCGAAATCCGCTTCGAAGGCGAAGCACTGCCTACGTTGCGAAGCCTAGATACCGAGGGTCGGGTGTTGTATTTGGGGAGCTTTTCGAAAATCCTCGCCCCGGGATTACGGCTTGGCTGGGCGGTGGCCGCAAAACCGCTGGTGGACAAACTGACACTGCTCAAAGTGGCAGCCGATACTCAGTGCAGTACGTTGAATATGGCCATTGTGACGCTGTTTCTGCGTGATTATGACCTTGACGGCCACATCGCCGGGTTACGGACGGCGTATCGGCGCAAGCGGGACATCATGTTGCAGACAATCAAGGATGTCTTCCCTGCCGATGTCACGTACACGACTCCGCAGGGTGGGTTGTTCACCTGGGTAAGCTTTCGACCCGGTTTTGATACGGCGCAGTTCATGAAAGACGTGGTCTTGCCGCAGGCGCGGGTCGCCTACGTGCCGGGAGCGACGTTCTTCCCATTGCACGAAGAACATCACCACGCACGCGTCAATTATTCGGCGCAGCCGGAATCGAAACTCATCCAAGGGATGACGGCATGGGGAAAATTGTTGCGGGAGCGTTACTAGCCGATAGCCGCGATGACCGCTGCGAGATCGCTTAAATCGGGTAAAACGGCATCGGGTTGATGGGCAGCCAAATCTGACACACTAAAAGGGCCTGTGGCGACCGCGACGGTGCGGGCGCCATGGGCTTTGCCACAGGCGATGTCATTGGGGGTATCACCGATGATGACGATATCGGCACCGGTAATCTGATGTGGTGTGTGGCGGTGCATGCGTTCGATCGCGAAGCGCGGGAGTTCGACGCGTTTGGCGTGGTCGCTGCCGTAGGCGCCGACTTGCATATCGATGTAGGGCAGCAGATTGGTGAGTTCGAGCTTCATCGCCGCGACCGCCTGCATGTTGCCGGTCAGGACCGACTGACGTACATCAGCACGATGTTGGTAGTGCGCGAGTGCAGCAGGGACGCCTGCGAGTACCCGACCACGTGCGGCCATTTCGGCACGGCGAGTGGCGAGCTCGGCCATATATGCGGCTGCAAAGGTATCGAGTTGGCTGGCGATATATTCCGGGGTGAGGTGCGGGTTCGTTTCGATGATGATTTGTTGATCGGTTTTGCCGGCGTATTCACGACGGTCGTTGCTCGACGGTTGGCCAAACAAAGTCGTCATAGCGGCGCGCATTGCTTCGCCGGCGACGCCGCCGGAGTAGAGCAGGGTGCCGTCGATATCCCAGAGCAGGAGGCGCATATGCAGTCCTTTCGTCAGACCCCGCCGAAGTAACGGAGGGCCAGGCGGATGCGATCGTCGAGTGACTCAGACGCGTCAGCGGGGATGCTCGAGACCGCTGCGTTGGCTTCGGCGGCACTATATCCGAGCCCTTGCAGGATGTCGATGACGTCGCTGTCCCGTGCCGAGGTGGGGGTGGCCGCAATGCCACGGAGGTCGAGCTTGCCCTTCATCTCGAGGATGAGTCGTTCGGCGGTTTTTTTGCCGATGCCTGGTACTTTGCTGAGCCGCGTGACATCGCCATTGGCCACGGCTATGCGTAAATCTGCGTCGCTCAGGCTCGACAACAGGCTCATCGCCACTTTGGGACCGATCCCGGTGACACCGATGAGTTGGAGGAAGAGGGCGCGCTGGCTGAGTGATTCGAAGCCGTAGAGGGTATGTGCGTCCTCGCGGACGATGAATGATGTATACAACGTGGCTTGATCACCCTCATTGAGTGATGCCAGCATGCTGCGTGAGACGTGGACTTCGTAGCCGACGCCGTGCGTATCGACGATCACCGAATCTGCAGTCTGTGCAACGACGATGCCATGGATGCGGGCGATCATACAGCCCTCCGTATATAGAAAAAACCCGGCCGGAGCCGAGTTCAAATGGGGCGGGAGACGAGATTCGAACTCGCAACCCTCTGCTTGGGAAGCAGATGCGCTACCATTGCGCCACTCCCGCCCGTTACTCAGCATTGTAGCCGGTGCGAGGGGTGTCTGTCAAGCACAAAAAACGGCGTGACGGCCACCCTATGAGCGATTGCGGTGCTGTATCTGGAGCAATATTGCTTCGAGTTCGGCACAATGCTGCTGCCACGAAAACTGTGCAACCACGCGGGCACGCGCTGCTCCACCGTAGCGTGCACGTGTCGATGGGTCTAGGACGAGCGTTGTGATTGCATCTGCGAGGGCTTGGATATCGCCTTCGGGGACGAGCAACCCCTCCTGTCCATGGCGCACAATGCGGTCGAGCGGGGTGATTGCACTCGTGATGACCGCCAAACCGCCTGCCATGTATTCGTGGATTTTGAGGGGTGACCAATAAAAGCCGGCTGCTTGGAGGGCGGGGTGTTTGCTGGTGTCGAAGGGTGCGATGCCGATATCGGCAGATTGGATAACTGCGGGCATATCGGCATACGGGAGTGCGCCACGGAAGGTAATCCCGGGGTAGCCTGCGGCCATTTGTTGGGCATCAGCAAGTTCGGGACCTGCCCCGACAAAGACAAATTGGCAGGCGACATCTGCATCGAGAACGCGTTTGGCGGCTGCAACGCCATGGACTGCGCCGTGCCAGGAACGGAATGAACCAATGAAGAGAATGGTAGGCGGGAGGGTAGGATCATGGGGCGGATCTGCAGGCACAAAGCGATCCACATCGGCACCCCACGGATGTT
>JBJONV010000126.1:0-33718 GCA_046051665.1 Chloroflexota bacterium
GTCCAACCAGAGCAGATTCTCGAGAATGTCCGTGCGGCGCTTGCCGAGTAATTCGTTTCTTTGCATTGCCGTCGCGTGCGACGGTTTTTTTGTGTCTTTTTTTTGGGGCGAATCCGTACCATTCGATTGTTTTATTTGTTAAAAATAAATTTTTACTCTGCAATTATTTAATTTAATTTATTGAAAAAATCTTTCAATTACGTATTTTTGATGCGAAATAACGAAATGAACTTTCTTAAAAATCAATCCGTCTTGTAACGTAAGGTGTGTGTAATGCAAAGACTCTCTTGACTATGTCGGAGTTGTGTTTGCATGGAGAGACACCGACTACCGAACAGAGGAAGGACTATTTTATGACCACAAAAGAGACAGGGCGATCGTCACTCTGGGGATTATGGGGGGGCTGGTATCGGCGTCCTGATTGGCATGATGGCAGTGACGTATGGTCTGACCGTCCTAGACGTTGATATCCGTATGTTGCCGGCACTTGTCCGCACCGTGTTGGTGGTGGCGTTGTGTCTGATTCCAGCGGGCATTTGGTTGGGAATAATCCTATACCAGGACCGTACAGCCCCTGAACCACGTACAACGGTGTTCGGCTTGTTCGTGCTTGGTGCCATTATTGCAAGTGACGTACTCACCCCGCTCGGTGAGTACTTGGCATGGGGTAGCTATGTCGATGGTGGAACCGTCCATCTGCTGGCAAATGGTGTGTTCCGGGGCATCATCATTGGTGCTCTCACATACGTGGCTGTGCGATGGACGGTCTTGCCGACCGCAGAGTTCGACCAGCACATGGACGGACTCGTATATGCCGTCGCAGTAACCATGGGAATGGCTACCGCAGATGGGATTACCTTCTTGGTCGCGCGTGACGTCATACAGTTGGCTGCTGCCATGGGGATATTGATGGTGTATGTGCTGGTGTATATCGCCATTGGTGCCATCATTGGGCACGTATTGGCGATGATAAAGCCAGGTCGTGCACCGGGTTGGGTTGTGTTGGTAGGCTTGGCGAGCACGGGTGGGGTATGGGCGCTCAATGAGTTCCTCGATCGCGTCGTCGTTCTGAGTTCGTTGAACCAATCGACATGGTCCGGGATGGTACCGGCTGCTGTGGTGACCGTGGTTGTGCTTGCACTCGTGACGTTGTTGGTGCGCCGCGAGGCACGTGCCGATGCTCTTCCAAACACGAGCACGTTGCCGGTCAGACGCGCCGATTGGTGGGTCGTTTTGGCGTGTATCGGTGCGTTGGGCGGGAGTAGCGCGGTACTGATGCAAGTACAGAGCGCTAACCGTGTGGTCAACCATGGACCGTTTGTGGTGATGTTCCCGGGCGGCTTGATTCCCAAGCAAGCGTTTCGTGCGCTACCGGCGGTCAGCCGCTCGGGAGTGGTTTATTCTGTCGCAGAACGCCCTATCGCGGGGACTGCCGAGATCGACGTGCTCCGTGAGGAACGTTCCCTCAACGACGGGTGCTATCGCTATCCAAATACACAAATCTCGTATGGTACGGTATTGGAATATGTATGTTTGCCAAGCACTGGGTCGGGGTCGGTGACACACGGATATATGTTGGTTGCGACCGTCGGAACAACCACATACACGGTGAGCGTTTCGGGTGACGAATCGAATGCACCCGCGGTTGCGAATGCCTGGTCCGATGTCGTGCGTCGTCTGACGCGTAGCGCCAAATAGAGCGAACGGAGCGATAGAATGCGAACGAAGAAAATCATCGCAGCGCTCTGTAGCGTTGGTTCTGGCTGGATGTGCGGGTACGACGAGTACTCCGACGGCGACTGTTTCGTTGGCTGACATATTGCCGACGCGTACCAAAGTACTCCCTACCCCTGAGCCGGCTACGCTGACGCCTGTGCCGACGGCAGTGCCATTGACGATCCAAAATGTCATAGACGCGACCGTGCGTATCGGGGTGTTGGATGCGACATGGACCGAGATGGGGCATGCAAGTGGGTCGATTATCGATGCACGCGGGTTGATATTGACGAATTTCCATGTGATTGGGGATAACGATACGGGGCAATACTACAATCGCGATGGCATTTCGTACATCTATGTCACGTTGGATCCTCGCGATCCACCAAAACTGCAGTTCATTTCGCAGGTCGTTGATGCCGACCCTGGCAAGGACTTAGCGGTATTGCGGATAATTGCGACGACCAATGGCGAGCCACCTGCATCGTGTCTGACCTTGCCAGCGGTGACCATGAATATGACCGAACCGGTTGTGATTGGGCAAAAGGTGACATCGGTAGGGTATTCGGGGGTGGGTGGCAATACCGTCTCTATTTCGAGCGGGCAAGTCGTCGGATTCGAAGAATTTTCGATGAGTACGCTTACCGAACGGTCGTATGAAGCAATTTAGTATGATGCGTCGGATTCGCGTGGTTCGTCGGGTGGCCCGATTGTGAATGAGCGCAATGAGCAAGTCGCTGTGGTGTTCGGCGGTATATCGGACAATGCTGATTCGCTGGGTTATGCACGACCGGTAACACTGGCGAAGGATTTGATTTCTTCGGCAAATCTGGTGCGCATCCCTGGATGTAACGGGGCCGAAGCAGCATCATTGAATGGACCGAGTGAGGTCGTCAGCGAACCGACGGCTGTTCCCGAGGCTAGTACCGCTCCGGTGTACGACATTTCGGGTCGAATTTTGGACAAATTGACCGGTAATCCAATCAACGGCGCGGTCATCGTCCTGTTGAAGCCGGGGTATAACTGGCTGAATGTGGACATGGATACACTCGAAGACTACATCTGGACCTATGGTGAAGCGAATCGTGACGGTGTGTATACGATGTCCGTCACCGATGAAATGATCAATGCATCAGTCGCGATGATTATTGCAGCAGACGGCTATAAAGCAGTCAAAAGCAACAACGAAGTGATGATGAATTATTACGATCGGGACAACAATACCTGGGTAGATTTCTTTCTGGAGCCCGAAAACTAATAATCCAAGCACTGAACCAAAGAGCAGCACCCACTGTCGCAAGACCGTGGGTGCTGTGGCATGACGGGGAGCGTGCAACGCTTCGGATAAAAAGAACGCGCGCCGTCGATAGAGACGACACGCGTGCGTTTTTGCCGGTTGCAGATGAAAAACAGTTATGCGCCTCCCCGAATCACGGGATTATGGAGTGTTCCAATGCCATCTATCGAGATGCTGACCGAGTCACCCGATTCGAGCGTAAAGTCATCGGCAGGCACGATACCAGTGCCGGTGAGGAGGAGTACTCCATCGGGGAAGATATTATCGCGGCCGAGGTAGTCGAGGAGTTCTGGGAAGGAGCGCACAATTTTGGATGTATGCACTGTCCCTGCGAATGCGACGGTACCATTGCGCTGGATTTCGATGGCGATCGTGAGATCTTTGCCGTCGGGGATGTGTTCTGTGAGGGCAATCATGGGGCCAACGGCACAACAGCGGCCGTACATTTTGGCTTGCGGGAGGTAGAGTGGATTTTCGCCTTCGATATCGCGCGAACTCATATCGTTGCCAATGGTATAGCCGATGAGTTCTTTGGCGGGGTTGATGACGAGGGCGAGTTCTGGCTCAGGGACGTTCCAATTCGCATCGTGACGGATTGCGACGGGTTCCATCGGGCCGACGACGCGACTCGGGGTCGCCTTGAAGAAGACTTCGGGGCGGGCAGCAGTGTAGACCCGATCGTAGATGCCGCTTTTGGCAGATTCTTCTTCGCGGGCGACGCGCGACCGCTCGTAGGTGACACCAGCAGCCCAGATTTCTTGGTCGTCGGTGGGGCGCAGGAGGGTCACACTGTTGAGTGGCGCTGTAGGCTGGGTGCCGATGAGCGCTTTGCGGAGTGCAGATCCGGCATCGCTCCGACCTATTGTCCAGCGCAAAAATGCCGTGATGCTGGGGAAGCGGGCAGTAATGTCGTATACCTGGTTTTGGTCGACAAACCCGATACGAATGCTGTTTTTGTCGATGGTGTAGCGGCAAATGTACATGAGTACTCCTTAGTTGATGGTGGGGATGCGACGGATGGCGGGATCGGTAAAGATGTCGAATTCGTCCGTGCTACGTGTCGAAAACTCAGAGACGATGCAGCCGTCTGGTCCTGCTTGGAACCAGTGTTTGATGTTGGGTTGGAGCGTGTATTGCTGACCAGCAGTGAGGATAATCTCGTGCCAGACGGTCAAAAACGGACGGCGTGACGCCGGTGGGGTCGCTCGTGGATTCGGGGTGGCGTCACCTTCCACATAGAGCAGCAAGGTCCCTTGCCGACAGCGAAATGTCTCTTCTTTGCCGGGGTCGTTGCCGACGGGAGGGTGACGGTGTTCGGGGAATGTCTGATTGGGGAACAAGACGAGTTCTTTGGCACAGCACCGCTCGGTATTGATGTAAGTGATGAGTTGTAATCCCGTCTCTTCTATTTCGCCGAGGCCGCAGTCTGCGACTTCGATGGTCTGTTGTTCTGCCGCGGTCAGGACGATGCCGGCACGAGCGAGCAGGGTAGCTGTTTGGGTGCGTAGGTCTGCAACCAAGGCAGGCGTGAGTGGCGGCATGGGGACCTCCTAGAAGCGCAGTGAAAAGAGCGAAATATCGTGGTTGGTACGCCCGTGCATTGCGAGGTCGGCCAAGATTTCGCCGATTACCGGGGTAAATTTGAAGCCGTGACCCGAACACGGTGAGGCAAGCACTACCTGCGGATGATCAGGATGCGTGGCGATGACAAAGTGTTCGTCAGGAGTAAGGGTATACATGCAAGTTGCATAATCGAGCATGGGTCCGAGGAGTGCCGGCACGCGATTCCGAACAAGTTGTTGCAACGTGTCGACATCGCTATCGTGCAATGTGCGATCGATGGTTTGTGGAGTGCAGTGTTGGCCGACGGTGTGGATAGCGACTTTGATGCCGGCGGTACCTGGCTGCTTGGGGAACCCGTAGAACGAAACTCCCTCACCACAATCCCATATGTAAACCGGAAAGTGTGGTTCATGGAAGGGCGCATCCCCACCGATGGGGTCGAACCAGAGGAGCACACGGCGTTCGACGCGGAGTGGTAACCCGAGGTCGGCCATCAGTTCGGGTGCCCATGCACCAGGCGATAAGATGAGATGGTCCGCAGTGTAGGTACGTTGATCGGTTGTTACGCTGACGCCGCTTGAGGTGGCCTGCCACGACAAGACAACCTCGTTGTAGCGGAGGGTGGCACTATGTTGTGCGGCGAGGCGCAAGTGGGTACGCACCGCTGCTTCGGGAACGACATAGCCGGCGTTCCCTTCGGCGACACCAACGATGTCGTCATCAGGGGTGAAAGCGGGATACCGGCGGCGAATGTCTGCGGCCGTCAAGTATTCGTGTGGGAGGTTGTGCGTCCGCACACTCGCCAACGTTCCCGTAATGACATCACTGTCGGGACGGCCGATGTTGAGTCCGCCCGTGAGATGGAGGAGATCTTCGTCAGCTTGGCGAGCAAGATCATCCCAATGCGAAAAGGCACGTTTGAGCAAGGGGACATACGACGGGTGCTCGAAGTATGCCTGGCGGATTATCCGCGAATTGCCGTGGCTCGAGCCGTTGCGGTGCGCGGGGCTGTAGCGCTCGATTCCTAATACTTTTTCGCCGCGGGCAGCGAGGTGATACGCAGCAGCGCTGCCCATCCCTCCGAGGCCGACGATGATGGTGTGGTAGTGCATGTCAGATCCTTGTCGGCAAGGTGGCGTGGCAACGTGGGCAGACGCCGAAGAGCTCGAGGAGGTGGTCGACAATCCGGTATCCCGTTTGTGCTTCGAGGGTTCGCATCATTGAATCGAGGCCACATTCTGCGAACTCGGCAATATCCCCGCACATCGTGCAGACCACGCGATGGGCATGGTGTTCGGTGCTCATGATGTAGCGATGGCAATCATCAATGCCGTGGATGCGTTGCATGACGCCGATATCAGTAAAGAGTTTGAGGGTGCGGAAGAGGCTTGCATCGCCCAACGGTTGGCCACGAACGCGCAGGGTCTCATCGAGTTGGGCAGCACTGAAGGAACCCTGGTAGGTGCATGCGGCATCGATGATGGCGGTGCGCGGTGCAGTCAGCTTGTAGCCAGCCGCGCTGATCCGCTGCAGGGCAGATGCGACACGACCGGGCGCGCTTGCTGGCAGACCTGTCATGCCTGCTCCTGCTTGATCCAGCTCGAAAGCACCGGCATGGTGAGGTCGAAGCCCGCACGGTGCATGTTGTGATCGGTGCCTTCGATTTTGATGAGTTGACCGTGGTTTGCGCCGAGAATTGCCCCCATAGCGGATTGGTGCGCCGCGCTAATGACCGTCGTATCTCCACCTGCGACGAGGCAGAGGGTGGGAATGGTCAAGGCAGCGAGTTCATCGACGAGGTGCCACGTCCCACTGTGGAGGAAGAGTCCTTCCACCGCTTCACGACGGCATTGTTGCAAGGCCTCTGCCTTCCACTGAACATCACACCGGTGCCAGAGTTTGTTGCGGGCAGTCAGCCATGGCGTCGTCTGGTGGACGGCTTGGCCGATCCCTTCACTGAATCGCGGGAGGACGTCTGCGCCCCACACTGCATCGTGTGCAACCAAAGGATCAATCAGAACGAGTTGTTGGGGTGCGAGCAGTGATGCTGCGCCGATAGCGACCGAGCCGCCCCACGAGTGCCCGATGAGTGTGTGGATGCGGATGTCTAAGGTTGTGCAGGCAGCAGTAATGTGCGCGGCAATCGTAGGGATGTCATGCGCGGTGAGTGTGCTGCTTTCACCGTGGCCAGGCATATCGAAGGCAGTGACGGTATACCCCAGGTTCGCGAGCACGGGGGCTACACGCCACCAACTGCGTGCACTGCTCGTGATGCCGTGCAGAAGGACGATATGTCGCGGCCCAGAGCCCCAACGTAAATAACTGACGTTGCGATTATGAATGATGACCTGGGCGCGTGTCGGCGTCATCCCGGCGTCACAACTTACCATAACAAAAATCCCCTGCACGACGGATGCTTATGCGAATGCCTGCGTGACGATAGAGTGGAGGACAGCGATTCCCTGCCAGCGATCGCCTGGGCGATCGTAGACCAACGTCGTTGGTCCCGAAAAACCTGCTGCACGAGCAGCGGCGAGGCACTGTTGGACCTGGTCAGGGATTATCTCGCCGGCATCGTCATACGACGCTTTGACATGGACGGATGCAGCCTGTGCAACGACCTGCGCAAAGTCATGTACGCGTGTCTCGCTCGGGAAGTTCCCGATGTCAGCACAGCCGCCGTGACCCAAGGCAGCATGGATGGCCAGCCAGTTCGCAGGTGTCGCCGCCAGAGATTTGAAGTTTTCGCTGAGGACCGTGACGCCCCGTGCACTGGCATGCGATTGGAGGCGAACGAGTGCGGTAATCGAGCGGCGCAGTGCAGCAGCGTCAGTGGCAGGGGCTTCGCCGGCAATGACACGTACGTGACTCGCTCCCAGCTGGCTGGCGATGTCGATCCAGTGTGCGACCTGCGTGATGTCGTGTTCACGCAAGGTGTCATCTGCTTGGCTGATATCGTATGCATCGATGAGAATGCTGAATATCTCGACCTGCGCTTCTGCTGCGGCTGCACGGAGAGCTTGGATCGCTCCTGCCGAGGTGTCACCAAAATGAAAGTGACACAGTTCGAGCGTGCCGATTCCTGCAGCTTTGGCTCGTGCAGGAAGGTCGATCAGGGCGAGCGATCCATTGGTCAGGTCTGGATGTACACTCCAGCTCGTAAGAGAGATACGTTGCATGATTAGATGATTTCTAAATAGTCGCGGTCAGGTAGGGCTGGGAAAGGTGCCGTGGGCAACGTCTGGTACCAGTATGCGACCGAAGAAATATCATCCTGGAGGGGCAAGTAGCGACCATCACTGCGCCATCCAAGAGCTTGGATCGTGACACGCAAATCCTGGGTAAAGCGAATCGGGTCCATGATGTGCCAGCGATACATGCCGAACCGCGTTTGCGATTGATATGTGCCATCAGGACGAAGAACTTGTGAAAGACCTGCATACGGTGTGGTGAATTCACGGTACCCACCGTTGGCCGGCCCGAGGTCGAAGTTATAGGAACCACAGAAGTAGTCTTCGGTGCCAGTGCCACAAATGGTTGGGAATTGGTCGTCTCCATCCATGAAAAACTTTATCTCGCCCTCGCCCCACCAGCCACTATTGTTGACCCCCCACGCCATGTAGGTGCCGACGTAATGTCCTTGGCCGCGTATGCCGTCGAGGATGGTGTAATCGGTGGCATATGGGAGGGGATTCGTGCGGCGGAATTGGGCATGGAAGTAGGCACAATTTTCGGGCACTTCGGTCAGCGTGTAATTGATTTGGTAGTAGAGCGTTGTCTCTTTTTCGGAGATGTTGGTTACGGTAATGCGGCAGCGCGAGCGGAATGGCATTTCCCAGTAACAGTTGAATGCACTGCCGGGGTTGACACAGACCGCAAGGGAACTGAGTTGGGCATACTTCCCCCACCCGCTCGCAAAAAAATCACCCAACGGTGCTTCGACCGAAGGGTTGGGCTGATCGTCCCAATAGATGCGGATGATTTGCAGACGAAAGTTGCCGGTAGGGGTAAGCCAGATTTGTTGAATCGCGCCCATTCCGTCGATATTGGCAATTTCGCGGGTTTCGCCAGAGGCGATGCGGATAGATGGAGATATCTTCCACCCTTGACCGAGGCCACGGGCATGGACGAGGCCGGTTCCTTCGGTTGCCATCCCACCACGACCTTTGGCACCGTCGTAGTTTTCAGGGCTAATCGAACGGCTTTGTGCATCAGAGAGGCGCGACAAATTGCCCATGTGCAAGCCCAAACCATTAAAACCAGCCATGCAGTTCCTCCTTGAACAGATACACGAGTCGGTCAATTGTGAGTATCTTAGCATGAAGTTTCGGGCATAGCACGTGCAGAGACGGCCACAAAAACTGCGGACGCCGCACGTGTGCGTGTCCGCAAATTGCTTTGATCATCACTGCTTTCGCCCATGCACTACCGGTTGTGCGTTAGGGTGCGAAGTCATCGCGTTTCTTTTTGGTTGCCTCAGGTTTTTCGGTACGGCGTGGGGTGCGTGTGGCCTCACGACGCTCGGTAGGTTCACGGCGTTCCGTAGGTTCACGACGCTCGGTAGGTTCACGGCGTTCTGTGGGTTCCGGTTTTTCGGTGGGCTCTATTCTGCGTGTCGGTTCGATCCTCCGAGTTGGTTCAATGCCTGACGTAGCCGCGGGTATCGAGGTAGGTTCGCGGCGTTCGGTGGGTTCGCGGCGTTCAGTCGGCTCCGGTTTTTCGGTGCGTTCCGGCCTGCGTGTTGGGTCGATGCGGCGCGTCGGCTCGGGGAACCGAGTCAGTTCTGCGGTGCGTGTCGGTTCTCGTTCACGAGTTGCTTCGGAGCGTTCGGTTGCTTCTGGCCGCGGTGTTTTCTCCCACCAGCGAGTCGGGCGTGGTGTGCGGCTGGGCTCTTTGTCGAAGACCGAGGTAGGTGTCGGCTCTTTGGCATCTGAATCGTCGTCATCGTCGGAACCCCAGGTCGGCTTGAGGCCAGACGTCGCCGTTCGTGTGCGGGTTTGTTTGCCGATTTCCTCTGGTTTGGTCGTCTCCGTTGGTTCGGTGATGATGACCACATGCGAATCAGGATCCGCGCTCGTGGGTGTACGCGTTGGGCTACGCCACTTGTCATCGCCGGTGCGGCGAGTGGCGGTCGGTTCAGGAATGACGGAGCCCTCAGCGGCGGGAGTATCTTCCGCGCGTGCTTGCGTCGGTCGTGGGGTACGGGTATAGCGCGGGGTTGGTGATGGGAGGGGTTCATCGGTCGGCACAATCACCGGCGGTGGTTGGTTTTCTTCGATGGGTGCCGGTGCAACATCATCGAGGATATCCGTTGCAGTGTCGTCTTGGGAGGGAACGGTGCGTTCTTGTTGTTCTGGGGCGGTTCCGTCAGCACGGTCTACCGAAGTTGAGACTGCGACGGGTTGGGCGTCACTTGTGGCGACAGAAACGGTTTCGCCGTTGGAGTCAGTGGTGACAGCAGCTTTGTCGCCCGCCTCAAGGTGTATGTTGCTGACATTCACCGCAACACGTTTGGCATCGCGGGTCGAGGCGACGACGATTTCGGGATCGGCAGTGGTCGCACTTGCAAGTGCGACGGTGCCGCTTTGTTGGTCGAGTCGAATATCACTCGCAATTGTTTCGTCGAGGTGCATATTATGGACGCCCACAACAGAACCAGCACCGAAGGCAGTGATGTTCACCGGAACTTCTGCAGCGCCGGTCAGACGAATCGATCCTTGGACGGCTGCGGGGAGCGTCAACACCGGCATTCCTTGTGCGGACCATTGATCAGGTGCGCCACGGAGGAATGTCACTGACGCTTGCGGGATTTCGTTGTATACCACGCCACGGATGATGCCTACACGGCGTCCCTGTGCATCAACAAAAAACGCCGAATAGCCATCTACATTTCCTTTCAATGCCGTTTTGGTCGACGAAAAAAGGATTGTGGTCAGGTGTGTCACACTCCGAATGAGCGGATTGGTGTTACAAAACGGACATTCTTGTTGCTCGAGGCGTGGAGCAGTCGCCGTCAAATCCATCGTCTGCGATGTGGCATCACCAGCGTACGTAACTCCCGTACCGTCGGGTCGGGTCGCATGGTACTGCCATTCATTGCGTTCCATGTCGACGATAATTTCTGCGGTTTGGTTCGGCGTATTATTGTCATAAATTTGGATGGCAATGGAATGGTCGTCAATGGTGCGTAAGGCAATCGGGGTAACGGTGTGACCGCCGGTAAAGTTTGGCTCGTAGAGACCAATCGTATAGAGCGCCGCAACATCAGCATCTCTGGTGAGACCTTCTTGGAGGCGTTGTACGACATCTCGAGGGTCGGTGACGACACGATATGCGCGCGTGGGGAATGTCGCTTGCGTCGCCCACCAATAGGCAATTTCGCGCTGGAGTGCGCTATTTTGATCCAACACGAGGGCATCTGCCGTTGCTGCACCGAATGTCTGCGGTTGCAAAATCCCATAATAAAAGTATTGACTCAAAACTGCCATGCCTTCGCAATGCCCGTTGGCCATGGCTCGGTTCATTTCGTTCATCCAAATCTGTGCAGTGGGCGTCAACGTGCACGATGCCCCGGGTTCGGTACACACGACATCTCCGAACATCCGTTGGATGTCGGCTGCTTCGAGATTCGTTCCTGCTTCGGCACCATAATTGGCGAATGTGAATCCGTCACGTTCTGGACGGAAGCCACTGTCGGTCGCACTAATCGGTTGGGTACTACCCAGCACAAACCACGTCGTCGGCGACGTGCAGCTCGCCAACACGATGCTTACAAGCAGAAGGATGTACAGATTCTGCCGGTTCATCAGTCCTCACGCATACAACCGGGGCTCACAACATGCCCAAATCCATCACGTATACGACGGTATACGCGATGCAATCGTTCCGTGCATTCTGCGTGACGGTGCTGCGTTTGTCAATCCACAGCATTCATCTGCGTCTCAGCAACGAATTCACCACGTCTGCTATACTACCTCCATACCCCCTCCCCCGGGGGGTGGCGTGGAGGAGATACGATGACCCACGACAAAGACCCTATCGTTAAACGGCTGAGGACCATCGAAGGCCATGTCCGCGGGGTCGAACGCATGGTGGATGAAGATGCATACTGCATCGATATTTTGATGCAAATCAATGCGGTGCAAAAAGCACTCGACCATGTCAGTCGACTCGTGCTCGACCGACATCTGCACGGTTGTGTGACCACGGCAATCCGTAGCGACGACGCCGTAGAGCGTGAACGGGTCATTGGTGAATTGATGCTGGTGATGCAAGAACGGAGAAAGTAAATGACAGAACTTACCTTGAATGTGGGTGGTGTTACCTGTGGCGGGTGCGCGAATCGCGTGAATACTGCTCTCGTGGCAGTTCCTGGGGTCGTGACAGCCGTTGTCAATGAAGAGCGCACCAAGGTTGTCGTGCGTGGAGAAGCACTCGACCGCGCTGCATTGGTTGCCGCGATACAACAAGCCGGATACAACGTGCTTGATGCACCGATGATTCCATTGCAGGGAATGTAATTCCGCTCGGAAGCGGTGGAGGTTCGATGAGTAATCCAGAGTCGGTGATGGAACTCGCAGTCAGCGGAATGACATGCGCTAGTTGTGTGTCGCGCGTCGAAAAAGTACTGCGCAAAATCGATGGCGTCAGTGACGTCATGGTCAATTTGGCTGATGAACATGCCACATTCCGTGGGTCACGTGGAACGCTCGGGTTGGCGGTGCATGCCATCGAGAAGGCCGGTTATGGCGTCATCCAAGACCACATCGAACTCCCCATCACTGGTATGACATGTGCGAGTTGCAGTGCCCGGGTCGAAAAAGCACTGGCCAAAGTTCCTGGCGTTTTGTCGGTTCAGGTGAATTTGGCCGACGAACGAGCAGTCATTCGGAGCATTGGTGCAATCGCAAGCACTGCAGTATTGACTGCTGCCGTCGAAAAAGCCGGCTACGGCGTTATCCCGCTGTCTGCCCAAGCAGACGCCGAAGATGCGGAAGCAAAAGCACGGGCAACTGAATTAGCAATACGCTGGCGCCGCTTGTGGGTATCTGTCGTGGCAACCGCACCTTTATTTGTGCTGTCTATGCTCAAGGATTTCGGTTTTATTGCACCCATTCCGCTGGGAAGTGCCGTAGCCATGGTCGCCGAACACGGCAGCGCGCATATGCACATGATGGCTGCCAACCTCGATGCCTGGAACTGGATATTTTTCGCCTTGGCGATACCGGTACAGAGCTATGCAGCCGTGGATTTTTATCGGCATGCATGGGGGGCGCTGCGGGCTCGCACTGCCAACATGGATTCGCTGATTGTGCTGGGTTCGAGTGCAGCATTCTGGTATAGCACGGTGCTGTTGTTGCGCGGTGGTGTGGGTCACCTCTACTACGAAACTGCCGCGATGATTATCACGCTGATTTTGGTCGGTAAGTTGCTCGAAAGTCGGGCTCGTAGTCAAGCGAGTAACGCCGTCCGCACATTGATCGGCCTCCAACCCAAAACGACCCGTGTGCTCCGTGCCGGGGAGGCAATCGAGGTGCTGACAGCGTCGATTCGCCGTGGCGACATCATCGTGGTCTACCCGAGCGAACGCATCGCGGTCGACGGTACCATCACGATGGGAACGACGACCATCGACGAGAGTATGCTCACCGGCGAAAGCATGCCCGTGACCCGCACCGTCGACCAGCGCGTTATCGGCGCTTCGGTCAACCTCACGGGCCAAATCCAGGTCCGTGCAGATGCAATAGGCAGTGATAGCGTGTTGGCGCAGATGGTTCGCTTGGTACGTCAAGCGCAGGGGAGCAGAGCGCCGGTTCAACAGCTCGTCGATACCATTGCGGCGGTGTTTGTCCCCGTCATCATCGGGATAGCACTCCTGACTTTTCTCGGCTGGTGGTTGGCAGGTGTCGGAGCGACGCAGGCACTGATGTTTGCCGTTGCTGTGCTTGTCATTGCCTGCCCATGCGCGTTAGGATTAGCGACTCCGACGGCGATCATGGTCGCGAGTGGCGTCGGTGCACGGCAGGGTATTCTGGTCAAAGGGGCTGCTGCACTCGAGCGCTTGGCGACAGTAACCATTCTGGCCTTCGACAAAACAGGCACATTGACCGTCGGTCATCCTGCCGTCACGACGATTCTGCCTGTTGATGGCACTAATCGTGTGTTGTCTGTTGCTGCCGCAATCGCACAGGGGAGCACGCACCCATTGTCACAAGCAATCGTGCGGGCCGCGAAAGGAGCACATCTGCCGGTGCTGGGTGCTACCGAGCGCACCGATTACGCCGGGCTCGGAGCACAAGGGATGGTCGATGGACAACTCGTTGTCATCGGCAACCGGGCTGCCATGGAGGGGGCAGGGATTGCGATGGGCGACTGGGACAATCACTGTGTCGGGCTCGCCGATGCCGGGCAAAGTACGGTCATCGTGGCGCAGGCAGGGGTTATCATCGGTGTCATTGGATTGCGTGACGAGCCACGTCCCGAAGCAGTCGCGGTCATCGAGCAGCTCAAGGCAGATGGCATCCGGAGTGTCATGATATCGGGCGATACCATTGCAACGGCGACGCAAATCGCCGGTACGTTGGGCATCGAGCGGGTGGTTGCCGGTGTCGTACCAGCCCAAAAAGTCGCGACCATCAACGAATTGCAGCGTGATGGAGTGGTCGCAATGGTGGGCGATGGCATCAATGATGCGCCGGCTTTGGCTGCCGCAGATGTGGGAATTGCGATGGGTAGCGGCACTGATGTCGCCATCGAAACAGCCGACGTCATTCTGATGCGTCCGGATTTGCGCCTGCTCGGAACGGCGCTTGCACTGGGCAAACAGACGATGTCTACCATTCGTTGGAATCTCTTCTGGGCGTTTGGGTACAACGTCGTGGGGATCCCTATCGCAGCAGGTGTACTGTATCCACTGTGGGGCATCCAACTGAGTCCGATGGTGGCTGCGGCTGCGATGGCATGCAGTTCGGTGTTTGTTGTCACCAATTCGCTCCGTATTGCACGTGCTCGTGGATTGCACGCATGACGGTAGCAAAGCTCCACCCGGGCGAAGTCGACATAAGCGCAACCCTGGTTCACGCGTTGCTACGCCAGCAAGCCCCGCAGTGGGCGGATGACGGGCTGACGCATGTGGAGAGCTCAGGTACCGATCATGTGCTCTACCGACTGGGCAGCACCATGGTTGTCCGAATGCCGCGTATCGGCTGGGCCGATGAACAAGCAAGCAGGGAGGCAATCTGGCTCCCGGTGCTGGGGCCGTACCTCCCAGTAGCAGTGCCGCAACCTGTATTCATCGGCGCACCTACAGTCGACTATCCGTGGCGCTGGTCCGTCTATCGTTGGTTGCCGGGCGACGATGCACAACGCACCCCACCAGCCTACAAAGGAGCTGCAGCACAGACCCTCGCGCGGATTGTTGCAGGATTGCGGCGCGTACCGACTACCGGCGGTGCGCATCGTGGGAGCCGGAGTGGCACGCTCCAAACCCGCCACCAAGACACCTTGGATGCTCTCCGTGCACTTCAGCCGCTCGGTCTGATCAATGTTGGCCGTGCAGCCGAATTGTGGAACGCGTGGGTACAAGAACCTATCACCACAGACGCTTCGGTGTGGCTGCACAGTGACATCCACGGCGGAAATCTGTTGGTTACCGATGGCCATATCAGCGCTCTCATCGACTTCGGTGGGTTGACACTCGGGGACCCTGCTGTCGATCTTACTGTTGCATGGACGTTTTTGGATGAGCCGGAACGGACGCTGTTTGCAACGCAATTGGCGATTGACCCAGCACAGTTGCGGCGTAGCCGAGCCTGGGCGTTATCGATTGCCCTAATCCAATTACCGTATTACCAAACCACCAATCCGGTCCTCGCGGCGACGGCCCTGCGGACTATCAATGCTGTTCTTGCAGCCAGTGAAGGAGCTCCCGAATGACTCGTCGCCTCATAGTTTTGCTACTCAGTGTGTGCTGTGCCAGTATGATTGCTGCATGCGGCACTCCGACAGCCGACACCCCTACGCCAACCATGGATATGAGCAGTCACATGCTGCATGCCACGGCAGATCCTGCCACATTGGCACTGCCGTATGATGTCCTCTTTATTGACGGCATGATGATGCACCATTTGGCTGCCATCGATATGGCAAATGCCGCGTTGCAGAGCGCAACGAATCCTGACATTAAAGCCCTTGCGACCCAAATAGTCACCACGCAGTCTGCCGAAGTCACCCAGTTGCGCGATTGGCGCGCAACATGGTACCCCAATGCCCCAATGACTGCGGGCACAGGTGCGCACATGGGTACGATGCAAGTCTCGACGGACGAAGCCATACCGTATGATGTGCGTTGGATTACTGCGATGATTGACCATCATAAGGGCGCTGTGACCATGGCCCAGGAGGCCTTGACCAAAGCCGAACATGCAGAACTCAAGACATTATCGACAGCAATCATCGAAGCGCAGAACACAGAAATTGCTCAGATGGAAGCGTGGTTACCAAAGTAGGTGTTTTTTGGTGCCGCTCTCGTGTTCGCACGAGGGCGGTTTTTTGTCATGTATTCGGATGTCGTACGGCCGGATTCGCGGGCTTATGCTGCGTACTGGTCTGCGTTTGTACCCAGAGAAAGCACTGGTGAAAACATGCTGAAGGCGCACCGTGGTGCGCCAGTGAGTAGGCAGTGGTGAGATTTTTTCTTTATGGGTGTGGAGTACAGCCTATGAACGTCCAGTAAAGGTACGCATCGTATCGTAAACGCCTAACCAGCGCCCCACTATGATATCGAACCAGCGTGTCGGCAGGATACCACGCACAAACGGCAAGATGTGCACGATGCCCGGTGTGCGGACCCAGATGGCATTGCGTTCGATGCCGCGCACCACTGCGCGGACCACCGCGATTGGTTCGATAATCGGAATGATAGGTGACTGCACGCCCGCAAACATCCCGGTACTGGTGTAATACGGCGTGACGGTGGTGACGCGCACGGCGCTGCCTGCTTGCGCTAGCTCGAGACGCACCGAATCTGACCACCCAATCGCCGCCCATTTGCTCCCGCAGTAGACAGCCATACGTGGGTTGCTGACCAGTCCTGCCGCGGATGCAATGGTAACAATGTGACCGCGGTTGGAAGCGACCATACGGGGAAGGATGCGGAGTGTCAGGTGCATGGGTGCGATTGCATTAATCGTCATCTCACGTGTAATCGTTGCATCATTTTGTTGGACAAATGGTTTGCCGACGATTATCCCGGCGTTATTAATCAACAAATCGACCGTGATGCCCGATCTGTCCATTTCGGTCAGTGCGGCATCCATCGCGTCTGGAGAGGTGATGTCGACCACATACCCATGGACTGCGTGGCCGGCCGCACGCAAGCGCGAAACGGCCTCTTCGAGCCGTTGTCCATCGATGTCCCAAAGGGTGACATGTGCGGCACCTGCAGCGAGCAATTCTTCGGTCAACAACAGCCCAAGGCCGGATGCTGCACCGGTGATGAGGGCATTGGTACGCGGGATTCGAGTCATGTCAGGTACTCCCGATACGAGACGCGGCACTCAGTTGAGTACCGCGTCGTCAAAGACCGCTGGCGAAACTAGTGACCGACCGATGCTTTCTTTTGCATCTCGGAACGGCCTTCCCACTTGCCGGGCCAACCCGGTAGCAACAATCCAAAAACAATGGCACACAAGCCGACATAGAAGGTCAGCAAGTAGGCTGCTTCGAAGCCCAAGACATTTTGGTCACAGGCTGCTTGGATCTGTGCACGTATCGCAGTCTTGGCAGGTGCCGCCTGGTCTGCGGGCAAATCTTTGAGTTTGGCAGCTGCGGCAGGGGGAATGTTGTCTTCGAGAGCGACACCAGGCGTCTCACACAGCCCGAATGGCGCACGAGAAGCCGTGGTACTGGCTTCTTCTGCTTGGTTCTGCAGATTTTTGACTTCTGCCGAGAGGGTACTCGTCAGCACTGTTGCCAAAATTGCAACTCCAATCGACTGCACCACGAAGCGCGTTCCATTGACCAGGGATGAGGCGCGGGCTAATTTTGGTGCCGGCGCACTACTCAAGGCGGTCGCAAAGGTTGTCTGTACGGTCATCCCTAATGCCACACCGCGCAGCGCCAGTAACCACATGATCGAGGTAATTGACGTATCAGCTTGGATTTGCGTGAACTGCCAGGTGTTGATGACCAAAATCGTAAAGCCCAAGGTGATAAGCGGGCGTGGCCCGATTTTGTCGAAAAAGCGCCCTGCGAGTGGGGTTGTGAAACCAGCGGCGATGGCCAACGGCAAGAGGGTCAAACCACTCTCATATGCGCTAAATCCGCGCAGCGCTTGTAAATAAACGGGCATCAAGAATTCGGCACCGAATAACGCAACGACACTCACGTAGCCAATCAGATTTGCCATGGTGAATGTGGGTGAGCGAAACAAGCGCAAGTCAAGCATCGGTTCTTCGGCGACAAACAATTCGACAATAATCCAGGCAATAATCGAGGCCAAACCGATGGCATACCATGTCAGCACACTGGTGTCGGTCCAGCCGTAATTACCGACCAGCGAACTTGCGTACAGCACTGCTCCAAAGCCGAGACTGGCCGTGGCAATGCCAAGAGGATCTGCTTTGGCTTTGCGCTGGGCTACATCGACCGGTAACCAGAGTGTCGAGACAATGAACCCAACCACACCAATCGGGATATTGATGAAAAAAATCCAGCGCCACAGATCTGCGTCGACCAACCAACCGCCCAGAATAGGACCGAGTGCTGGGGCGAGCACGAGGGCAATACCAAAGAAGCCCAAGGCCATTCCTTGTTCTTTGGCAGGGAAGGTACGATAAATGAACGCGGGTCCGAGTGGCTGCGCCAATCCGCCGCCGATACCTTGCAGGGCACGGGCAACAATCAGTATCGGCAAACTCGGGGCAAGACCGCATGCGAGCGACGCGACGGCAAATAACGCCAAACCAACAGTGTAAATGCGTTTGGGACCAAATCGGTCGGCCAAAAATCCACTAATCGGTGTGACAATTCCTAACGAAAGGGTATAGACACTGATAATCCACTGGGCATCGTTGAGTGTAGCGCCGAATTCACGGCGCAGTGTCTGGAACGCCACGTTGACGACGGTCGTGTCGAGAATAATCATGAAGATCCCAAAAACGACCGAAATAAGTACTTTCCACTTCGCATCGAGGCCTGAACGTGCGGGAGCTGCGGCTGTCACTGTTTTTCCTTCGTACAAAACAAAGACGATTCTACCCGTTGTACGGATAGAATCGCCATGTGTATCTCTGGACTCAGCAGATTGCTATGCGGGGTCAACAAACATTTCGTCGACGGAACTTCCATTCCAGTCTTCGTGCGTCCCAATACCCAGCATCCGCGCCAGGGTCGGAGCGGTGTCGATCAACGACACAGACCGTTGAATCTGATACCCAGGTTTGATGTCGGGACCAGTCGCCATCCAGGGGATGGTCATGTCTTCGGGCATATCGGTGCCGTGCGTGCGCTCATGACCGCCGTGGTCAGCCTGGATGATAATGTGACTCTCGGCAGGGATTGCTGCAAGCAACTCACCAACGAGTTGATCGACATGCTTGAGTTGCGCTAAATAGCCTTCTTCCATCCAGCCGTAGACATGCCCAGCGGTATCGACAGAACCGTAATAGACGAAAACAAAATCGTAGCGTTGCGATTGTACGACGCGGACCGCCTCGCGGTGCATCTCGTCGTCATAACTCTGATCGAGTGGTGGCTCGTGACACCAGCTATACGAGAGTTGCTCTGGTCGGGTCAGGTCGCGGAGCGGTTCCCAGTTATGCACGAAGGCGGATTTCTTCCCGTGCATGCGAGCAACTTCGACCAAACCAGGGAGTGGGCGAGCCATTGGGATGTAGTAATTGGTGGTGATACCGTGCCGTCCGGGTGGTACAGAGTGAAATATCGATGTATGGCATGGGAGCGTCACGCTCGGCATGACGCTCTGGGCAGTCATGGTGCTGGCGCCACGTTTCATGAATGCCTGCAGGTTGTCACATTGCGCGGCAGTAATCGCATCGGGACGCATGCCGTCGATCATCACAAACACTACCATGCAGCTACCTCTCGTCTTGTGCAAGCCCTCGCGCACCGCGATGGCGAGGAGGAAATCTACGAATAATGGTACACTAACACATAAATCCGTCCAATGGAACGAGGCAGAGTGATGAGCACCAGCCGTGGGCGACTCGGTGACAAAATCCCGCTTATGCAATCCGGGAATCAGGCGATATTGGCGGCATTAACCACACACGGATACTCCGTTGCAGACTATCCAACACATCTCCCTGCTCCGCGTGCACAGCATGCTGCTGCGGCACGAGCGTACCCGATGCAGGGGATACTGAAATACCACGGACTCGCCGATTGGCAGTCACGCATTGCATATTTGCCCAGTATTTCGCTCAACAGTGATGCGGCACACACGATTACCGTGGTCGAATTTGATCCGCTCTTGCAGAGTGACGATGTATGGATGGGCAGTGAACCAGCCGTCGGTCGCGAACGCGACCGCGTCGTCCAGACCTTGGATGCATTGCGGGGTATTGCCGCGGTGCACTGGTATGCCCGGGTCCATACCAAGAACTTCTTCCGAGCCAAAGTGGCTGGCAAAGGACTCGGCTCGAGTGCATCTGGATCTGCAGCACTCGCAGTTGCCGCTATCGGGGCCTTGTTTGGGCCCGAACTCGTGGCCAATCATCGATTCGTGAGCTGTATCGCACGCTTACTGGCGGGGTCGGGTTGCCGCGCAGCGGTCGGAGGAATTGCGTTGTGGCTTTCGCATGAAGGGATGCGCCACCAAGACAGTTTTGCCATTCGTCTGGACCGACCGGGTATGTTTGCAGAGGCATGCCTGACCACCGTCCCCATCCCCTCACGCATAGGACTCAAGACCGAACAAGCGCACCACGATGCACCGGATAGTTCGTTGTTCAGCGGGTGGATGGAATCACGATCAGAAGAAGTCATCGCCATGATTGCTGCAATTGCGCGGGATGATTGGCAGTACCTCGGTCGGATCGCCGAGATGGATAGTATGCGCTTGCACGGCATTACCATGTCGGGTGGCGACGACTACAAAATCATCGGTTGGGAGGCTGAAAACATTGCACTCTTTCGGATGTGTAACGACCTCCGTGCACAAGGAATCCCTGTCTATTGCTCGACCGACACTGGTCCAACAGCGGTCTTCATGCATGAAAAACGCCATGCAGATGCAGTTCGCGCTGCCATACGTACACTCCTGCCCGAGGTCGATATCATCCCCGGAAGCATCGCCGGTCCTGCAGAATTACTCGATGTGGCGCAGGCACGCACTCTAATCGGTGCACCATAACACCTAGATCAGAAGGAGCTCGATATGACCAGCGACTACATGCACGACATCCAGGCCCAACCCGATTTACTCCGTACTGCACTCCAGACGCACCTCAATGCAGGAAGTCAAGCACACGCCGCTGCTGCGGTGTTGCGTGCAGCTCGTAGCAAGCGCATTATCATTACCGGGATGGGGAGTTCGTTTTATTCCGCATATCCGGCGATGCTGTCGCTGTTGGCAGCAGGGTATGCAGTTCAGCACGTCGAGCTTTCGGAACTCTTACATTTCGCGGTGAGCACACTGACTAGCGAGACCGTGCTCATCATCATTTCGCAGTCGGGCGAGACGATCGAAGCGGTACGATTACTCCAAAACGTCAAGCCACAGTCGACCATCATCGCGGTCACCAATAACCCAAACAGCACGCTGGCCAAGGCATCACACTATATCGTGCCGCATCTGGCGGGTGCAGAACGCGCAGTCGCCACCAAAACCTACACGACATCACTCGTGGCATTAGGGGTGTTGGTGCGATTGACCGTGAATGAATCAGCAGAGCAGATTCGTGACGCAATCACGCCTGCGTTGGATGCCATGCACTCCTTGAATACATCGTTTGTGGCGACAGCATTACCGGCACTCTGGCGCACCTGGGGGGCGATTACGTTTGTCGGTCGCGGGCCATCCTATGCCACAGCAATGGCGGGTTCGTTATTGTTTAAAGAGACTGCTCGGATGCCTGCCGATGCCCTGAGTAGCGCACAATTTCGCCATGGTCCGCTCGAAACCGCCGGTCCCAAACTCCGAGCCGTTATCTGCGCTGGCCCCGGTGCCACCCTCGGCTACGACACACGGCTTGCAGATGAACTCCACGGGTATGGAAGTGCCGTGTGGTTGATAGGGCCGGTCAGCGAACCAAAGCCATACCCCGTCACATACATCCCTGCCCTCGACTATGCCCCATTGGCCGAGATTATCCCGCTCCAACACGCAGCGGGTGCCCTCACGTTGGCAATTGGCTTGCAACCGGGCGAATTCGCCCACATCGGCAAAGTAACGGACAGCGAGTAACGACACGAGCCCGAGGGAGATGTGCTATGAACGACGCGATGCTCTATGATGTGCTTTCGCAATTGTGCGATATTCCAGGCCCGAGTGGTGCCGAAGCCGCAGTCCGTGAATCGCTCATAGAGCGCTGGAGTGGTCTGGTCCAAGAAGTCGTCGTCGATCGCGTTGGGAACTTGCTCGTCAAAGTCGGTGGCAACGGTCCCAAGGTCGTCATTCAAGCACACATGGACGAAATTGGGTTCGTCGTGCGTGCCATTACGGATGATGGCTTCCTGCTTCTGGATACAGCCCAAGGTCCACGACGGGCATCCCCCGATCGTCGCTATTTTATCGGTCAAAATGCCCAGGTGATCGGGCGTGAAGGTGTAGTCGCCAGCGGAATTTTCGCCGCGGCCAGCGGCCATGTGATGACGCAAGCACAGGTCGACAAAGCACATCTTGGCTTCGAGGATATGTTTGTAGATATTGGCGCATCCAGCCGCGGTGAAGCCATCGGGCTCGGGGTGCATGTCGGTGCGCCAGTCATTTGGCATCGCCCCGTACAACGCATCGGCCGATTGCTTAGTGGCAAAGCTATGGACGATCGCATGCCGTTGGCACTCATGGATGTCGTGTTGCATACGGTTGATGTGACCAAACTTGGGTGCGAGCTCTGGTTTGCCGCTACCATCCAAGAAGAAAACGGGTTACACGGTGCTCGGGCACTTGCAGTACGCGGCGATTTCGATATGGTTCTTGCATTGGATGTCGGGCTCACCGGTGATGTACCGACTGTCGGCATGCGTGAATACGACGCAAAATTAGGCGGAGGGCCAACGCTCGTGCACAAAGATGCGGCAATCCAATATGATCGCCGCATCCTCTGGCATTGTGTCGATTTGGCGCAAAAAGCGGGAATCCCTGTACAACATGGCGTGTATGCGAATTATGGCTCGGATGGTGCGTCGTTTATCGGCGCGGGCATTCCTGCTTTGCTGATTGGTATTCCGACGCGATACACTCATACCGCGTTCGAGGCTGTGGATCCGGCTGATTTGTGGGCGACGATCCGCCTGTTGCAGGCATTCATCAACGAACCACCAGCGCTCTAGGGAGTGCCACGTACGCTCACCGTCAAGATGCGTTTGAAGCTGACCAGGAGCGGTTTTACGCTTTCGGGCGTTGCACCGTCCGCGAACGAAACCTGATTGGTACCGCTCAAAATCGTGTGAAAGATGGCGCTGTTGGTGCCGTTCGCATTGGCATCCGGTAGACGCATCGTGGCAAATTCGGCAGCACGGATCTGGTCGAGTATCAGCGCGAAATCGGTTTGACCGAGCTGGAATTCGTCGGTCTGGTTCTTCATGGTGCGGGTGACGTAGCCATTCGCATCGATTTGCACGTAAGCGATTTGTTGCTGGGTCGCTGTATCGACCCGATAGGTAATGAGCGGGGAGCGGACTGGTTCGCTACACCCGACGAGCAGCCAGATTGCCATCAACAACAGTGCGAACGCGCGCATCGGTATCTCTGTATAGTGTGTGAATATTTGTATTATATCGTACCCGATGGCCTCGTCGCCGCGGTAAGAAGGAACAGGGATGGCACAACAGCGCGTGGTGGTATTCGGTGGTGGTGGAGGTGCTGGTCTGGTGCTCCAGGCATTGCCGCCACATACCCTCAACACTGCCGTCATCGCCGTCACCGACACCGGTCGATCGACGGGTATTGCGCGACGCATCGGCGGGGATATGCCGGCGCCCGGTGATATCCGTGCGACGATTGCAAGTACTGCCCGTGACGAACGTATGGCCCAACTGCTCCAACACCGGTTTGGCAGCGACGGGATAGGCGAACTCGAAGGCATGGCGTTGGGGAACTTAATGCTGGCTGCGCTCTACCGCGAGCAAGGGAGTTTTGCACAGGCCGTTGCGACGATGGCCCACATGGCCAACACGAGCGCAACCGTTTTGCCGGTGAGTGAAGAATCTAGTCAACTATGTGCACGCTTGATTGATGGGAGCGATTGTGTCGGCGAGGTCGCAGTACGCACACCACGCAAGGCTGCGATTTCGTATTGTCGTTTGGAACCGCCGGTACGTGCGTTGCCCGCGGTCATCCAAGCCATCCACGAAGCAGACGTGATTGTCATCGGGCCGGGCAGTTTTTATACGACGATTCATGCCGTTCTCCTCCCCGAAGGAGTCAGAACTGCGTTGCAACAGACCAATGCTCACATCGTGTTTATTGCCAATACGACGACCCAGACGGGTCAGACCGAGCATCTCGATAGCGTCGGGCACGTGTCGCATCTCGTGAGCATGCTGGGCAGTGGCGTCATCGACACGGTTGTCCTCAATACCCGTACACCGAGCGCCCATCAACTCGAACGTCTGGCCAAAGAAGGGCTAAACGCCCTGTCGGCGACCACCGCCGAACTCGCGACCATCGAACAGATGGGGGTGCGTGTCATTGCGCAACCCCTCATCGAGTCTGCCAATGTATCGCGCGCGCTGTGGAACAAACAAGATACCCTGCGTCATGACCCGCAGCTGCTGCGCGAGGTTTTGAATAGCCTGCTTTCGGTATAGCTATCGCACGTACAAAGGAGTTCGTATGCAAGCCCAGTATCAGCCATTGAATACCTACATCGAGTATCCCGTCGATGAAATGCGCACCAAGGCCACGGCGTTTCGTGAACACATGCAACGTCGTCGTTCGGTACGTTCATTTGCTGACAGAACAGTCCCGCGTGCAATTATCGAAGACATCATCTTGACGGCGGGCACCGCCCCCTGTGGTGCCAATCAGCAACCCTGGCACTTTTGCGCCATTAGTAGCCCGACCATGAAACACCAGATCCGTAGTGCTGCCGAGGTCGAAGAACAGGCGTTTTATACGGGCCGTGCACCGACCGAATGGCTCAACGCACTCGCTCCCCTCGGTACCAACGCCAGCAAACCCTTCCTCGATATCGCCCCGTGGTTGATTGTCTGTTTCGCCGAAAGCTATCACCTGAAAGAAGATGGCAGCAAAGGCAAAAACTACTACGTCACCGAGTCGGTAGGGATTGCGGTGGGTATGCTCATTAGTGCCATCCACAATGCTGGATTGGCAACATTGACACACACACCCAGTCCGATGGGGTTTTTGAGTGACATCTGCGGTCGACCCGAAAACGAGCGTGCCTTCTTGCTGTTGCCAGTCGGCTACCCTGCGACTGACTGCCAGGTTCCCGTCATCACCAAGAAGCCTTTATCCCAGATTGCAACCTTCTTCGAAGAGTAGCAGTAACTCCCCGTGATCGACAACTCACTCGTGGGATGTGTTTGTGACTGACTAGTATCCCTGTGGTGCGCCGTGCACGCAGACAAAGAGGAGCCCGTCCATGCGTGTCTCGGTGAACCGTCCATTTGCCATCATCATTTTGTTATCGGTGTGCGTTACCCTGACGTTTATTGGTCAGACCATGCCCTATCCGGTCATTGCACCGTGGCTCCAAGAAAAAGGGATTGGTTTAGGTTCGTTGGGGTGGTTGAGTTTTGCGTTCTCGCTGGGCAATCTCATCGGCGCACCGTTTGCCGGTGGACTGGTAGATCGTTGGGGACGACGCCCCATGCTGCTGATCGGCCTGGCCACCATTGTCGTCACCAATGCGGCGGTTCCTTTTTTTGATTCGTTTAACGAAGTGGTGATGCTGCGTTTTCTGCTTGGTTTGGGGAATGCAGGCACCATGCCCGCCGCGATTGCTGTTGCAGCCGACATTTCGCCCGAGGACCAGCGTGCGCGCTGGATTGGACTGGTCACCGGTGGCATCAGCATAGGGTTGATTATCGGTCCGACGGTCGGGGGGATCCTGTATGATGCTGCAGGATTTGCGATGCCGTTCTACGTCTCGGCGTTGATGGCCTTCATTGCTTTTGGACTAGTCCTCCTCATGGTGCCCGAAACCCGGAGTGCTGCAATGACTGCACACGACCGCGAACATGTCGGCATGTTGGATGTCCTCCGCAATCCACCACGACCACTTGCCTTATTGGCAGTGCTGTTGTGGGTCGACTTTTTGTGGGTCTTTTCGTGGGTATCGACCGAACCCGCTATGCTGACACACCTGTACGGCGATTTGGGTTACAGTGCGACCATGTTCGGTACCTCTGTCGGAGTGTTTGGTGCTGCGACCGCGCTTGTATCCATGGTTGCAGGCGGCTTGAGTGACAGATATGGTCGTCTCCCGATGATCGCGTTGGGATTATTCCTGAATGTCTGTTGGTACCTCGGGGTGGTTGGGTTGACCGATTATCAAATGATGCTGGGTGCGTCGATTGTATCGGGAGTCGGTGCTGGTTTGGTGACGCCGGCGTTGAGCGCAGCATATGTCGATATGACCGATCCGAGTCATCGTGGCCGTGTCGCAGCCCTCAAAGAGATGATTATTTCGATCGGTGGGATGAGTGGACCGCTCTTTTCGGTCTATATGACCGAGCGCTTCCAGCCACAGACCCTGCTGTCTGGCATGGCACTGATGCTCGTGCTGACCGCTGCAGGCATTGCCGTCATGGCCGTGCATCGGTCACGGCTTTCCCCACGCAACACGACTCAGCCAGACTCTAATTCTGAGAGGTAGAACATGCGGCGCACCTATTCTCCGTTTACGGTTATTTTACTCTTGGGATTCTGTGTGATGATGATGTTTATTGGTCACACCATGCCGTATCCCGTGATGGCCCCATGGCTTACCAAGCTCGGCTTGGGGATGGGCTCGCTCGGCTGGGTGAGCTTGAGTTTTTCGATTGGTAATCTGCTTGCCGCACCGATTGCCGGGACGCTCGTTGATCGGTGGGGGCGACGACCGGTACTCATCGTCGGCTTACTCACGATGGTGGTTGTGAATGCCATTTCGCCGCTTTTCGATTCTTTCGTCGTTTTTGTGCTGTTGCGCTTCGTCCTCGGGTTAGGCAATGCGGGGATTATGCCGGCTGCCATGGCCGCTGCAGCCGACATTACCCCGGCCGAACACCGGGGTCGCTGGTTAGGTCTGGTCGGTGGTGGCGTAAGCCTGGGTACGATTTTTGGTCCGACGGTCGGCGGCCTGTTGTATGACGCATATGGCTTCGGCATGCCGTTTTATCTCTCTGCTGCGCTCGCATTGGCTGCCGTCGTCAGTGTCTGGCTGATGGTCCCCGAGACACAGCCGGTTCTCGCGGCAGACGAACCCGCTCCCGAGCATGTGCGCTTCATGGATGTCGTTCGCAACCCGCCCCAACCCCTTTGGCTTTTGCTTGTGCTGCTGTGGGTCGACTTTGCCTGGGTCTATGCCTGGGTTGCCACCGAACCCGCCGCGTTGGCATTGCTCTATACCGATGCCAACTACACCGCGACCATGTTTGGTGTGGTCGTGGGTGCGCTCGGGGTGACCACCGCGTTGAGTGAATTTTGGTTGGGGAGTCTCAGCGATCGGTATGGCCGTTTGCCGTTGATTGCGTTGGGGATGATGGTGCACGTCACTTGGTATGTCGGCGTCGCCTATTTTTCGGAATACGGCGTCCTCATCGGTTTGGCATTGGTATCGGGTTTTTCGGTCGGCTTGGTCAACCCCGCCCTCGCCGCCGCATACGCCGATATCGCAGACCCGTCACAGCGTGGTCGTATCGCCGGCATCAAAGAGATGGTCTATTCGTTGGGTGGCATCCTTGGCCCGCTGACCGCAGTCATCCTCACCGATCGCATCGATTCACGCACCATCCTGATGGCAGGTACCGTGTTGCTGGTCGTCACCGGTGCTGCCGTTGCCGTCCTCGCAACGCGTCGGAACCGCGTCGCAACTGCGTGAGTAATTGTTGGTGATGGAGCGCTTTTTCTCTCGAAAAACGTATGGGGATGTTGGAATTCTTCCAGTCTTCGCCACGCGGCATGTTATTTGATTGCATCGAGAGCTCTGACGTTCATATACGTGGTTGTGAAGACACAATCGCCAAGTCACTGCATGCTTGGACACAGAGAAAGCTCCGGGAGGTTGGCGGCACTGTTGAGTGTGTCTGTTATTCCCCAGCAACCGTGCATAGTCCGGATAAAAAACTGACCTGGCAGCACAAGGTTTGTTGATTTTCTGCCCTGGAATGAGAAAAAATTCCATTCATCAGTGGACGATCATTTGTCGGCGCCCAGGAAACACCTCATGTTGAGCATCAACCTGTGGGTTTTGGGTCAAAAGCACGTGCGTCATGAAAAACGCTCGTATCGGTCGTGCGACTGGTGTGTTCTAACCATGCGCGTGAAAGATTTGCATCTGTACGTTGCTCGAAGATAAATATCCCCCATGCGCTGGTCGCATGGGGGATACTCTTTGTTGTGTTATGGGCTGACGCGTCCGGCGAACCAGGTGCCGGCCGATACCCAACCGTTGCGGTTTCCACCCCAACCGCTGTTCACATAGAATTGCTCTTCGATGACAACATCATCACCATCAAACCACCCTTCGTGCCATTCCTCGGGACGGGTACGGTAGCGGAACTGCCAAGCGAGCGGGTAGTGACTCAGAAAACCGATACCTATGACCACAGGGCGGCCATTCATCGCAATTTCATTCCGTGCGACGATTTTGAGACGGTCCTCATGATACCCTACGACGTTGTGGTTTTCGGCCATTCCCATGCCAGTACCAACATACGAGAGATAAAACCGCGCGTCGCTCATATCCCATGGCGCAGTAGCCCCTGAAGAACCAGCACAGAACGTGTCGACCTGACTCCGGATGTAGAGTGTCGCATTGTTTTCGTGGCCAGGGTTGTTTGTGAGGTGCGCCACCCCGCCAAGTACCGTGCCAACATCTGGACTTGTCCCCGAGCCGGTATTGTTGCCGCCGGCACGATAGGCATTCCACCGCCGCCATACTTGACCGGCAACGGGTGGGTACACACTTTTTACGTCTGCCCAACCAAATAACATCATCCATGCAGTAGGACCACATCCTGATGCACAACTACCTGCATTGAACTGATTGTAGTTCCGTTGGTCGGACGACACGCCCGCCGCCCATGATCGCCAACCACTCCAGGCACGCGCTGTCCGGGATTCGATGGCGAGTGGCGTGTCTATACGAGTAGTATTGTTGTCAATAAGCTGAAAGACGTATTCGATTGCCTGCCCACTGCCATTGCTGATTTTGACGCTCCCGGTGGGGTATTCTCCGGCCAATAATGCACGCGTCGTGACATTCAGCACAGGATATTCGGCATTTGTCGTAAGCGTTGGTGCGCTACTGAAAATACCGTTGGGATCACTCACACGGAGCATTGATGCGGTGATTCCACGCACGGGGATTGCAACACGTGTCGTCGTACCTGCAGGTGCTGGGATGCTCATCACCCCTTCTTGTGAGGCCATGCGAAGTTCGATTCCCCAGCTCCGGCTTGCATCGAGCCGGAGTTGTTCAATCAGTGGAGCAAATGCAGTTGCGTATTGATCGAAATAACCACCGAAATTGTCTTCTACGGGAAAGTCGACGTATGTCCACATCCCTTTGAGATCGGATTTCTGCGGACCTTTGGTCGTAACGACTGCTCCACTGTATGAGTACTTACTGTCATCAAGCTGGAGTGGATTGTTTGGTGCATACACCAGTTCACTCAGCGCATTCGTTCCCGTTGTGTAATCATCGAATGTTTGTTGTGAAAGTCCGGCAACGAGTGCTGGCACATTACCAATCCGATTGGTGATGCGGTTGTTTTGTATTGCGACATAACTCAGTGCATCAAGCTTCCATAAAGTCACAGGACCATTGCTGGTACTTAATGTTTTGAGGAGGTATTCACTCGGTGCGGTACCTTTACTGTCCCAGTGCGCAATTGCATAGTCATGCGGTGACGCTGGTGCTTTTGGCTGGCCTGCTGCGTACTCATTCGTCATGATGAGATACCCAGCCGGCTTGATACGGGTTATATCGGCAAATATGCTGATTTCGTAGTATGCCGGATCGGTTTTGCCGATGTCAGGACGATAATATGGGATGACATCGTTACCGAGATACGTGGTGCTCCAATCGGTACCGACCGAGGCTTTCGTGTCAAGGATGTATTGCAATGCGCGTGCACGAAGAGCCAGCGGGAGCTCACCAATTGTTACTGTTTGTAAGCCAAGGGGATGTGGTGCACGGGTCGCAGTAGGCACAGCAGTACGTGTTTTGGTAGCCGTCACACCGGTGGGGCTCGGCGTGAGTGAAAGAGTTGCAATGGTCGTCGGGCTCGGTGACGCAGTCCACGTCGCCAGTCTCGTCCGGGTGGCCTGTAAGGTGGCGCTTGGCGAGGCGGTCGGTGTGTTTGTTGCAGACGGCTTCTCTGTTGCTGTGGGCAGCGGTGTTTTGGAAGCAGTGGCTGTAAACTTTGTATTCGGTGTGATTGTCGCTGTGCTTGTTCGTGTAAAAGTCAACGAGGGCGCCACTGTTACCGATGGGAGCTTCGGGACGATGGTAAAAACGATCCGTACGGGAGTAGCGGTGCGCGTCAGTGCTTTATTGGCACCGGCGGTGGCTGTTTTGATGCCCGCTTGTTCCGTGAGGTCAATCCGTGCCCACTTCGTCGCAATGGCAGCGATCGCAGTACTGTCGAAAATCACTTTTCTCGTCAGGGTCGCTGGGAGCGCTTGTGTTTCGGTTGCGTTTTTGATGGCTTGCGCAGTCGCCGTTGTTCGCTCTGACAGTGCTGTGCGCGTCTTGAAGAGGAGTCCAAGCGTCGGTGTACTCGTCACGGTCGCAGCCCCGGGCATCGTCGGCGTTGCGGTGACGGTCATGCTCGGGGTCGCGCTTGCAGTCAGTGTTGCAGTCGGTACGACATCTGCGATGGGTATTCCAGCTGCGTACCGTGCAGCGATAATCGCACCCGGCAATGCACTGTTCGCTAATTCAAAAGCAGTGAGTTCACCGCCTGTACCTCCATCGTTGAACCCAATCGACATGCTACTCGTGCTTGCTACCCGGAATGGCAAAAGACCTGCGGGTGCAACCCCTTCCGCGACACGATTGCCGTCGATATAGATTGCTAATAGCGGACCTGACTTCACAAACGCATAGTGATGCCAATCTGCACTATCACCGGGTCCAGTGCTTGTCGTTCCCGAAGACCACGTATAGGTGACGCCTGAATAGTTCAAGACTCCCGGTGCACTGACGTAGACACGCGGCCGATTGACTTGCGATGACGTGACAATCGAACTGAGCGTGTCGAAGGATCCGAAGCGTCCCCAAAACTGTAATGTACTATCATTCCCTCCCGCCACCGGTGCCGTAGACGTCAGCGTCATCGCACGGTTTTTCTGGAGCCGGATAGCAGCTACTCGCTCCGTTGGCCGGTACGACACCGAATCATCGGGATACGTCACGATGGGGCAGGCGGCGCCGCTACAACGCAACGTCTCGGTTCCTTGCGTGATTGCGACATCGTTAAACGTCAGGTGGCTCATCGGTAAGTACCCGGATATATCGACGCCCGGAGCACTATAGAGCAGTTCTGCATCTGCAGACTGTGATGGGAAGATATTGACTTCGTCTATCACCCCAAGAAAACTGTCTGTTCGATCGGCACGTCTTCCAATCAACACGAAGGAATTGGTGGAGTAACTGGTGGCAATCGGACTCACCGCGCGTGTATCGACCGCGCCGTCGATAATCACCGTACGGTCTGCGCCGTCGATATCGCATTGATATTGGTGCCAGTCTGTATCTTGGATGCGGCGTGTCGAGATGACGTCATCTCCGTAGGTACTACAGACGAAGTAACCCGATTCGGTAAAGCCCATGTGGAAAAGCTTGCCCTGCAGGAGTGTATTGCCATGTGACAACAGCGTTTCGGCGCGATTGGACGACAATCGTCGAGCCCAGAGTGAAACGGTATACACACCACCGAGGGCAAGATTTGAACTGCTCAACAAAAACGAATCTGTTGCATCGTTAAACTCGACCGCTCGTCCGTGTATCCCGTTGGTGAGGAGTGGGCAACGACCAGCAGCACAGCCAAATTGCCGCGCGCTTGGTGCTCCAAACGAAACGAGGTCAGAATACGGCGTTCCCGGCGGCAAGAATTGGTTGAGACTCCCGCTAAAGTGGAACTGACTCCCCAGCCACGGTTCACTTGTCGGCGTCGGTGGGAACGCACCAAAGTCGATGGGGACGAAGTCGGTACTGCTACTAGCGAGCAGATTCGTTCCTGGGAAGAGACAGCGCGTAAAGTAAGGGACGCCTGATGTGCCTTTCTGATCGGTAACCGTGCTGAAATTTGCCAGAAATGCCCCGTTTGCCCCCACGTCTGCTTTCGCCCGGTCATCCAGCGGGATCGGATTTTTGCTACTGTCATAGAGCTGTGCATAGGCACGCAGCGGTGTTCCGGCTTGATGGATACCTTCGAATCCATCGAGTGCCCCGGTGACTTCGATGCGTGTACCCCTCCCGTAGGCACGACATGCAATGTCAGTCGGAGAACGGACATTGACGTTGAAGTCCAGTCCACCGACTTCGAGTTCATCGGGATGCGTGCGATCAAGCGGATTCGAACCGAGTCTCGTGTTCGTGAGCAAACGATTTTCTATCACGCCGATGGCCAGAGTAAACTGGCTCCCGATGACACTCGTCCCTGACGCAGTTACCGTCACTGGGATGGTCACACTCCCGCTCGGTGGGATCGAAACATCCAAATCAGAGTCGTTTATTTCTACTTGCCATCCGCTCGGAATGGTGCGATCAGTCGATAGGCGCACCATTTTGGTATCCGATGGGCTGATGTTCTTGATGTCAAACGAATGCGTGAATATAGGACTTACTTCAGGAGTCGCTTCGAAGTTTCGGATGTTTTCTTGTTCTTGCTCTCCATCTTGATTGCCGGTGATTGTCTCGTTGGCTACCGAAGACATAGTCACACGTACACAAGTATGGAAATCAAAGGTTCCTGCGGCGATTTGTTCTGCCGTCAACGTGACGGTCGGCGTCCATTCCAAATAGACATCGGTATAACTATGGGGAGGCATGTTGGCCAAAGCGGGGAATCGAGTTGAATCGATAACAGGACCACTATTTACCCAGGAATTTCCATTGACACCGACCCCCAACGGGTCACTGTTTTGGAATTGCACCTTGACATTGAGTGCGTTTGCACTGCCGAAGTTGTGTACACGGGCATACAAACGGTTAATCGAACCGATGGCAGGATCATCGCCATTCCCACGTGGGACACTGTTGCCGTCCAAATCATTCCATAAGCCATAGCGGAAGGTTCCATAGCCATTTAATGGGCTATCGATCCATATATCGGTTGTTTCATACGTTTCACCCGGTGCTTGACGCCATGGGCGAATGCCCACATCAGGTTGCGTAGAACCTGCCCCGAAGGTCACCCGAACACACCGTTGCATCGGCGCCGAAGCCGGTGCAGAGACCACCGAAATGGAAATGCCATCGGCAAGGTTTGCAGTGGAACCATCAGTAGCATTCGAGAAGGTATCACCGACGTCCCACAGGTTGTTTTTATCTTGGACACCAGAGGAATTTGGTTTGCCACGGACAATGACACGCCAATTCTGTGTTTCGCTACTATTTGCTGCACCAGCCGCTGAGCCGTCACCATTGATGTCATCCCACTGTGTCCCCCCGGTGATGACCCGTTCAATGAGTACGCCTTCGTCGGGGATACCACGGTTCGCGGTATTCCAAGAGTTCAACTCATCACCGTTGATTTCGTAACGCACACTTACCAAAT
>JBJONV010000127.1:0-19058 GCA_046051665.1 Chloroflexota bacterium
GTGTTTGGAGTATGAAGACATGGACTATGTGCCATGTCAGCGAACCGTGATGTATTGCCGATAGCGATCGTATTCGTCGCGCGGTGCACAAAGCATGGTTGGGCTGGTGGCGGCAGGGGTCAGCATGGCGGTGATGTCAATGACATTCCCATGCAGATCCCACAGTTCACACCCGGTGTAGCGCAGGAGTGCGAGTGCAGGTGCGATGTCCCATGCTTTGCAGCCGCCGACGAGCGCTGCCGATGCCATGTTGGCGGCAGTATAGCAGAGGGACAAAATGGTCGCGCCGGTGGTGCGGACGCGCCCCGGGTAGCGGATGTCATATTTACGATGGGTGTCGGAAGGGATGGACATCCAATCGTCGAGGAGTTTGGCCGACGCATTGACCGTTGTGAGTAAGACATTATTGCGATATGCATGCCCTTCTGGGGTGGCGACATAGCACTCATTGTTCATCGGGGAATAGACGACACCTGCGATAGGGACACCTCGTGCGAGGAGGCCAACGCCGATACACCATCCCGTCAGTTTCCCTGCGTATGCCGATGTGCCATCAATGGGGTCGATTACCCAGGTGTACTCGGGGAGCTGGTCGTTCGAAAACGCATATTGGGTACCTTCTTCGCCGAGGATGGCTGTAGCGGGGTATGTGGTTCGCAAATACGACACGATGCGTTGCTCGACGTTTTGATCTACTTGGGTGACGATCGAACCATCACTTTTGCGAGTAATCTGAAGGTCGTCACGTTGGTCGCGGGCGTAGTTCCCACATTCGGTGACGAGAGCAATGAGTTGTGGCAGAGCAAGCGGAAGCATTGAAGAATCCAATCAATAAATGACTGCATGGTATTATACGAGCAAGGGGACACCCTGTCACAAAGAGGCATCATGCAGGCGTTGATTTTTGATCTCGATGACACGTTATATGACTTGAGCAGGCACCGGGCGCAGCACTTGCGGCGTGCCTGGACCGAGTGGCTCGATACGATAGACCCTGTGCTTGCCGATGGCGTCATCGCGCAAGCGGTCCGTGAACGAATATTCTTCGCAGACATGGATGCGTTCTTGCTGCGGAATGGGGTGACACTGCATGGCCAGCGAGAGCGCCTCGTCGCGGCGAGCCGGGCGACGTGGTTTGGGGATTTGCACCTCGATGTAGGCGTCGCAGATGTGCTCGATACACTCGCCGGGAAATATCAGATGGGATTGATTACAAACGGGCCGAGTTGGACACAACGTGCCAAAATCATGCAACTCACGTTGTCACGATGGTTCCCGCAGATGATCGTATCGGGTGAATTTGGCTGTGATAAACCCGATGCACGGATTTTTCGGCATATGTTGGATGCACTCGGGGTGGCACCAGAAGAGGCGCTGATGATAGGTGATAATCCCGATGCTGATGTCCGCGGTGCGCATAGTGTCGGGATGCGTGCCGTATGGATACAACATGCGCATCTGCACTACCCTGCTGACCTTGCGCCTGCCTGGGCTGTTGTCACCCATGTAACGGCACTCCCAGGAGTGCTACAGACGTTATGAGTGGCTTGACGTGGAGAGAAGCGGCTGCGTCGTTGTCATACAGCGACCGCGAGATGCTGAGTCGCATCCACGCGGTAGAAGCGGACCAGCTTGAGCAACGGATGCTTGAGCCTGGTCGTTGGAATCGTGCGCTTCAGCAACAACATGCGCAGACGCAAGCACTTGTGCAACGCATCCGGCGTGCAGGTGGGCATATGCCTGCATCGTTTGTGGAGGCGATGGGTGGGCCATTGCGCACAAATGTAGATGCACTGTCGCCGCATGCGTTTTTGAGCATCTACGAGGCACTGAGTCCGCTCGAATCTGCGTATGCGGCTGGGTTGCTCTGGCCAGTGCGGTTCCGCGATGGAAAAACGGCATGGACGGTTTTGCCAGAAATCGAACAGGACATGGACGCGGTGCCATCGTTGTTCGAGCACATCGACCGTGGTGAAGCCATTGTTGGGGTATCGTTTGACCTAGATGAGGTATTGTTGGTTTTCGCGTCGCAGGTCCGTGTAGGTGGGGTGGTATTAGCACGGGGGGGACGATTGCCGCAGCGCGTCCTCCAGCCTGCTGCGATACGGGGAGCAAATGCCGACGTGATGCAGTGGTTGCTTGCGGTGTGTCTTGCGGGGCATGCAATGGTCGTCGGTGCACATGGTCTGGCTATTGGACCAACCATGGAGGAATGGCTACGCGCAGACCCACATATCCGCCGGCAAGAAATGTTACGGGCGTGGTTGGGTGCTGCCTGGGACGATTGGCAACGTACCGAAACCCCGCGTACTAAGAGTATTGATATGCGGTTGGCGCGGCGAAGCATGGCCTACGCCTTATTACCACACATCCCCGAGGAATGGGTCTCTGGCGAAGCCTGTCTGCATACCATACGGCTTCGCTGGCCCGATGTCGTCCGACCTGTCATCGCACAGCGCCGCTGGATCGCCCCGAGTGGTTGGCTCGATCGGTGGGATGTCGAAGACGGGGCAGTCGTACGGTTGAACCTTTGTGGGCCATTGCGCTGGCTCGGTTGTGTGGAATGGGACGAGACATGTCTGCATGTACGTCGCACGAAATTTGGTTCGTGGATATCTGGATTGTTGCATATAGAAGCAAAAAAAGAAGATAGTCCCGTCATATTTGAGGATGATTATTCGTTGCTTTTGCGTGACTCGTCCGACCTCTGGGCGCGGTATCAGCTGGATTGGATTGGAGAAGCACGGGACGCCGTGACGTGGCAGTTGAATCCTCGGATGATCCAACGGGCAGTGGCAGCTGGTATGCCGGTCGAAGCAATCACGGAGGTTCTCGACACACTCACGGGGAAGCCAGTATCCCGCGACATTCGGCAAGAATTGGCGCTCTGGGCTGGTTCCGTCGCGGTGGTACGCGTCTCGCAGGTCTGCGTGGTGCGCACCCAAAACGCGGCAGCACTCGATGATGTCTTGCATGATCGGCGCGTCGGGTTGCGGGATGGTCAACGCCTCAACGAAACGACATATGCGATTCCCCTCGACGCACACGAGCGGGTCGTGCGCGCGTTGCAGGGAGCTGGGTATGCGGTACATGCACCAGCGTCAGAGAAACCTACATTCCGTGATGCAGAGCTTCGCTTTTTGGAGCAAGCGGTGCGCGCGTATCGTGAAAGTGCGACTGCACGCGAAGTGCTCCACAAGATAGCGCTTCTGCGCAGTCAGGAGCAGCGCGATGGGTGAGCGTCTGTACCGATGCGAAGGGATTATCCTGAAGCGAGTAGATGTCGGCGAAGCAGACCGTATCGTGACGATTTTGACGCCTCAAGGCAAAATCATGGCGACGGCACGGGGTGTGCGTAAAACACAAAGCAAGCTATCGGGGCATCTTGAACTGCTGAGTCATTGTCAACTCCAGTTGGCGGTCGGTAAGCAGCGCGACGTATTGACACAAAGCATCGCCATCGAACGATTTGAACCACTCCAGCAACAGTTGGTACGCATGGCAGCAGGCTACTACGTAGCCGAAATTACTGATATGCTGCTTGCCGACGAAGATGCAGCCGCACAGGTGTATGAGTTATGCCTCGAGACATTACGTGCACTTTGTGGTTCTACGACGGTCGAAATGCCGTTGCATTGGTATACGATGCAATTATGTGATGTGGTCGGGTACCGACCACAAGTGGTCGATTGTACCGTGTGCGGTACCACCCTTGATCAGACGGCCAACCTCTGGAGTATTCTGCAGGGCGGGATGATGTGCCATGATTGCGCACGGAGCGATATTCATGCGACGCGTATTTCGTTACCTGTTTTTAAGGTGCTGCGCATCATGCAACGCGAATCACTCGCGTATGTATGTGGGTTGACCGTACCATCCGACGTGCATGCAACGGTCTTTGTGTTGTTGCGACGTTGGGTGATGCGCCAGAGTGAACGATCGATACGCAGTGCACAGTTCCTCGATGATGTACGCCGTCAAGATTCTTAAGTACTGCAGGTGCATGCCGTATAATGGGTAGGCGACGCGGAAGGTCGTGTGTGGCGAAGGAGGGCATCATGGGTGCAAAACAATCAGTGGTCGACGAACACGAAATCATCTACGGTACCTATCGGACGCATACGATGAGTGTGATGAGTGCGATAACGACGGAAGTGATTTTTCTGGTTTTTCTGGCAGTCGCCGCGTACTTTACCGGTGTCGTTTTCGCGATGTATCGCATCACAGAAACGTGGCAAATATGGACGGTATATGGCATCTTGGGGACCCTTGCGACGGTTATGATTGTGCGCATGATTCGTGATTACCTGGCCTGGTATTACACACAGGTCATCATCACGAATCGGCGTCTCATTCGACGCGAGGGGATCCTCAATCGTCGTGTGGCAGATATTGCGTTGAGTCAATTGAGTGAAGTGGTGATTACCCAGTCGTTGTTTGGGCGGATCTTCAATTACGGCAATGTGTCGGTCACGGGTGATTCAGACGCCAGCAGTTTGGTGTTTAACCAAATCCAAAATCCGTTCAAATTGCGGACCGTGATAGATGATGCCCGAGTCGGCGAAAAACGTGCGACCGCACCGATACCCACTCAGGAAGATAAAACACCGACGAACCCGTTGACAATCGCACCGACGGTGGAATCTGATCAACAGGAATTCTTGGCGCAAATTGACTCGCTACAACGCAAGGGCATTTTGACCGAAGCAGAAGCTGCGACAAAACGGGCTCAAATCACTGGAGAAGGACAATAATAATGGCGCATACGTACGAGGAAGTTCAACAGGCGGTCGCGACAATACGTGGCAAAACAACGCTTGTTCCGCGTGTTGGTATTATTTTGGGCTCGGGATTAGGTTCGTTGGCTGATGAGCTCCAAGACGCGACCGTGATCTCGTACGAAGCAATCCCTGGGTTCCCACGCTCGACTGTTTATGGCCATCGTGGGGAATTGGCGATTGGTACCCTGGCAGGGACGCCGGTGGTGGTGATGCGTGGTCGATTCCACTTTTATGAGGGCTACGATATGCATCAGGTGACGTTGCCGGTGCGTGTCATGCAGGCGCTCGGGTGCACGACATTGATTGCAACCAATGCAGCGGGTGGATTGCGTGCCGATTGGCCGGTTGGTGAGTTGATGTGCATCACCGATCATATCTTCATGCCGGGTCTGGCTGGACATAATCCGCTTCGTGGAGCAAACGACGATCGCCTCGGAGTTCGATTCCCACCCATGCTCAACGCATACACGCCTGCGTTACGCACCTTGGCACAACACATCGCCCAACAACAGAGTGTTCGGCTCCAAGAAGGTGTGTATATCATGGTCGCCGGGCCGTCGTTCGAAACGGGTGCAGAACTCCGGATGTGTCAGCGCCTTGGCGCAGATGTAGTAGGGATGTCGACTGCGCCTGAGGTCATTGTGGCAGCACATGCAGGGATGGATGTGCTCGCGATTTCGCTCGTGACGAACCAAGCCTTGCCCGATGGGAGTCCTGCGAATCACGAAGAAGTGATGGAAGCAGGTGAAGCAGCTCGACCGCGCTTCGGTGGGCTCCTCAAAGGAATCGTGGCTGCACTCTGATGGAAAGACCACGACAGCGCGGGCACGCTACTGGCGTGCCCGCGCTGTTTTTGTGTGTATTATCCTCGAGGGTTGAGTATGAGCGTCTCTTGGCTGACTTCTTCGACGGCAGTCCGTCCCCATGGCATGGGGTGGTATTCCACATTGAGCCATGCTTTGATGAAATCGCCGTAGTGATTGCTCATGGGATGACCGGACTGACCACCGGGATGTATGCTCTTGGAGCGTTCCCAGTCGCTCGGGTCGGCAATCAGTCGGTAGGACGGTGTCGTGGTCACACGGCTACCATCTGGATTAATTTGGACGTCACCCATGTTGACGGTATCACGATTGCCGCCGAGCGGATGTGCCCCGCGGGAAAAGAGTTTGCCGATGACCGGCACGACACTGAGCGGATGCGAAAACACGACCTGATGCCAATCACCGTATTGCCATTTGCCGGGATTATCGCCGAGACGTTTGCGAATGGTGGGAATCGAAGCGCGCCATGCGTTCGCCAATACATCGTCCCAGGTGCGGCCATCGCGGAACCAACTGTCGTCACGGTCGGTGAGTGCCTGCAAGATGAACGGCAACGCACGTCCCATGTACTCGCGACCAGGACGGCTGGCAAAAGCCCCGATACCGATTCGTTGATCAACGATATCGGTCGCTGCAGCAAAGACTTCGCGTTGGATGTCTTCGAGGAGTTGGACGGCGATGGTAGCGGCACAGCTTCGTACCTCGAGTGCCCCGTCCCAACTGGCCAGCAGGGCACGTGCTTGATTAGCGAGCGCATCCCCATCGGGCAATCGGCCTGCCAATCCGACGAGAATCAACCCGGGCAAACTGACCCGATCTGCGTGAATGGCGGCAAAGGACGATGCATCATGATGCGGGTGTTGGCGGAGCAACTGCGTAATCCGGGCGGCGCGCCAGCCGTTGAGCCATTCGCCAGCGATGGGCGGTTGTGCAGTGGTCGGGACGATTTGGTTGTTTGCCGTGGCAATTAATCCGTCGGCAGGGTCATATTGGGCAGGCAAATCTGTGAAGGGGACGAACCCGGTCCAGTCGTACGCACTGTCCCAACCCGGCGCGGGGACGCGGCCATCGCCTTTGCCACGGATCGGCACGTTGCCGGCTAACTGATAACCGATATGGCCATCGACATCGGCATAGACAAAATTCTGCGGTGGGACATCCCAATCAGTCAACGCTGCGCGGAAGGATGTCCAGTCCGTGGCACGGTTGAGGGCAAATACCGCATCAAGCAGTGTACTGTTGTCGAGTGCAGTCCAACGCAGCGCTAGTGGTTCGGTGCCTTCTGCATGTGATTGAGAGACCAGCGGGGTAATGATGGGGCCATGGCGCGTGACGCGCACTGCTTCGATGACTGGGGCGCTACCTTTGACATTGATCGTTTCGTAGCGTAATTCCGCTTGGTGCCAGGTCCCGTCGACATCGTAGCGCAGTCCGGCTGGGTCACTGGGATCAAAGCGCTCCATGAAGAGATCTTGGTTATCGATCATGCCGTTGGTAACACCCCACGCGATACGTTCGTTGTGGCCGATAATCACCCCGGGGACCCCAGCGAACGAAGCGCCAGTCACATGGTATCCGGGCGCATGCAGATGTGCTTCATACCAGATGGACGGCAATTGCAGATTGAGGTGTGGATCATTGGCGAGGAGTGGTTTCCCGCTGACCGTTCGTGCGCCACTCACCACCCAGTTGTTGCTACCGTTGACATCGTTGTCTTTGACGAATGTCGTGGCCGCTGCTGCCAAGCGAAGGGCTTCTGCCCCGAGGTCAGCCTGGTACTGTGTCCCGTCAGGGACAATCAGTGGTGTGTCGGGATTGAACTTCGCCTCGAGATCTGCGGTGCGCTTGCGGCCTATGGTGGCTATCAGGCGGCTTCGCAAGACTTCTTGCGTCCAGTTCCCCGACAGGCTGAGTGCCATGATTTTGCCCCAGACCAAGACGTCTGCGGCAGTCCATGGTGCCGGGGTATGACGCAATAACAGGAACTCGGGTGGGAGCTTGTTTTTGTGTGTAGTGAGGAAAGCGTTGATGCCGGCGACGTATGCAGTGACATTTGCCAGCGTATCGCCCGTGAGTTGTGCGGCATTGACGTGTGCGGAACGACCGAGTCCCAAGATACGCATATAGCGGTCGGTGTCGATTGCTTTTGGACCGATGAGTTCCGACAGGGTCCCGTGACCGAGCCGGCGTTGGGATTCTATTTGCCAGAGTCGATCTTGGGCATGCACATACCCCTGTGCGAGAAACAAATCATGGGTATTTTGCGCATATATATGCGGAACACCCCAGCGATCGCGGAGAATTTCGACGGGTTGTCGGAGACCCTCGACATTCAACGTGCCGCGGGTCTGTGGCAACGATTTGCGGAGCGTTGCAACTGCTGCGAGGCTGATTGCACCGAGCACTGCACCGAAGATACCTAATGTGCGTTTTGCCGTCATTCTGACTCCTTTTGCCCGCTGGTGCGGAGCCTGAGGCATGCGTCTATGCGTGCGGTCATGTCACACAGCATCAGGGCCGTTGCCCCCCAAATGCGATGGTCTTGGTACGGGAAGTATGGGACACGGACGGTTTCGCCCTGGACGTGACGCTCTTCGATCTGGAGGGCTTCGTCATGCAATAGATGCGTTATCGGCAGATGGAATACCTCGGCTACCTCAGCAGGATTGGTCTGATATGAGACCGGCTGCGACAACCAGGCGACAACGGGAGTCACGCTGTGATTGCTCCGTGGGACATACACGGTATGGAGTGTCCCGACGATGGTGATTGCTGAGGCGGGTACGCCGATTTCTTCGTGTGCCTCGCGGAGTGCGCATGCGTAGACCGATGCATCACTGTCATCCACGCGGCCACCAGGGAAGGCAATCTCACCGCTGTGTTGGCGCAATGTGCCGGCACGGCGGGTCACCACGAGGTCGTAACTGTGAGTCGTGGCAGTTGCTAAAATCAGCACTGCTGCGGCACGTGGGGTGACGCCACTGGGAGGTTCGTTGATGCGTAGGGTACGGCCGTCGGCGCTATGAATCATCGGTAACGTTGACTGCGTAACGCCGAAATCGTTGGTCGCGATTGCACGGATGAGTTCTTGCCATGCTCCGGTTGTCTGCGGATAGTGCTTAGGGGATGTCACAGAACACCTGTTGAATCATGCGTCCACTATAGCGCTTTACGACGGTGACTGGATGCCTGCCACTCGCTTCGAATCCCATATGGAGCGGAATGGTGTAGCGTCCACGTGTATCGCTCATGCCGCCACCAATGACACGTCGGTCGAAGCGAACTTCGAGCATCGTAGAGGGATGCGTCGTCCCACTGATGAGTTCTACGGTACCTGCACGACACAAACGTGCTTGTTCGGGTACGGTAGAGGCGACGTCCGATTGTGTTGTACCCATTTCCTGATTTTCTGCGAGGGGTGGTTCTGCATCGAGTGGTGGCACAGGTGGTGCGTCAAACACGGGGGTTGCGGTGACGAGTTCTGCGGGATTATCGGTACTCGGCGTCGGTGTCATCGTGGCTTCAATGATGGAAGTCGGTTCGACGTCCTGTGGGATGTCGGTCTGTGTGGGTTCGCTCGACGGATTCCCCTCGTCATAGGCCATTTCGGTCATGGTGGGGTATGGCGTTTCGATGAAGTCGGTCACGTCGGTCGGGGTCGGGTAGGTGCCACTTTCGTCGGTGCTATCTTCGGCATGGGCAGGGACCATTTTCGTTATGACGAAAATGGTCACCAGGAAGAGCATAGCGGTAAGCAATAATTCACGATGACGCATGCGGAACCCCTTCGCCTTTATCCTAGCATGCAGGATCTCGCGCGACCCTTAGAATCTCCCTATAGCATCATGAAAATCCTACGAATCCGGAGCAAGGAGTCCGTCGATGATGCGCTGGAAGGTTTCGAACGATTGTGATCCGACGAGACGTTGCCCATTCACGTCGAAGACGGGGCGCGCAACGATTCCGCTTTCGGTGGCACGGGTGTAGCCTTGATAGAGCGCTTGATTGTAGCGCTCTGACGACATACATTGGCTGAATGCGGTACGGTCGAGTGTGAGTTGTTCAGCGATATCTGCAAGCGCAATCGTCATGTCTGGCGCCATATAGATGGTGCCCTGACTGTCGTAGATGGCACGCCGCATCGCGACAAATGCATTCTGTTCGTTGGCGCATTCTGCTGCGTGTGCTGCCAAAAGGGCATCTGCCCCAGTCTGCAAGAGCGGGCGAACGACGATCCGGACTTTACCGGTGGTGACATAGGCGGCTATGAGTTGTGGTTCTACTTCCAACACGTGGAAGGCGCAGCTCCCTCAGAAGTAGTCCGAATAGTCAGTCAGGACGATAGGAGCCGCTGGGTCCCCGATGACATGGTACCCATCTGCATCGAGGCTCATCGGGAGTGTCACTTCGGCAGTCGTATCGACAGGTACAGCGGTCGGATTGACCAGTTCTGTTGTGGGTTCAGGGGTAGAAATGACAGAGGTTGATGGCTGGGTGGCCTTGGTCGTGCACGCGCTGAGCATGACCACGAGCACCATCCAAGCGAAGCGACGGGGGAAGCGTTGCATGCGGTATCCTTGTCTGCGGTACGTTGTGAGTATTGTACTACAATGAGTAATACGTACAAGCCTCTGCACTGTATCTATGGGACGCCGATGCGGATATCTATCGTCTGTACCGCCAAAAACGAAGAAGATAACATTGCCCAACTCATCGAGTCGATGCTCGGACAGAGCCTGCGCCCCGATGAAATCGTCATCAACGACAACAACAGCACCGATGCGACAGCAGCGATTGTGCAGGGGTATCAGACAATGGGACATCCCGTGCGGCTGGTACAAGGTGGGTTTAATATTCCCTCTGGTCGCAACAACGCAATCTTCCACGCCACGGGCGAGATTATTGCATGTACCGATGCGGGGTTGATCCTCGACCGACACTGGCTTGCACGCATTACGGCACCGCTCCGTGATGGCAGTGCAGATGTCGTCGCAGGCTTTTTTCAGCCATTACCACGCAGTATCCTCGAGCATGCGATTGGCTGTACCAATTACCCCGATGTGGGTGAAGTCAATGCCGAAACCTTCATGCCGTTCGGTCAGTCAGTCGCGTTCCGCAAGTCGGTGTGGGATCAGGTAGACGGGTACCCTGAGTGGGCCAGTCATTGTGAAGATTTACTCTACGATTTTGCAATGAAAAAAACCGGCGCACGCTTTGCGTTTGCCGGGACGGCGCTTGTGCACTTCCGTCCGCGCGAGTCACTGTACCAGCTGTTTCGGCAGTACTACTTTTATGCGCGGGGTGATGCCGTGGCAGGGTTGTGGCCCCGGCGGCATCTCATCCGTTATTTGGTCTATATCGCAGCGGTGCTGCTGGTCGCAATCGGCGGTTGGGCGTGGTGGCTATTGATGGTCGGGGTGTTGGGGTACAGTATGACACCGTTGCGGCGCATCATACGGCGCCAGCCAGGGCGATATTCGCTCGTCCAATCGGTACTCGCCGCCGGGTTAGTGCCCCTCATCCGGGTGGTCGGTGATAGCGCCAAGATGATTGGCTTTATCGCCGGTCACATCCGTCTGCGCCGCATGCCGACGCTCCGTCGTGACCGCGACGCCTGGCGCAAGCAGTACTTGTAGGGTTTATTCGTCGAGAATCATGCCCGGGATCGGTGTGACGACCATCGTACGGGCGGCGGCATCGTAGGACTGTACGAATGCCTTGACGAGGGGAATCAGCACGTCTGACAACCCTTCACGTTGTACCACCACGACATCACTCGCACCCGTGCTGATGACATCACTAATCGTTCCGATGACGACACCATCGACGGTCTGCACGGTCATGCCCGGCAAATCATGCAAAAAGTACTCGTCGGTGTCGAGTGGGGCCACATCGGTGATTTTGATGTAGAGCTCGGTCGTACGCAGCGCATCGGCGAGCTCACGAGTGGCAATTCCACCCAATTGTGCCGTGTACAAGTCGTTTTTGTAGTGCATCAACTTCCGCAGTCGGAATGAGCGTTTGCCATCTGCGGTGTAGAGCATCGGTTTGCTGGCCGAGAGGTGCGTGGGTTGGGTCGACACGAGGTGGACACGTACATCCCCTCGGAGCCCGACCACATTTACGACCGTACCAATGAGCAATAACTCGTCGGGTCGCGGAGTCGTCAATTCAGTCATACCATTCCCTTGTTTGTCCATGGTTCAGAAAAATCAAAGTGGACACCGACCACATGGCCGGTGCCACCGCGTGTGTAGAGCGATACACGTTGTCCGAATTACTCAATGTCGATGTGAACGCGCTTGCCTTGGCGGGCAGCAGCCACTGCCATGATATCGCGGATGGATTTTGCAACCCGTCCGTTGCGACCGATGATTTTGCCTGCCTCAGAAGGGCCGACACTCAATCGGTACGTGACAGCATATGGTGTGGCGCGTTCACGAATCTGCACGGCTTCAGGGTGATCAACGAGGTTGTGCACCATGTATTCAAGCAACGTACGCATGGTCGTTTAGCTCGCGACTGGGGTTGGCTTGCCGGCTTCGTCGAGGACGTTGACACGCTTGAGCAAGCGTACGACGGTCTCGGACGGCTGTGCGCCGACGCTCATCCAATGGCGGATACGATCTGCCTTGACTTCGAGCTCCTGTGGCTCGCGCACGGGGTTGTAGTGACCCACGATTTCGATGAACTTGCCATCGCGTGGTGAACGGGAATCAGCGACGACCAAACGATAGCTTGGCTGCTTCTTTTTGCCGGTGCGGCGTAGACGAATAGTGACCATGGTACGATTGCCTCCTACACGAATCTTAGTGTGGTGTTAGCGCATCCGGCGCATCATCTCGCGGGGGTCAGGCATACGCCCACCTTTTGAGCTGCCGCTGAATTGCTTCATCATCCGTTGCATCTGCTGGAAGTTTTTGAGCAATGCTGCCACTTGTGCGACAGACGTGCCACTCCCCTGTGCAACTCGTTCTCTGCGACTACCTTTGATGATATCAGGATTGCGTCGTTCTTTGGGCGTCATCGATAAGATAATCGCCTCAACTCGACGGAGCTCCTTCTCGTTGACCAGCTCTGCCCCTTTGGCCATGTTCCCCATACCCGGCAACATGCCCAGGATTTGGTTGAGTGGCCCGAGCTTTTGCATTTGACGCATCGAAGCCAAAAAGTCTTCGAGGTCGAATGAGCCCTTGGAGAGCTTCTTTTGCATACGCGCTGCTTCGTCTTTGTCGATGGACGATTCCGCCCGCTCGATCAACGACAACACATCGCCCATGCCCAGAATCCGTGAGACTAAGCGCTCTGGGTGAAAAACCTCGAGCGTGCCCACTTCGATTTTCTCACCGGTCCCCAAAAACTTAATCGGCACACCCGTGACAGACCGCACCGAAAGTGCAGCACCACCACGTGCATCGCCGTCGATTTTGGTGAAGATGATGCCGCTCAATGCAACGCGTTTGTTGAATTCATCGGCGACACGAACGGCTTCTTGACCGATCATGGCGTCGACAACCAACAACCGCTCGTGCGGTTTGGCGACTTCGACGATATCTGCTAACTCGGTCATCAACAGCTCGTCGACCTGTAATCGGCCGGCGGTGTCGATGATGACGTAGTTACAATGTTCGGCACGGGCATGTGCCAGTGCACGGGCCACAATCTCGGGCGGCTTGGCGGTCGTTCCCTCGCTGTAGACAGGGATGTTGACCTGCTTGCCCAGAGACTCCAATTGCGCAATAGCGGCCGGACGATACACGTCTGCGGCAACCAGCAATGGACGTTTGCCTTTTTTGCGCAAGTGCAACGCTAATTTGGCTGCATGGGTGGTTTTACCTGCACCTTGCAAACCGACCAACATAATCACCGTCGGTGGTAATGTCGCATCGGCGAGTGGGGATTCGGCTTCACCAAGCAACGAAATGAGCTCGTCGCGGACAATTTTGATGACCTGCTGCGACGGCGTGAGAGAACGTGAGACTTCTTCTCCGACTGCGCGCTCTGTCACCTTGGCAACGAATTCACGCACGACCTGCAGATTGACGTCAGCCTCGAGCAGTGCAAGGCGCACTTGCTTCATCGCCTCACGCACGTCTTCTTCACTCAAGCGACCTTTGCCGCCGAGCTTCTTGAAGACTGCTTGTAGCCGATCGGATAGGCTTTCGAACATCGTGACTCCGTTTGGTCAACACGTGGTAACGGATTTTCTCCGTCTGCGTATTGTAGCGTGTGCGGGGCTGTGTGTCAAAACGGATTTGAGTGGGGATACTGACCATTACAACGCGGTGACAGCCGTCCCCACCGGACGAAACCGAGTCGACCCATTCGCCACAGCGACGGCACCAGCGCGACCCAGATCATGCTGTGGCGCAGCATCCACCACCCCCATACCGACGTACGCTCGCCATGGTACGGGTAGGTCCGTAATATATGGACACTGGAATGTTGTCGTTGGCTGGGAAAGGGTAGCGCGGCACCCCGACGGGGTTCAACGCATGCCTCCCCCGCGCGCCAAAATACGGTGGTGACAGTCAGTGTGACGCGGTAATCGGCACACTGATTGGGCAGATAGGTTTGCGGAGCTCCGAAAACGGGGTACGACGCTCGAACAAAACTCGCCCAAAAAAGAAGGACGTCACGTCGCAGGATCTTGAGAAACGAAAACCACCGATGTGGGTACATCGGTGGTTCGGTGGCGGGGATGACGGGATTCGAACCCGCGGTCTCGACCTTGACAGGGTCGCATGTTAGGCCTCTACACCACATCCCCATGTGGTTCGCTGGATTGAGTGGTGACCCCAGTGGGATTCGAACCCACGATCTTCACCTTGAGAGGGTGACGTCCAAGGCCGCTAGACGATGGGGCCACATTCGTTCCAGACTCGTTGCGAACATGTCGCTCTGCAACGAAAAGAATAATACCACGTGAAAAGCGACATTGCAAATCGAATTTGCGAGTCACACAAAAAATCCATCCGCTGGTGATTTTTGGCCAGCCCCGCTGGGACATATACGTCTACGAACGAACCTGCTATAGTGTGTCGTAATGAGTAGTGTGAGGCCTCGATGCGCGTACCCATTCGTACCATTTTGCGTGATTACCAAGATGCACATCCCGTGATAGAGTCACTGTCGTTGCGTGTCATCCCGGCACAAGCAGGGATCGAAGTCGCGCACATGCCAGTCGATAGTACACTGGCCCACCTCTGGGTGAATCACCGCAACAATGTCTATCGCCCCCACCTGGTACGGGCAGTCGCCGCCTTGCAGCGGCATGAACCGACACTCCTGCTTGGCTGGCATGGTGGGCGTACCGATGCGGCATGGTTTTGCGTCTTACAACAATCCCTCACGAATCCCGATGGGCGTACGCTCATCGTTGTCGAAGACGACGCAGCGGGTTTGGCGGCATACCGCGCATTGTCGGCATACGTCGCAGATATACCTTTGGCGCGTGCACCACAAGTCACGCTCGTACATGGTGATTCCTACGACCGTGATGCACACATCGTGATTGCGCCTTTTCATGCACTCCAACGCGAAGTCTTGCGGCGACACGACACTGTTTGGCAGGCCTTTTGGCAGCGCTTCAGACAGTTGGTGCTGATTGATGTCCATCGATTGAGTGGGATCGCCTGGCAACATGCGCGATGGATGGTGCGCCGCATTGAACGGCTGCGGACGTATCACGCAGCAGCCAAACCGATGATCCTCTTGACGGCGACTCCAGCGCACAATGCAGCGGTTGGAGCGGCTTCACTCTTGAACGCCGAGGTGACCATTGTCCCTGTCGACGATATTGCCACCCAAGAAACCCTCGCAGTAGATATCCAGGTGTCAGGCTATCCATACCAATCGAGCGTCGCCATTGCCCGGCAGCTCCAGCATGCGGGGTATCGGGTGCACATCCTCATCGACGATGTCTGTGCACCGGTCCTCTGGGATGAGCAACGCGATGGCGCTACGTTGGACGACCGACTCGCCCCAGCGGATGTGATTATCATCGCGGGACAGCCTGCCTCCAGTTGGGATATCGACGAAGCGCTCGCAGGGGGATACCACGCGGTGTTGCACCTCCAGGGCCAATCTGCTGCTGAGGCGTTGCACAAACACTATGGCCGTGCAGCGATGCCGTTTTGGGTGTGTGGTTCCGACAATCCGTACGTCCATACGATGCATATACTCGCCGCAGCGGCAGAGGTCCCCGTGTTGCAACGCGAAGCAGCACAGTGGGCACTGACTGCATTGTGCGCGCGCATGGAGGCGCAGGGGTATCTGCGACTCCTCCCCGGCAAGAGTTTTGTCCCTGCCGGTGCGGAGGATCCACATGCAGAATTTAGTCTCCATGATGCAATTGGCCTCCCCGCATTGGTACAGTATGCAGGCGAATCATTGACAACCACTGCAGATGCCACCGTCTACGAACGCTGGCTCGCTCCGCGCATGGCCGTGCCCGCATGGCGCGGCGGGATGGCGGTCAGTGACCGAGACATTGCAACAGGGAGTGTGACCATTACGGTGGATGCCCAGCTCAGATTGACATTGCCTATCAGAGCAACCACGGTGCGCGTCGTCGAAGCCACTCCCACCGATGGCCAAACGATGGGTTGGGCACGGGTTGCCGTGGATGATATATTGCGCGGGATGCGTGAGTGGGTCAATGCGGAATGGCATGATGTGGCCTACTCCGATACCGTCGCCTGCACCTGGTATGCCCCGGCCATTTGGTGGGAGGTTGCTGCGGTCGCTCCAGACGACATCCCGTGGTTGGGATGGCTGTTTATCGCGGCATTGCAGGCGCAGATACCGATGGCGATGCACAGCATTGTGCCGTGTTATGACGAAGCGCAGGGTCGGTTGTACATGGTCGAAACCCAGCCCGGAGGGATTGGATTATTCCACACCGGTGCCGCGCTTTTGCCCGTGGTGTTGGAGACTGCACAACGCGCCGCACAGGCACCAGCGGGACCCACCGTACTCGAGCCCTTGTGGCGTGTCGATGCACCCTGGCTCGCGAATGCGCTGTATCAGGAACCCCTGGTGCCCGAGCCGTTCAGTGCATCTGGTGAAGCAGCAGGACTCCTCACTCCCGCTGATGCAGACGTCGTTGCCGTGCGGCAGTTGCCACCTGATCAGGACGGTGAAAGCGCACTCCTTCCCGATTCTGTCTCTGTTGGGCAGGATGAATCGGTGCATGCCGCACCTCCTGAGGCGACACACGACGCGTTCATGGCGACCCTGCTCGATGAAGGGGTACGTGTTCGCACAGAGCGGATGCCCACTGCGACGGACATGCCGCTGTGGCAGTCCGTCGTGCGCTGGCTGACAGCGCAACGAGACCGACTCCTGCGAATACCGCCCGCGGATGTGTTTTTGCTGGGTGATGAGGTCATCTGTGTACCGTACGGAGCAGGTGTCATCATTGGCGTCGAGACAACCGATGCGGCTGAATGCTACCGCGTCGCAACGAAGCAGTACGGCGAGGTAGTCATCGACCTGCGCCGTGATTTGATGGTACGCAAAGATGACAAATCGGCGTCATTGCATTGACAACTAGAACAAACATGCTACACTTTTTTCAGTGATGATGACATCACCAAATACGAGCGATACCGCAAATACGAGAGGAGGCCTCACATGGCCAAAGATCTGAACAAAGTAATGATTACCGGTCGCCTCGGTGCTGATCCTGAGATGCGATATACCCCGCAGGGGAGCGCAGTGACGACATTTAATGTCGCAAGTGGCCGCACGTGGAAGTCAAACGACGGTACGAGCCACGACGACACGGAGTGGTTTCGTGTTGTTGCCTGGGACAAACTGGGTGAGATTTGTAACCAGTATTTGACCAAAGGGACGCGCGTCTACGTCGAAGGACGCCTGCAGACACGCAAATACCAGGACCGTGAAGGTCAGGCACGCACATCGGTAGAGCTGATCGCAACCGATATGATTATTTTGAGTGCACGGTCGGAGTCACAGGGCGGCGGAGACAGCTACGATAGCGGCATCCCCGAACGTGAGCCACGACGTGCGCCGGCGGCACCCGCACAACCACGCCAAGCTCCTCCTGCACGGAACGTGCCGGCTTCGATCGGGGATGATTTCGATGATGGCGAGTTTTCGCCACCTCCTGCGCCACCCCGCCAAAACATCCCGCCGGCCCGCGCCGAGCGCAAACCGATTACTCCTGCGCCGATGCCCGAGGACGACGATATATTGCCGTTCTAGAGGCATAGCAAACACCCCGCATTCCGAAAGGAATGCGGGGTGTTTTTGTGTATGTGCAGGGGAAGTTATTCGATGACGTCGTCGTATTCGGCGAGCAGGTCGTGCCATTCGCCGATAAGTTCGTCACGGCGAGCTGCGTAGAAGATATGGTCAACCCCGTTTTCGTCACGATAGACGAGGTCGACTTGGCGGCGCATCGGGCGCATGTAGCCGATATTACCCCACCAACGGATGCTCTCTTCGTCAAAGGTCTGATCGGCCAGGTGCATGCGCGCCGCGTATTGGCGGATGCTGCCTTCTTCGATGTCGTTCATGCGCCACGGATGGGGGCTGACTTCTTCGTTGCGCAGATTCCGGAAGATAAAGCGTTTGTCGCCTTGTTCGTCCTGCACTGTTTCGACCACTTCGATGCCGGTGCGTGGTTTGCTGACATTGATGAGATCGAGCCAGGCTTGGTTGAGCTGATCGCGACTCACACCGTGGTACTCCTGGATCTCGGAGCCGTCTTCTTTCGTTTCTGCTTTTGTTTTGAGGAGCAGGTCGAAAAACGGCGTCTGTGATTCGTCGCGCCAGATGCGGGTAATCGCGCCGCGACCGCGCCAGCGTGGCCGTCGTTCCCCCTGGAATGCAGGGAAGTGCGCTGGTTGCATACTCGTGGGGGGTGTGGCTTGGGTGAATGCGGCGCTCACAGGAGCAGCGCTCACGGTTGCCGTTGTGTTGGCGGTGTTGCTCGGGACGTCTTCAAAGGTCACCGTATCGACCGCCAATTGCGGCGCATACGTCTGGATGAGGTGTTGCCACTGGGTTCCGAGTCCCCAATCGGAGACTCCATAGAAGATGTGGTCTATCACCCCGAGACTATCGCGGTGGACCAGATCATACTTGGGGCGACCACCCTGGATGTATGCACGCCAGAGACCGATTTGTCCGTGCCATTTGATTTCGTCGAGGTTTGCCGAGCCATCACGCAGGGTTTCGTGGCGTTCGATAGCATAGTCCCAGAGACCTTGGGCGCGGTCACGAGTAACACCCGCGGTGGTTCGCAGATCACGGACTTCGTAGTGCCAAATACCGCCACGACGTTGGGTCGAAACAATCGAAACACCGCTCCGTGGCAGATCGAGGTCGGCGCCATCGGCTCGGGTTGGCTGACACATCGCGCGGAGCTCTGCGGGTGTTGCCGTCGTTGTTTGGAGATCGCGGCGCACCAGGACGCGGCCTT
>JBJONV010000128.1:0-7641 GCA_046051665.1 Chloroflexota bacterium
TACTGGGAGTATCGCAAGACGACGCGAGCGGTGGATATCCGGACGCAAGAAATCAATCCTCCACGGCTGAGCTTACTCCATGAGCAGACGGTGGTTATCGATTTGCCGACCCAAGAGTTGCAGATTGGTACAGAAAACGCTGTGCGGTGGGTGTTCACGTATGGTGCTGGTGGGTTGACGACTACTGATGCGGTGCCCGTATTCGCGCACATTCGCGGACATTTTTTACATGCAGAGGCATCCGCGAAAGAACTTGACTATCGATCCGATGTGTTCGAAATGCAAATCGCGTTGTACAGGGGCGAAGACGTCATCCGTGTTTGGAATTTTCCCGCTGAAATGCTCGTCTTTCGGTTACTCCGCTCACAATATGCTTACAAACGCGGTGAATTCAAGATTCCTGGGACAGTTGTACAACTCCTTACCAGGCAACCCGTCGCGTTGACCGTAGATAGTGTGGATGTTACTCCAGACACAGACGGCGAATCATGGCTGTATACCATCGATGGTACATCGTGCGAAGAAGTGGTTTGCGACGGACAGGTTGTTCCGTTTGTGGAATCCGACGAAGACCTCGGTCCACAACTCATTGATGGCCAAAGAATAGCGCTACAGCAGCCTATCGACAGTGCACATGTCTACGAGTCTTTGCCCAATATCCATATCCCGCTGTCACGAAATAGCACACGGGCGGATCAGGCAACACAATGGCGCTTGGTGATTACCAACGAGACGACGGAAGAAATCGTGCAGAGCCGCACACGTTTGACCGATATCACCGCAGCGTTAGAGTGGCGCGAACGTTCCTTTGTTGTCTCGTTGTCGGCATTACAGATGTCGCTTTCGGCTGGGTTGTATCGGATCGAATTGAGTAGCGAAAAAATCTCGGCACGCTTGTTCTTCTACTACTTGCCGGGATTCGTCGTCGCGAGCCAGAGCGATGTCATCGTGCCGATTATTGCAACGACGAAACCGCAGATCACCATCAGTGCTGTGCCAAATGGATGGCGTCTCGATCACGAGAACCACCGCTCAACCGAACATGGCTTATCCGTCCTGACCTATCCAGAAGGGACGGAATCTGGTTCCATTTTGCTCCGCAGTGGGATGGTGGAGCTGACAATTCCCGTGGTGTTCCCGCATATTCATGTCACCATGTTTGATAAAACTGGCACAGAGCTCGCCATGGACACGGTCTATCAACAAGACGCAGTGTGGTATCAAGAACATCAGCCGGTTATTGAAGCCCGCCTTTCGCCATGGAATGCGCCGGACATCGCCGATTTGCGGGTGTCAGTCGACGTCGAAGTCGCCCAAAACGATGTCACACAAACACTCGCCGTGCGCAGTAATGCGGCGCGTCGTTGGTTTGTCGCCGATACAGCTGCTGCCAACGATACCATCATGCATTCAATTGGTGGGAACGCACAGGCCATAATCCAGATTGAATCTCCGACGTTTTCGTATACGCAGTCAATCCTGACGCTCCAGAAAATGGTCAACGTCGAAAACTTGCGTCTTTCATGGTCACCGTTGCACAAAAACTTTCGAGTAACCGCAGAGTGGGATGCACCGGAGTCACCATCGAATTGGCGGATTGTGTTTTGGTCGGTACAACGTCCATGGCAAAACATAGATGTACGACCCATACCGGCAGGGCGAACCGATGCAAAGTACATAGTGACGCCAGATGATTTCAGAGCCGGTGAGACGTATCGGGTGGGTATCGTATCGGTCAATCGCAACAATAGCGCCGACGATGGACAGCAGCGTAGCACGAGTGGTGCACCAGCATTCCCGCCTGACAGCAACGGGTATGCACTGCTAACGGTGCCAGGAGAGCGCCGTACGCGCAACGCCGAAGATTTGATTGCAGCGTTGTTTACTGGTGTACAGCCTAATGTCGAGTTGCTCCAGCAACTTTATGCGATGCCACGTTCGACCGACGAAATTTGCATTAAGGTGGTATACCGGCTCCTCGTCCGAATACACCAAGCAGTGGTGCAGATGCAACGAGATGGTAACCTGGTCAAAATTCAAGAGGTCTTCGAACGAGAACTTCGTTCGAGCATGGTGCGATTCTATGATGCCAACCGGTTCTGTTTTCTTATCGCTGTGTTGAAGCTGACACTCACGATGCGCCAGGGTACGCTGTTTGATCGTGAATTAGTGCAGTATTTGGCGTCACTTGTCGGTCAAGACCTCTTTGATGTGATGCTCAAAGCCGAAATCCGTGGCGGGGTGGCCGAGTCGCACATTGCAGCGTTCCTCCAGCGTTCACTCGAAACATCCGACTTCTTGCGCCTACGGGCTCATGGCGTCTTTTTGGTCGAGGAATACGACGAGCCATTTGTGCCACTTGGTATAACAGACTCGGTATATTGGCATGGCATTCTCCGTGAAATGGTCGATCCGGCGTGGCATGACGCACTCAATGCGTCGCAAGAAATTTCGTATGAAGAAGCTATCTATGCCACGAGTCTGATTCGCAGAAACCCCGCGAGTCAGTTCGATCTGGAACAACGGAAAAACGATCGAATTCGTGCATGGCGCGATCGGCTGATGCCGGTGATTCAAGTGTGGTTGATTCGTACCGCAATCACCGAACATCGCCCGTTGAAAATGAATGTTGCGCGCTGGTGGGAATACGTTGGCGCTGAGTCAGTCCTACGCAAACTGAACAAGTACACTCCCGAACGTGGCGATTTGCGCGATTATCTCCTGACTGTATTGCCGTAGGAGGGCACGATGACGAATATACATCCGCTCGAGACAACGAAACATCTCCAAGAGACGTACCGACAATACCTGCGCTCACTCAATGTCATGAATGACCCGTCGATGAATGTGCTCTATGCCGAGCAGCTCGAAAGCGAAGTGTTGGTCAGAGGACCCTACCTCGAAGGAACGCTCCCATTTGCGTCGAGTGAATCGTTGGCTTCGCTAGTGCAAGAGGGCGTGTTGGCACGGGATTTTCTGCAGATTAATCAAGAGGTCTTGCCGGCCAATCGACCCATCTATGCGCATCAAGAGCGTGCAATTCGCAAAGTGGTCACACAGCGACGGAACCTGGTGGTGGCTACTGGTACGGGTTCGGGCAAAACCGAGTCGTTTTTAATCCCACTGCTCAATATGCTGTTTCGCGAAGAGCCGCAGCAGCGCCAGTCACCGGGCGTGCGGGCACTTTTGCTGTACCCCATGAACGCATTGGCAAACGATCAACTCAAGCGGTTGCGGGCGTTGCTCAAGTTCACTCCGCAGATTACGTTCGGCCGGTATACGGGCGAAACCGAGCAGAGAGACGTGGAAGCGCGTGAGCAGTTCCGCCGTGAAAATCCCGGCGAAACACCGCTCCCGAATGAGCGCCTCAGTCGCGACAGCATGCGCAATAGTCCACCAGATATCTTGATTACCAATTATGCGATGCTGGAGTATCTGTTGCTCCGCCCCGAAGATACCGTCTTCTTCGATGGAGAATCTGCCAAACATTGGTCGATGATTGTCCTCGACGAAGTGCACACCTACAACGGCGCATTGGGTGTCGAAATAAGCATGCTCTTGCGACGCGTCAAGCAACGTATCAATACCAAGCCCGGGCATTTGCGCTGTATCGGCACGTCTGCCACGATTGGGTCGCTCGACGAACGCATCGATGTGGCGCGCTTCGCCGAAACATTGTTTGGTGAACCATTCGCATGGGATGACGCAGACGCAACGAAGCAGGACGTCGTCACCGGTGAACGCATCATCGTGTCGGGTGCGTCGTGGGGCGAAGGCACCCCTGCGCTGTATGGCGCCTTGTACGACGGGCTGCAACGTATCAAAAACCAGGAATCAGAGCAGGATGTGCTTGCGGATATCGTCCCACGACTACGCACACTTATCCCAGGTCTCGAACCAGCGCAGTATACTCCTGCGCCGCATTATGGTGCACTGCTGTACGCCGTGTTGGTGGGGGATACACGCACCCGTCGGACCCAAGAATTGCTGCGAGAAAAAGCCTTTGATGTCGCCACCTTTGCGGAGCTCGTGTCGCTCAATCATGCCGATGATGGTGACGTCGTAGTGCGCTTTATCGAATTGCTTCTGCATGCGAAACGCAGCAACACCGAGAAGCCGTTGTTGCCGTCGCGCTATCACGTCTTTGTCAAGGCGCTCGAAGGGATGTTTGTTTGTCTCAATCGCCAAGAGCATGCTGACGGGAACCGCAAGGTCTTTCTGCGACGACACGAGCGTTGCCCAGATTGCGACAAGAAGGTCTACGAAATCTCGCGTTGTACGCGTTGTGGCGCGCCGTATCTGAGCGGGCGATTCGATCAAGAAAAGGGGATCGAACTGCCCCAACTCAATGATGCGCGACCACTGGATTATCTGTTGCTCGAGAACGATATCAGCGAATCGGACGAAGACGATAATCTCGAGTCACCAAACAGCAACGTGTATAGCTACTTCCTCTGCACATCCTGCGGCAAACCACGCACTGTGGCAGGGGTGGATGACGCAGGTGGACCACAACGGGCAAGCGCATGTAGCTGTGGCTCGGTACAAGCGGTGCTCCTCCACCGGCGCGTGCCACTCCCCGGCAAAAACGATGTCGAACGCTCCAATACTACGTATTGTGTGAATTGCGGTGCGCACGACGGTGCGGGAAGTGTCATTATGGGTGCAGCCACCGGACAGGATGCCCCAGTGGGTATTTTGACCACTGCGTTGTATCAACAAATTCCCCCACGCCCCGACATTGACCTGCGTGGCGATGGGCGCCGAATGATTGTCTTTGCCGACGGCCGCCAAGATGCCGCCTTCTTTGCGCCATATTTGGAACGTAACTATGGCGCTATTTTGCAGCGACGCTTACTGCTCGAGGCGCTTATGAAACTCGAAAAGGATTCGCCGGGTGAGGTACGCCTCGAGGATGCTGCTCTGCCTCTGCGAAAAGCCGCACAAGCTGCACATCTCTTTGACGACCGCATGAGTAGCCCCCAAAAACTGAATATCGTAAAAACGTGGATGATGCGTGAATCGATGGGGATTGCCAAAGACGTCAGCCTCGAGACACAAGGATTGCTCGAAATCCGTCTGGCTCGCCCGCAAAAGTTCGTCACGCCGCAACGCTTGGCTGCGCTTGGGTTAGATACCGAGGAGGCGTGGAATTTCATCCAATTGTTGCTCCGCACCATCCGGCACCGGCGTGTGCTGTCGATGCCCGATGGTGTCGATATCGGGGATGCGGACTTCATGCCGGGACCCGAGCGTGAGCAGTATATTCGTAAGCTCCAGAGCACGCGCAACATTTTCTCTTGGTTGCCGGTGACGTCTACCAATAACCGTGTCGACATGACGATGAATCTGTTGCGTGCGCTCAACCCAGTCACACCGCCAACCAAAGCAGATGCCGTGGCTATTTTGGATGAGGTATGGGACGTCATTGCAGCGCCTACCGGTGCGATGCGTGGCTATCTGAAGTCGGAGAACGTCGCCAGGGAAGGCATTGTCTTTCAACTGGACTATGCCATGCATGAGCTTGTTCCTTCGTTGACGCCTCGTGGGTACGTCTGCAGCAAGTGTCGCAAGCATGCATATGTGCACGTCCGTGGGGTCTGTACGGGGAAAAATTGTACCGGCACGATGCTCCCCGTCTCGGTGGATGCTGATGAGCGCACCTTGTATCAGCGGCAATATGTATCGTTCGTCAAAACGGGCATGTCGGTACACGAACACAGCGCCAATCTGCGTAACGAAGATGCCCGTGACGTGCAGATCAAGTTTACGAATGGCGAAATCAACGTGCTCTCGTGTACCACGACCTTTGAACTCGGCGTGGACGTGGGTGAATTGCAGACGGTCTTTTTGCGCAATATGCCGCCCTCGACCGCCAATTACATCCAGCGTGCAGGGCGGGCAGGTCGCCGTGATGGGGCAACGGCGATGATTGTGACCTATTGTCAGCGGCGCTCGCACGATTTAACGTATTTTGATGATCCTGTCGCGATGATTAGCGGTATCATCCCTGCGCCGCGGTTACAGACGAGCAATACCAAGATTACGCGACGGCACCTCTATGCCATCGTGCTGTCGGCGTTTTTGCGCTATTGGAAAACCAAAACCGATACAAAGTGGCCAAACAAGAGCGGAGTTTTTTTTCGACATCCTGACATTAATACCGATGCATTGAACCCAGTTGTAGCAGGGTTAATCGAATATATCGGGCAGCATCCACAGGCAATCAAAGAGGCATTCGAGGCGGTGCTTACGCCCGAATTGCAGCACGAGATGGAGGTCGAAAACTGGGGCTGGCTCGGCGCATGGACCGAAGAACATGTGCCCTTGTACCTCAATAGTCTGTACCGCGCTGACCATCAGCTGAACAACGAATTCGCTGCAATCATCGCGGCATTAGAAGAAATCCGCGCAGGCGGAGTCGACGCCATATCGACCCACAATAGTCAGCTGAATCGTCTGTCACGAATGCTCAAAACCTTGGAACAGCGCGAGTTGTTTGGGGTATTACCAAACTTTGGGTTGATGCCCAAGTATGGGTTCCCGACTGATGTCGTGCAGCTCAAAACCGACCACATCCCCAATGACAATGCCGATCGGGTCGAGCTGACCCGTGACTTACAGATTGCCATTGGCGAGTACGCGCCCGGATCGCAGGTTGTGGCAGCGGGATTGGTGTGGGAAAGTGGCGGCATCGTCATCCCCGGGGGGCGTGGCTTGGTAGCAGGCAAATACATGCGCTGTAGCCAGTGCGAATATGCGACGTTGACCATTGGGGACGCCTCTGCAGCGCTGTGCCGCAACTGTGGTTTTGCGGCCAACGCACAGCGTGCGACGGATTATATCGTGCCCGAGTTTGGGTTTATTGCGACCTACGACAGCGGTAAGCCCGTGGTAGGGGGTCGGCCACCGCGTGGGCGCGCCTCGCGCTTTTCGTTTAGTGGCGAGACGATGGCGACCCGGCCACGGGACCGCAACGATGCAGTGTTGCGACAACACGACATCGACATCTACTTCAATCGCAACGTGCAACTGAGTGCCATCAACGAAGGGACGAACGCCCAGGGGTATCAGTATTGTGATCGTTGTGGGTATGCAACAGACAAAACGGCAGATCGCGAACACAAATCGCCGATTACCAATCGACCGTGTTCGGGGCGGATCCGCCGCCGCATCAGCCTGGTGCATAATTTTGTCACCGATGCGCTCGAAATCCAGTTCAATCGGATGACCCAGACACCGACGATGGATGTGCGCAGTGTGCTCTATGCCATCCTCGAAGGAGCGTCACGCCTGCTTCATATCGAACGCGACGAAATCGACGGAACCATCTACAAAACCGCAGCGGGCACCATTCGGGTGGTTATCTTTGATGTCGTGCCGGGTGGAGCAGGCTTTGCCTTGCAGATTGCCGATTGTGTGCCCGATGTGCTCCGGGCTGCGCGGGCACATGTGGCAACCGAGTGTTGTGGCCCCGAGACGAGTTGCTATCGCTGTCTGCGGACCTACGGCAACCAGTACTTCCACCCTGTGCTGAAGCGTGGGGATGCTCTCGAGCTCCTGACACAAATAGTGGGTGAGTAGGGAGTGTACGGAGCGGTGTCAGCCTCTGCGGGATACACGGTGATTACGCTATGCTCA
>JBJONV010000129.1:0-6176 GCA_046051665.1 Chloroflexota bacterium
TCCGCAACGATTCTTCGAACTGTCGGCTCATGTGTTTGGAGCGATACAAAATCGCGAATTCCTTGGCACGCCGGCCGGCTACTGCGACATCGCCAAACGCTCCGCCATCGGCTGACCCCGCATTGACCATCGCTGCGATTTCGTAGGCGATTTTGTCGGCTTCTTCTTTGCCGTTCCCGTACTCCAAAAAGACTACACTGCGCTCGCCCTCGATACTCCGTTGGTTGGCTTTGAGTTGCATAGGCAACACCAGCCTACTGGGCCGGATCACCGCATATGCAGCGTCTAATATCGCCTGCCGACTGCGATAGTTGGTTTTGAGCTCGATTATGGTAGCGTCGGGGAACGTTTCGCCAAAACGCGAAATGATGGTGTGGTCGGCATTGCGGAATCCATAGATAGATTGCATTGCATCACCGACCACAAACAACGACCGCGGCCGATTTCCAACCGGTTCGCTCAGCACGCGCACTAGGCTGAATTGGCTGGGATCCGTGTCTTGGTATTCGTCCACCAAGAGGTGCTTCCAACGCTTCTGGACGGCGTCAAGGATATCTTCGTGATCGCTCAATAAGCGATACGAATGTTGGATCAAGTCGTCGAAGTCGAGGGCATTCGCTTCTGCAAGCAGACCCTGATAATGCCGGTAGCGCAGTGCCACCCACGAATCATTGGCGTTTTCGGCCTGGGCCAAGAGCATGCGGGGTGTCTGGAGGCGACTTTTGGCACGGGAAATCCGGCGCATCAAATCATCGACATCGGTCGCGTCTGGCGATGGTTCGGGGGCTGCGTCAATAGATTGTTGCGCCAGCTGTTCTTGTTCGTCACCCGAATAGATGCTGAAGTTCCGGGTAAAATGCCCGATTTTGCCTTCGATGTGCGCCCGCAAAATCTGGACGCAGATCGAATGGAAGGTCCCGGTTGTCAGTTGTTTGACGTGCCCACCTAACACACCCCGCAAGCGCGTGCGCATTTCCTTGGCGGCTTTGTTGGTAAACGTCAGTGCGAGGATGCTGCTGGGGTCGATGCGATGGTGCTGCACCATGTGGGCGATGCGCAAGGTGAGCACACGCGTCTTGCCGCTCCCTGCACCTGCTTTGAGCAAGATAGGGCCGATTGGTGCGGTCACGGCAGTGCGTTGTTCTTCGTTGAGTCCTGCGAGGTATGTCACGGGTGGGGAATCTCTCTAACGCGGTGGTATGCTTTAGAACAATGACGCCTGTTGCTCTGGTGGGGAATTATCCCACACCGGATGGCCTGCCGGCAATAGCGCTGCAAGTGCGTTCCGCAGGAGCTGGAGGTGTGCCGGTGAGCGGTCTTCGTTTGGGCAGTGCATAAAAAAATACGTATCGATTCCCCGTGCATCCCACGCGACGATTCGCTGTGCCCATTCGGTAATGTACCCGGCATTGGCGTGCGCATCGGTATGGCTAATATACCGTACCAACGCAAAAGAACCACTCACCCATGGATCGAGTGGTACATCGGGTTTGTGATCACGTGCCTCGTCGAGATCGGCATCTGCGCCTGCCAAGCCTGGCTCATCTAACGGCCTGACATCCATCATGCAGTGGCCGATTCCATATCGGTTCAATACATTCTCGAGCGCTTCACGCCCACGTGGCGTGTACCAGCTCGGATGACGCACCTCAACAGACAGTTTTAGCGTCGTCGGCCAGGACGCCAGCCAGGTTGTCAGATCATTCAGGTGTTGGGTACTGTAGCGTGGTGGAAGTTGGAGAAAATACGGTCCTTGCCGTGCACCGAGAGGTTCCATTCGCGTCAAAAAAGCATCACGTGCTGCAATAGTACTGTGGAGCGCCCCTGCGTGACTGATGGCCTTGGGGATTTTACAACAAAAGCGAAATGATGCAGGCGTTTCTGAAGCCCACTTTGCCACTGTGTCTGCACTCGGGACGGCATAGAACGTCGCATTCCCTTCCACGGTATCGGCACGTTCAGTGTATCGCCGCAGGAGCGCCGTGTGCGGCGTTCCTGCAGGATAAAACGTCCCGATCCATGCTTTGTGTGCCCATACTGCGCAGCCCAGGCGAATCGTCATGGTAACCCCGTTGCATCCGCGATCGTTACCCACGTGCTTCCTTGTTCGACAGATTGCGTCATTGCCGTCAATACTGCCACGGCGGCGACTCCATCGGTGATTGTCGCCGCATGCGGCTGTGCGATGCCACGAATGGCGTCACAGAAGTGTTCAATCTGGCGACGATAGGTGTACCCGTCAGGAGCGAGCGGCCGATGATAGTGTTGATCAGTACTGGTGAATACCTCGACGTCACTGCTTTTGAGGAACCAGGGCAGATATGTTTTTGCCTGGATCGATCCGTGTTCGCTGTATAACCCAAATCCTTCGTGATAATCGCCCTGTATGGTAACGGTCAAATCGAGGTGGCCGAGCGCCCCGTCGGCAAAGGTCACTGCACTGAACCAGCACCGGGCATCAGCACGTTCGAGGTACTGCGTTTGGACGCGCTCGATCGGGCCGCACAGAAAGCGTGCCGTATCGACCAGATGACTCCCGTGTGTCAGGAGCAAATAGCGACGACGATCATTTTTGGGGTCGCCTGCGGGACGCAAGACGTCTGTGGCGCTCACGAACGTCGGTTGGAGGTTGTCGGTCATCGTATAGCGTGCATGGGAGTCGCAATACCAGCCGCGGTAGGCGATGCGTTGACCGAGGGTATGCCAAGCCATGTCGTGTGCATACGCGATGGCAGCATCGGCCCGTTTGTTATTACCGATATGGAGGATGCGATTGCCCTGACGTGCGGCCGCCTCGAGGGTTTGGGCTGCCTGGAGCGTATCAGCAACGGGCTTTTCGACCAAGACGTGCTTGCCGGCGCGGAGTGCTGCCAGCGCGAGTGGGACATGGAACGCATCGGCCACCGCAATAATCACCGCCTCGACACGGGGGTCTGCGAGCAATTCGTCCGCATCTGCATACGCACGTGCTGCGCCATGCGTCTGCAGAGCCGCTAATCGTAATCGCTCTGAGTAATCGCAGACTGCCATCAACACCGCATTGCGGGCTTTGACCGTCGCGGGGAGGTGGGCAGCTTGCGCAATCGGGCCACAACCGATGATGCCGATGCCCACGGGGGTCATACGTGCTGGACCAACTCGATGAGCGTACCCATGGTTGCTTTGGGGTGTACAAATGCAACCCGTGTGCCGTGCAAACCTGGGCGTGCTACCTCGTCAATCAGGCGCAAGCCTTGTGCCTTGAGTGCGGCCAGTGAGGCATCGATGTCGTCCACCCGGTACGCAATATGGTGCATTCCTGGCCCTTTGTCGGCAAGATATTTCGCGAACGCTGCGTCCGCCGAGGTCGGGGCAATGAGTTCTACGGCGCTGTCACCGTAGCGAGCAACAGCAACGCGCATCGCCCGCTCGGGGAGCGCGATATGCTCCCATTCGGTAACGCCAAACATGTGTGTATAAAAAGCAACGGCTTCGTCGATGTCTGTGACGGCGATGCCGATATGATCAATCGCAGTGAAGTGGTGCATGTGTACTCGCTTTGTTTAGAGGGTGCGCCGTTCGGCAATGAACCACAGGAAGGTCACCGCCACGCCGTCTTCGTCTTTTGTCTCTTCGACCGCACTATGAACGGTCAATCCGGCCTCACGCAGGAGCTCCCGATTGCGTTCGCTACTGTAGCCACTCCAGTACATCGGAACTCCCAGCCAATCTGCCGAAAATTCTTCGGGAAGGTCATATGCCGTCAGACAGCCGACAAACAGTCCATTGGGGCGCAACCAGCGGGTAATCCGCCCAAAAAAATCGGCCAAATCTTCTCGCGGGATGTGAATGAGCGAGTAGAACGCACTAATCGCGTCGAATGATTCTGGTGGGAAGGACAATTGTGTCATATCGGCGCAGATGATTTGTGCACGTGGGATTGCCCGAGCGGCCAATTTTGCATTTTTGGGCGAGATGTCTACTGCGGTTACCTTGTAGGCTTCGGCAAGCCGTTTGGTCGACGTCAATCCGTTGCCGCAACCCAAATCAAGCAGTCGCATCCGACCGCGTGCGTGATCGAGTAAAACCTGCATATAACGACCACGAGATTCATCGTGTTGCGATGTTGCCCAGGTGGTATAGCGTTCGGTGAGTTGGTCGTAGCCACGGGCAACAATTTGCCGTGGTGTGGGTGTGTCTGTCACGAAAGAAGATCCTCCAACGTACGGCGGGGTCGCGGTGGCGTTGCAGTGCGCGGGCCATAGGGCATACCAGCGCGTTGCAACATGTCAATCAGCTGTTCGTAGCCGTGTTCTGCGGGTGCTAACCAGACTTGCCCTGTCCCACGAAAGACGTTGACGAGTCCTTCGCCGGAAGTCACCAAACCGGGGACGTCGCTGGTCGCGCCGCCCACCTGTTGCTCCAAATTCCCTTTGCGAAACAGAACGATGTCACCATCGACACGTAGTTCTTGGTCTTGCAAATCAATCCTGAGGACGTCGCTGGCGGGAATGGGACTTTGCACCACACACCAGCCTGTACCAGTAATGCGTGTGCGCACAACTTCGTCTTTGCTCAACAAAAGACTGGAGAGGCTTTTCTTGAGGGCAAGCCCTGTTTCGATGCCCAGTTCACTCGCGACATAACGGCCATCATCGACAATCGCTTCTTCGCCGGGTGCGATGCGTGCCAATAAGTAGTGGTCAAACGTCGGCTCGGTATAGATCACACCATTTCCGTGAAAAGTGGTACGAAAGATCGATTCATTGTTGAAGCGCTTTTGGATGTATCGTTTGAGGAATCCCCAGGCACCACCGACGGTGGTATTGGAGGTAATGGTGCCATGACTGAATTGGAGCATGCCGGGTTCTATCGCCGCACCACCGCCGTGCAGGGTGATACGTAGTTGACGCAGGCGCACTCCCATCTGCTGTGCATAGTACGCAATAGCAGCCAAATCGGGTCGGCGTGACAGGTTCAGCGTCGGGTATTCGATGACTTCGATACTGCTCTGATCGCCGTCCATCCGTGCTATGACGGTGCTGTTCATGCGATGCTCCTCTCGTGCGGCTTACTCACCGGTGGGAGTTTTGCGCATGGGAATCAACAATGCAATCAAAATCGACAGTGGTCCGAGCAAGAGCCCAATGGCAATCGCCGCAGCCATGTGATACCCCTTGCGATAAATCAGTGCTCCAGCCAATGCACCACAACTTACCCAAACAAACAATGCAATACGTGGCTCAAATATTCCCTGGTTCATGATCACCCTTTGTGGCATGCATACCGCCCATATCGCTATGGTACCATAGCAAACCCGTGGAGGGGTGGTACGTTTTTTGTGAGAAAAGAGATATCGAAGTGGAGTTTTTCCTCAGAAACGGCGACCATTCCTGCTGCATGACTCTGTGGTCACTAGCTTTCTTGGCTCAAGCGCAAGCGTTCCGCGATATCTGGCAGATCCGCTAACGCGATGATTCCCAACAACTCGCCGGCAGTCGTCCCATCGGTCGAAATAAGGATGGCATCAATAGGGTTGCCGCGGCGTTTGTGTGCTGCAAAAACAGTCAATGCCACCACCAACGATGCATCGGGTGACACAAATAACGCCGTATCGGCAGGCTCTGTGTGGCGCAACACGGCAGAGACACGTACTTGTGTCAGATCAAGCAACTGTGCTTGTTGGGCCCCAAGCCAATACGTAATGTTACGAATGGTCAGCAACCCTTCATACCCGTCAGGACCATACACAGGGAGCTGCGAGTAGTGGTGCTCATACATGATGCGCGATGCAGCCCCGAGGTGATCGTCGCTGCGGATACTCAGCACATTGTTGGTCGCAAAAATCGCCACCGTCGGGGGTTGTATGAGCATGTCTCGGACGTGACAGATACGTTCGACAGCCCAGTCATTTGGCTCCGCGAGGACTTTACCGCCGCCGCGTTCGTGCACGATTACGTTGCGCAGGCGCGCAAATGCTTTGAGGTCCTCGGCATATGCCTGCACGGTCTGGTCGGTGAGCCGTAAGTTGTCCACTTGCGCCACGAACGGGACACCCTTGCCAAGGGTCGATATAGATGCGATATAGCCCTCGATGATGACAAACGCCTCGAGGAAGTGGGTTGAATTCTGGTTCATCATAGATTTGTTGAAAGATATGACGTCAACGCCGCAATGACACGCATGTCTATCGTATG
>JBJONV010000130.1:0-12189 GCA_046051665.1 Chloroflexota bacterium
TTCGTGCCAGCGTTGTAATTCGATGGCGTTCCCTTCGGGATCTGCAACATAGCACCATGACACCTGTTTGTCACCCGCAGTCGTCGTGACGATGTCCCCAATAGCCGACCCACCACCGCCAATAATGGCCGCGCGTATCGCATCGATGTCGTCGACTTGGAACGCGATGTGGCCGAATCCGCTCCGCCGGACGTTGGCTGCGACGTCTATGAGGGGGTCATACCGATACATCTCGAGCGTCGGTCCGTGTTCGCCATACCCTGGTAAGCGCAGATGCACTCCGCGGATACGGGCGTCGCTGACTCCTACACCGGCATCGATGGTATTGCCGTGCAAATCGCGCTCGGGTGCGAGCATGGTACAGCCGAGAAAGTGACAATAAAATGCTGCTAAGGCCCGCCAATCGCGAGCGACGAGGTTGACATGACCAAATCGCATGCACTGTCTCCTGATGCTGAACAGCCCTCGTGATGGCATGCATCACGAGGGCTGGGACTTATTTGCTTTCGAGTCTGGCGAGCTCTTCGGCGACCAGTGTGTCGTCTAATTTGCGGAACAATGGTGCTGGCTCGCGGATGAGGGTGCCGGGTGCGAGGGTACTGATGTGCCAGCCTGCGTGGTGGGTATAATTCCCCGTGAGGACGGGCCGTGGTTTGCCTTCGGGGTCAGTTTCTGTCTCGACTACCGGTTGCGGCGCCAGCACATCATCAAACCCGAGCATGAAGTGCAGGCGTTGACAGGCATGCGGCATAATCGGGGCCATCAGCCGATTGATGGTATCGACAGCCCGGAGTGCTGCAAATATCACCGTTCCAGCACGCGTCGGATCGACTTTTACCACCTTCCAAGGCTCTTGTTCGCTGAGGTACTGATTGGCCATTTGTGCCAGAGACATTGCTTCTTGGAGTGCGGAACGCAGTTTCACTGCTTCATACAGCTCTTGTACGCGGCCGAATCCTTCTTCGATTGCATTCATGAGTGTCGTATCCACAGGCAAAAATTCACCAGGTGTAGGGACGCCACCGAAGTTGCGTTGCGAGAGCGTGAGCACACGATTGGCCAAGTTGCCCCAGGTCGCCACCAGCTCACTATTGACGCGCTGGACGAACTCGGCCCAACTCCAATTGCTATCTTTACCTTCGGGCGCAGCGGCGGTGAGGTAGTAGCGGAGCAAATCGGGCTCGTAGCGGGTCAACAAATCTGGCATCCACAGTGCCCAGTTACGGCTCGTACTCATTTTGTCGCCCTCGAGATTGAGGAACTCATTTGCCGGGACATCATAGGGCAATGCACGGTCACCGTAACCGAGGAGCATGGCCGGCCAAATGATGGTGTGGAACGGGATATTGTCTTTGCCGATGAAGTAATAGCCCTTTGCGGCTTTCGTCGGATCCCACCAGGCACGCCAGGCATCGCTCTGCCCGGTGCGTTTGGCCCATTCCAACGACGCAGAATAATAGCCGATTACCGCATCAAACCAGACATAGATACGTTTGTCTTTGAATTCTGCTAACTTCCCGGGGACGGGCACACCCCACTCGAGGTCGCGGGTAATGGCACGGCCATGGAGGCCTTCACGAAGCCAATTCTGTGTGAATGCCAGGGTATTGCTACGCCAGTAATCACGTGATGTGGAATCGAGCCATGCGCGCAGTGAAGGTTCGAGTTTTGCTAAATCGAGGTAAAAGTGCTCGGTGTCGCGGAATGTCACCGGAGCGCCGTCGACCGTTGAACGTGGGCTCCCGAGCTCCTTGGGATCACGCAACTGGCCACATTTATCGCATTGATCACCGCGTGCCTTGTCGTATTTGCAATTAGGGCAGATACCTTCGACGAAGCGATCCGGTAAAAATCGTGCAAGGGACTCAGAGTACGATCCTACTGCTGTTTCACGGTAAATATACCCTTTGGACTGGAGGACCTCGAAGATGTCCGTTGTGGCAGCATAATGATTATCGGTATATGTCTGCGTGAATAAATCGAAGGTGATTCCCATTGCTCGCAGGGTGTCGATGAAGCTCGCATGATAGCGATTGATGATCGTTTGCGGTGGGACGCCTTCTTTTTCGGCGGCGAGAGTTATTGGTGTGCCATGGCAATCCGAGCCAGAGACCATCAGTACATTACGCCCGCGCAAGCGACTATAGCGGGCAAAAATATCGGCTGGCAGATATGCACCTGCGATATGCCCCACATGAAATGGTCCATTTGCGTACGGCCATGCAACCGAAACGAGAATATGCTCTGCCATCATGCCCCCCTTTTGATGAGAAAAAAGTACCGCGGGTACGTGCTGTACCCGCGGTGTATCAGCAACGATGACGTTGCTGGTCACGCGGGATTTGTCATGGTCATCATATTGTCGAACCGAGGTGCATTGCGCATCAAACGGACTCCAACTCTGATACCCAAACTATACCAGTGAGGCCAAAGGCTGTCAAAGGGACGCTATCCGACGCGTTCGGGGGCGTGCGTGCGGGTTGACCGATACGCTGCTGCGACGACTTCGACTGCACGCAGTCCGTCAATGCCTGATATCGGGGCTGGTGCACCCGTCCGGACCGCTTCGATCCAATCGGCTATCATGAGCGCATCGAAGTTGACACCATACCCGACCCAGCGCACCTGACCGCTGGACTTCTGATACAGGTCGACATGCGGACCGAACGCATCAAGGTTCACGATTCCGTTTTGTGTCGTGACCTCCATCGTCACATCACCCCACGTGGGATAGACGCCTGCTGGCCGAGACCAGCTCGGATCGAGGCTGACCACCATTCCATCATCGAGAGTCAACAGTAGCATCCCGACATCATCGACAGGGATATCGTGGAGCGCCGTTCCGCCCTCTGCATAGACCTCGACCACTTCACGACCCCAGATCCAGCGTACCAAATCAGTGACGTGCACCGTGTGATCCATGATGGCTCCACCACCGGCGAGGTCTGGATCACCAAACCAGCCACCTGGGTACGTCCCACGATTAGTTGCACGTACCATCAATGTTGCACCGAGAGACCCGCCGGTAACGGAATCTCGGAGACGACGGACTGCCGGACTATACCGAACGGGAAAGGCTGTTCCGAGCTGTACGCCGGCATCTGCAAAGGCATCGACCATTTCACGCGCATGGGCAACGGTCGTCGCCAACGGTTTTTCGCATAACGTCGGAATGCGTGCAGTCGCAGCCTGCAAAGCGAATGGATGATGGTAGCTGTTTTCGGCTGCAATCATCAGTGTGTCGCAGACACCCAGTAATGTATCGAGGCTCTCGAAGAAGGGCACCCCATACTGCGTGGCAAAGGCCTTCCCACTGGCATGGTCATGGTCGTGCACGCCGACGACCTGGACACCTGGCAAAGCGTTGCCGGCGCTGGCATAGCTGTGCGCATGACCGTGTGCGACACCCGCAATCCCGATGCGAATGATGGTTGGATTCATTGTTCAGCTCCTTCGGGTGAAAACGTGACAACTGAACCGGTCGATGCACTTTCGACGATTGCAAGTGTCACCGCGAGGCTGAGGAGACTGTCTTCAGGGGTGCTGCGTGGGCTGTTGCCGCCACGTACCCACGTATCAAATGCGCAGAATTGTGCCTAGTAGGGATCTTCGTGCGCAGCATGATCCGTCGCGAGTGCTGCGTTTGTTTGTGGTTGTGGTCGCAGTGCAATATCGGGTGCATCAGTGTTTCGATGTGACACGATTCCGTTACTCCCTGCGACTTCGAGGGTCGTCACAAACCCGCTTGGGTAGGCCCAATTGGCTTCGACATGGGCGATGATGCCAGCGTGGAATCGTAACACGGCCAATACACCATCGCGGCCAGGAATATTGCGGGCAGTAATGCTTTTGGCGTAGACGCGCACTACGGGTCCGAATGTCCACAATAACCAATCGATATCGTGAATCAATAAATCGAGTGCGACACCACCACTGCGTGGAGTGTCTGCATACCAACTGTCGGCGGGTGGATGTGCACCGGCTCGTGAGGTGCGCGCAACGCCGACATTGCCAATTGCGCCGCTCGTGATGAGTGCGTGTGATTGGGCATACTCAGCAAAATAGCGCACGACTTGGCCGCAGAGAAGTTTTCTGCCGGTGCGTTTCGTGGCCGCGAGCATCGCCTGGCCTTCAGCGACCGTGCGTGCAAGCGGCTTTTCGATGAAGACGTGCATTCCTGCTTCGAGCGCTGCGATGGTCAACGCAGCGTGGGTATCGGTCGGTGTGGCAATGATGACGGCATCAATATCTGTGTGGGCGAGTAATTGATTGGCATGGTCATAGCAGGGTACGTGTGCAGAACGCAGAAGCTCCTGCGTCGCCGGGGTGTACGCAGCGGCTGCACAGGCGACGAGCGTTGCTGCCGGGTGACGCAATACATGGCTGGCGTGGGTGCGCGCCATCCCCCCGCCTCCAATGATTCCATAGCGCATCGCGACCTCCTCGTCGCATCGGCATACAGGGTGTATGCCTTCTCGCGGACATTGTAGCAAAAAGCTGCATGGTATACTGAGATACTCATTACGACGCAGTATGGAGGTTCCCGTGCAACAGGATCGTCAGTGGCATCACCGCGGAGTGATTGCAATGGTATTCGCGGTGTTTGTGTTTTTTGGATTCAGCATCGGTGCCAATGGCGTTTTTTGGAAAGATATCATGCCTGCTACCGGCATGGGCGAGGCATTGTTTGGTGAATTGTCCCTCATCTCACCCCTGACTGCGGTCATTATCCTGTTGTTCGGTGGACCAGCAATCGAACGCATCGGCAAACGTTTTGCCTTGTCGATTGGTCTTTTCATTTTGATTGGTGCAACGCTGGCGTTATCTGCTGCTGCTTCTCCGTTCCATTTTGCACTCGTGAATCTGCTCTACGGATTGGGCTATGGCACGATCGAAATCACCATCAATTCGGTGACCCTCGACTGGGAACGTGAACGTGGTCGCAGTATGATGAACTACGTCCATGCGGTCTTTTGTGGCGGTGCCGTGATTGCGAGCCTTGCCGCGGGGCAACTACTCCAAATTGGTATGTCGTATGCACATATTCTCTGGGGTATCGCCGCAATCGGGCTCATATTGGCCGTCATCAACCTCTTTTTGCGCTTCCCCATGAGTGTTGTCGAAGAAGGAACTGGTGGGGTCGGCGCTGCCTTTGGGCTGTTGCGCAGGAACGGCATTGTGTTCACTTTGAGCATGATTGGCTTTTTTGCGGCATTCGCCGAAAGCATTGCGGTGACCTGGTCAGTACTCCACTTGAGCAGCCTCGGCGCATCTGCGGTGATTGGCGGATTGGGATTTGCCATTTTTAACGCGATTATGTTTATTGGCCGCATGACAAATGCAACGATTGTTGATCGCTTTGGTGTTGTACGCTCGATTATGGTATCGGCGGTGGCGATTATCGGTGCAGGGTTATTGCTGACGATGTCTGACAGTTTATGGTTAGCGATTGCAGCATTTGCTATCCTTGGGTTCGGGGCTGCCGGGCCGATTCCTACGGCGTTGACGGCAGGCGCGAAGCTCGTGCCAGGCCAAAACAGTGCCTTCTCGGGCGCACTGATGTCGATGTGTTATGTGTCGTTCATTGTCTGTTCGCCGCTCATCGGGAACGTTGCAGAACTGACATCGCTCCAAACTGCCCTTATCACCACCATCGTGGTAGGAGTGTTTCTCTTTGCATTTGCGCAACGTTTACACATCGTGTCAAAAAACGCTGTCTGACCTTTACCAGCGCCGTATTCTCCGACTTATCGCTGTCGTCGTTTGGGTGATGGTAGGCAGCACGGGATGTCAATCGTTGGCTGTCGGCAGCTCGACACCGACGCACACTCCCACCGTGACGAACTCCCCCGTTCCCTTCACGGAGACCCCAATTCCCCTGACGGCGACTCCTGCACCGACACTCGGTGTGGTTGTGCGTGCTCCATCACCCACCTATGTTGGCTATACCGCACGCGAGCGCCTCCGTTACTTCCATGATGTATGGCAGGTTGTCCAACAAAATTACGTGTATCGCGATTACAATGGCGCTGATTGGGCAGCTGCAGAACACGCCTATGACGAACGCATCGTTGCAGCACCCTCGACCGAAGCGTTTTATCGCATCGTGCAAGAAGCCATCAATACGCTCAATGACGACCACACACGCTTCGACTCACCCCAAGACGCCGCTGCAGACGACGCAGTCTATACCGGGTCTGCAGGATATGCGGGCATCGGCGTCATGCTCCGTGATTTACCCGATCAGATTTTGATTATTCGTGTGGCCCAAGGCGGTCCTGCAGCGTTGGCTGGCATCCGTACGTATGACATCGTGACAGCCATCGATGGGCGGAGTGTGGCGGATTTTATCCGTAACAACGAGGACTATGGGGGTGCTGTTCGTGGCCCAATCGGGACGACGGTGATGCTCACGATACAACGTGGTACGGCACTGCTCGATATCCCCATCGTGCGGAATGCAATCCCCGGCGATGCATTCCCTGAGGCAGTGGCTACCACCATCCCTGGGACGACTGTTCAATTACTGACCATCGATAGTTTCAACCGCGAAAATCTCCGTTCGCTTGTGGTGGCGGCGCTCGCAGGGGCAACCACACCGGGGATTATCCCGTCGGGATTGATCATCGATGTGCGCGAAAACGGCGGTGGTTCAATCGAGGCAATGTCACAAATCATTGGCCTTTTTCACGATGGCGGTGTCCTCGGTGACGCAGTCGGTCGCAACGAAAGTCAACCGATTCTCGTCGAGCCGGGGCATGTTTTGCCACTGTACGCCGACATTCCTATCGTCATACTCATAGGTCAGGGGTCTGTGAGTGCAGCCGAGATGTTTGCGTCGGGCATGCAGAGTCTGCGAAAAGCGACCCTCGTCGGGCATACGACTGCAGGGAACACCGAAAACCTGTATCCATATGAATTCGATGACGGGGCGGTATTATGGTTAGCAGAAGTGCTCTTCCGCCAAAACGATGGTACGTTCGTCGACAACATCGGGGTCATCCCCGACATTGTCGTCCCCGAAAACCCAGACGCATATGATCCCAACAAAGATCCCGTGATACAGGCAGCACTGAGTAGCATCGCTCAGTGATCGCAGACAACACACACCCCGCTCGCTTTGCGAGCGGGGTGTGTGTTTGCAGTTGTTATGCAGGTCGCTTGGTGTGCCAGTCCGTTTGCGTTTGATATACGTCGGATACTCGTAGCAACTCGGCTTCACTGAAGGCAGGACCAATCAACTGGAGGCCGACAGGGAGTTCGTTGTCAAAACCACACGGCACAGAGATACCCGGTAACCCGGCCAGACTGACCGGCAGGGTGCAGACGTCTTGGAGGTACATGGCAACCGGATCGTCGGTGTTATCGCCAAACTTGAACGCGACATTCGGTGACGTCGGTGCTGCAATAATATCGACATCGGCAAATGCGTTCGTGAAATCCTGGCGAATGAGGGTCCGTACTTGCTGGGCCCGCTTGTAGTATGCGTCGTAATACCCAGCAGAAAGAGCATACGTCCCCAACATGATACGTCGGCGTACCTCTGGCCCAAACAAATCACCGCGCGTTGCATCGAGCTGTTCGCGGTAGCTATCACCGGCGCTCCGATGCCCATAGCGCACGCCATCGAAGCGCGCGAGGTTGGATGATGCTTCTGCGGTGGCCACGATGTAGTAGACCGGCAATGCATACCCACTATGCGGCAATGAAATCTCTTTGATAATGGCACCCATTTGCTTGAGGACGTCAATCGCAGCACGAACTGCCCGTTCCGTCTCTTTTTGGATCCCTTCGACGAACAGTTCGCGGGGAATTCCAATGCGCACTCCTTTGAGGTCACCACCAAGCGCAGCCAGGTAATCGGGAACAGCGAGCGGTGCAGACGTTGCATCGTGTGCGTCTTGACCTGCAATGACTTGGAGCATCATCGCGGCGTCACGTGCGGTCCATGTCATCGGTCCGATTTGGTCGAGTGAGGAGGCAAAGGCAACTGCACCATATCGCGAAACACGCCCATAGGTCGGCTTGAGACCGGTGATGCCGCACAACGAGGCGGGTTGGCGGATTGATCCGCCCGTATCGGTACCGAGTGTTCCGGCAGCCATCCCAGCAGCCACTGCTGCTGCAGAGCCGCCCGAAGAACCGCCAGGCACACAATCGAGATTCCATGGATTGCGTGTGAGTTGGTACGCGCTATTTTCGGTCGACGAACCCATGGCGAATTCGTCCATGTTCAGCTTGCCCAAAATGATCCCACCCGCTTGTTTGAGTCGGGCGACGGCAGTCGCGTCGTAAGGTGGAATGTATCCTTCGAGCACTTTGGATGCACAGGTGGTCGGCAATCCTTCGGTCGAGAGCACATCCTTGATTCCTAATGGAATGCCCAGCATGGGCGTGCGTTCTCCCGCAGCGATACGCGCATCGGCTGCTTTGGCCTGCGCAAGCGCGCCGTCTGTATCCACATGCAAGTATGCGCCGAGTGCGGCATCGTTCGTGTTGATGTTGGTCAACACCGCTTCGGTCAACGCAACGGCGCTTACTTCGCCAGAATCGAGGCGCGTGCGCATGTCTGCAATGGTCAAATGATGGAGGTTCATGCAATCATCCCGTTCAATAGCCTTTATTGCGGCCAGTTACAATATCGACAAAGGTCTTGATGCAAATCTTGATATCGAAAAGCAACGACCAATTCTCTACATAGTATAAATCGTATCGTGTGCGGTCTTCGATACTCGTATCGCCACGGAGTCCATTTGCTTGTGCCCACCCCGTAATACCCGCCTTTTGCTTATGGCGCCGCATGTAATACGGAATTTCTTGACTGAAGCGTTCTACCCAGAGTACTTGCTCCGGACGCGGCCCGACCACAGACATCTCACCCCGAATGACATTGATGAAGTTGGGTAACTCGTCGAGTGAGGTTTTTCGCAAAAACGTGCCGGTGCGGGTTTTGCGCGGGTCGTCTTTGGTCGTCCACGATGCCAAGTTTGGCGCGTCGACGCGCATGGTACGGAATTTGATGGTCGGGAATGGAATACCGTCGATACCCACCCGCGGTTGCACAAAAAACGCTGGTCCCGCAGATTCGAGTTTGATGAGGATTGCGATGAGCATCATCAATGGGGCAGCGACGAGTAAGACAAGCGACGCAAACGCGAGATCAAACAGCCGTTTGAGGAGTTGGTTGAACGGGTTCGCCAGCGCACCATTACGGACATTGAGCAGTGGCAGCCCGGCGACTTCGTTTTCGGAGACAACATTGTTGGTAATCAGGGTGAATGCATCCGGATAGAGCTTCACTTCGACATGAGCATCTTCGGCACGCATGATAATGTCGAACAACTCATGTGATGCACGGCCGGACAAGGCTACGATGACCAAATCGACCTGGTGCGCATTGATGATGTCGCCGATGTCATCAAAGTTCCCCAAAATCGGAACCGCTGCGATTCCTGTTTCGGGCACGATGTCGGATGCAAATCCGACGACCCGATAGCCCAAGCTGTCGTCACGGGTGATTGAACGGTAGACCAATTGACCTGGTTCGAGTGCACCAATAATCAAGACGCGTCGCACATCCATCCCATTGCGGCGTAACCGCGATAACACAGACCGATAGACGACACGGAATAAGACTGACCAAAACAGCACCAGGACCCAGCCACCGATGAGGAGACTCGTATCGACAAATACATCCGGAAGCGCGAACTGCGGAGCCAGAAGATTCGTGATATACGCAACAAAAACCCCGACTGATGTGGCCGACAGCACTTTAAAGCTCTCGTCAATACGCGAGATTCCGCGCGGCAGACTGTACATTCCCGCCACGAGAAAACTGATAAAGACAGCACTATTCAGCACTGTGACAAAGAATATGCGCCCCGCTTGCGGGGAATTATCGAAGAGGATTTGACCTTCGAATGACAACGGCCGTACAAACCAGTACCACAGCAGTAATGCGACATTCGTCGCAATGACATCTGCGAGTGCCGCAACTCCGATGACCACGATTCGATTCCGCCACAGTTGTCGCATCATAGTGCTGTCCCCGTGGCTGCACGCTTTGGACGCAGGCGATTCCGCACGAGTGCCGCCCACTCCGCAACAGTGATGCCTGTCTCGATGACCCAACAGAGGATTACTGGAGTCGTCTGTGCATAGTAGCGCCGGAAGAAAATACGCATCGCATCATAAAAGTACCGGATGGTCTGAACCGGTTGCTGACGACTCGATGCACGTTTGACGTGATGCACGATAGCATCAGCAACGTAGACGATACGCCAGCCGTATTGTTTGAAGCGGTAACACCAATCAAGGTCTTCGCCGTACATGAAGTAGGTATCATCGAGACCACCTACTTCGCGCAGGACCGCCGTCGGCATCACCATACATGCGCCCACAATGGCATCGACATCTATTGTCTGTCGCTCATCCACATAGGTCATGTTGTAGCGGCCAAAGCGAGGACTCTGCGGGAACAAACGCGACATGCCACTCATGCGCCACAACGAAACCGCAGGAGTCGGGAACGACCGTCTGCAGGCTTTGTCGAGTGTTCCATCGGGGAGAAGCAGACGCGGACCAACCACACCGACATCTTGGTGTGCAGCAAGATAATCGATGAGCACATCGAATGCACCAGCATCGACGATGGTATCTGGATTGAGGATGCATGTGTAATCGGGAGGGACAGTCTGCGACAGTACCACATCGATAGCGATGTTGTTGGCATATGCAAAGCCACCGTTGTGCGGGCTTGCAATGGCATGGACAGTCGGAAATTCTGTGTGGAGCATCGCAACGGAACCATCGCTCGACCCATTGTCCACAACATATACTTCAATTTCCCCACCCTGATAGCCCATAGGCAACGAGGTGAGGCATGCGCGGAGGAGCGTCGCAGTGTTGTAGTTCACGATGATGATGGCGAGTCTGGGCATAAGTAGTGCTCTTTCGTCTCACCAATACTACCATCTCCCGGGCGTGCCGTAAAGAAATCCCCTATGCATGAGAAAGATAGGAGATACGCTCTTGGGCATCAGGAGCGAGCAGAGTATAATAATGCGAAGAGAGTGCAGCAGAGGAGATATCCATGCGCAAGAATTTTTCGACACAGACGCCATGGGAAGCCATCGCCGGTTATTCACGAGCGGTTCGGATTGGGAATGTGATCGCGGTGTCTGGCACAACTGCATCAAACTCCTCGGGCGAAGTGCAACATATCGGTGATGCCGGCGCACAGGCAACGTATATCATTCGCAAAATCGAAGCTGCCCTCCAACTTGCCGGGGCTTCGCTTTCGGATGTCATCCGCACTCGGATTTTCGTTGCTGATATCGCTGATTGGGAAGCCGTCGCACGCGCACACGGCGAGATATTCGGGAATATCCGCCCAGCAAACACATTGGTCAGTGCGCGCATGGTCGATCCACGACAGTTGGTCGAAATAGAAGCAGACGCCATCATCAGCCATGAATAAGTACGAACCAGTCGAACTTCCCCTGCGACATGAATCACTGAGCCCACGCACGCCGTCTGAACGCCCACCATTGCTGATTATGCTTCATGGTTATGGCAGCAATGAAGAAGATTTACTCCAACTCGCACCATATTTGCCTGACGAATGCCACATTCTCTCGCTCCGCGCTCCACTCATGCTGTCACCTGGGGCGAATTGTTGGTACGAACTGGCGTTCACCCAACAGGGTATCGTTGCCGACCACACGCAAGCGCTCCTTTCACTGAACATCTTGCAAGAAACCTACCATGCGGCTATCGCAGCATACGAGGTAGACCCGACACGGGTCGCCGTCATCGGATTCAGTCAAGGGGCAGGAATGGCGGGGATGCTTGCACTCGCCGAACCATCGCTGCGCTGTTCGGTGCTCCTTAGTGGACTCAATCCTTTTGCGATGTTGCCGCAGGATGCTATTACGGTCGCAGCGCCCCGTGTCCTTGTCATCCATGGCAGCTACGACGAGGTGGTTCCCGTTGCGACGGGACATGCATCGCGCGATGCATTTGTGGCACACGGAGCACAGGTAGACTATGCGGAATATCCCATCGGCCATACGATAGACATGCGTGTCATTGCGGCGTTGACGTCATATCTTTCAACAAATCTATGATGAACCAGAATTCAACCCACTTCCTCGAGGCGTTTGTCATCATCGAGGGCTATATCGCATC
>JBJONV010000131.1:0-23737 GCA_046051665.1 Chloroflexota bacterium
CACCCAAAATCGAACCGCCACTCAGTGGTGAAGAGGGATCTATCGCCAAAATCCCGACGGTCAACGTACGCCGACGGAGCTCGCGTGCGAGGACTGTCGTTAATGTCGACTTCCCTGCACCGGGAGCTCCGGTAATCCCAATGACATGGGTAGCAGCACGTGGGGTCAGGCTCCGGCGCAATGCTTTTGCTTCAGGACCCCCGCGTTCGATGATCGTCAGTCCTTGCGCCAAGGCGCGTCGATCCCCGGAGTTGATGGCGCGCGCGCGTGCGCTGCCATCGGTCATGCGCGTTTCGCTCGTTCGTTCGCCACCGCAGTTCGGATGAACGTGACGATTTCGTCGGTAGTGGTACCCGGCCCAAACACCGCATCGACCCCGTGTGTCGATGTCAGGAGCTGGGCATCGTCGGCGGGGATAATCCCTCCCGCGACGACGACACAGTGGCCCAAACCGGCGGCGTCGAGTGCCTGCGTCACCCGCGGGAGCAGGGTCATATGCGCTCCCGACAAAATAGACAAGCCGACCACATCGACGTCTTCTTGCAGGGCTGCCTCGACAATCATGTGCGGTGTTAACCCAAGGCCGGTATAAATCACATCCATACCTGCATCACGCAATGCACGGGCAATCACCTTTGCACCACGATCGTGTCCATCCAATCCTGGTTTTGCCACCAATACGCGAATCGGAGCGGCTTTGTCAGTCATGATTTTTTGCCTCCCCCCATCCGTCCAAACAACGAAGGCTTTTGTACCAGGTCCATCCCCGTATCTTCAAACTCTGCTTCACCGGGGCGCATCCCTGGCTTCTGTTCGAGCCATGTGGTACGGGCACTTTTCGCCTGATCAAAAAAAGCGGTAATCGCGGCCTCGTCGCCACGCGCGACGATATCTTTGAATGCTTCGAGCTGACTGATGGCCTGTGTCAACCAGCGATCGAGCGCGATGCGATTCGTCATCACGATATCGCGATGCATCGTCACATCTCCCGATGCTAAGCGCGTGCTATCGCGGAATCCCGTCGCTGCCAAGGCACTCATTTCGCGCCAGGAGGATTCACTCGATGTCATATTCACAATGCTGGCTGCCAAAATAAACGGCATGTGCGAGATTCCCGCGACATACGCATCATGTTCGACCGGTTCAATAAAGTATGGTTTTGCACCGACACGTTCTGCGATTGCTTCACAGACTGCAATTGCTTGCGGAGGAGTCGTCAGGCCAGGACAGAGGCAGTACACCGAACCTTTGAACAATTCCGGAGTGGCTGCCTTTGGTCCAGATGCATCCTTGCCTGCCATCGGGTGACCCCCGATAAATGGGTTCGTTTTGGGGAGGATTTCGTCGGCCCAGGCAGCAATTTGTGCTTTGGTGCTACACACATCCGTCACTACCGCACCTTCCTCGAGATGAGGTGCCAGTTCGCGCAAGACTGCGGGGATCGCTTGTGCAGGGACAGCCAAAACGACGACATGGGTACCGACCAACGCCTGCTGGAGCGTATCGGCAACGACGTCGATAGCCAACCGACCGCGTGCTTCTTTGGTGTTGGCTCGATCGGTATCATAGCCAATCACCTGTATCTGACCAAGTGCATCGGTGCTGTTCCCCGCCCGCAAAGCCATCCCCAATGACGTCCCGATGAGTCCCATCCCGACAATTGCAATCCGAATCATGGCGTGTCCTCCACTTATCGTTCTATCGGAGGTTCGATATACGAAAGAAAAATATACTCAGCGAACAGCACCATCAACACCCATAACCCTGCCAGCATCGGCGTGAACGCACGGAGCCCGATCAGCACCACACACCCCATTACCAACGTGCCGAGTTCGGTAGCCTGACGCCATGCACGGCGTACATCGTATCGCCGCGATCGTCGATGGAAGAGTTGTTTACCAACCACATACAGAATAGGCATTGCCAAAGACCCGATCGTGTACAGCAATGCAATCCCGACAATCCCAAACACCGGTATCTCGGCAAGACTGAGAATCGAATGCGTAGGGGCGGGAACATACACCGCAACGTGGGTCAATAGTACGAGGCCAAAAACACCACGGACGGTCAAGCCATGTACCCGTAAGTGCGATTCAACCGGTGCAAATGTCCCGAACGCAACCGACGCAGTGGCGAGGATGAGTCCCCAATGATGGTGTCGGTTCGCACTTTCCCATGGGAAAACAACAACAAGCGCAAGTAACGCAAGCCACGCAAAACCAACAAACGAAATCCACAAGAGGAGCGTCGTGCGGGAGAATTCTGAGTTGGCGCGTTCTGTACGGGGGCGTGGACGTGGTTCTGTGGGTCGCGTGTTTTGCATAAATGCCTCACAGGATGCTCTTTCAATTGTACTGTATATCGGCATTTGTCGGCAATACAATACGTGATTCGAAGCGCCCCGTGGGCATCCCCATTCTGCAGATTTGTGCGTACAATATCCACACGAGAGACACACAGCAGGTGTCACGCATACGGAGGAATCAATGATGAATCCACTTCGCTTTGGTGTTGTCGGCGCAGGTAGTGTTGCCCAGCGTGGAATTCTGCCCCATCTCAGCCTCCCCGATGTGCGTGATCGCGTCATCCTCAGCGCAGTGTGCGATCCTGCTCCTGGGCGTGCCGATGCAGCTGCCGAAAAGTTTTCTATTCCTGGTGCATACACCGACTATGCCACATTCCTGCGTGACAGTGGCGTCGATGCCATATCTCTGGCAACACCGATTGGCATGCACTATGAACAAGGCAAACAAGCAATTCTGGCAGGCAAGCATGTGCACTTCAACAAATCAATCACGACTACACTTGCCGAAGCACAAGAACTGATTGCGCTAGCCGAAGCGCATCGTGTCACCATCGTCGCTTCCCCGGGCGAAATGAACCGTCCACACAATCAAGCAATTCGTCAGCTCATCAAATCAGGGGCCATCGGGGATTTGTGTTGGGCTGTCTGCGGTGCGTCGTTTGGCAGATATCACGAAAACGAAGAGTTTCGCCTCGGCAACGATCCACTCACCAGCGTTGATCCATCGTGGTACTATCGCAAGCCCGGTGGTGGACCACTGTACGATATGACTGTCTATGCACTGCACGGGTTGACGGGGATTCTTGGACCTGCCAAACGAGTCACCGCGATGTCGGGAGTACGCATCCCACAGCGCGAATTCCGGGGTGTTATGGTTGATTGCGATGCAGACGACAACACACTGATCCTCATCGACTTCGGGAACAATATCTATGCCATGGCACACGGCACACCTGCAGGGAGCATCAGCGAAGGGTTCAGCGGTAGCTACTTCGGCACCAAAGGTTCGATTATCGGCCTGAAGCTCAACGGGGAACCATTGGTATACCCCGGCAGTGACGTTGCAGACACCCACCCGCACGGTCGCTGGGCAGGCAATCAATGGATTTTGCCGGGGGTAACTCCTGCCCATCGCGACATCGACGAACACCATGTCTATGCAGATATCCTGTCGCTCGTCGATGCTGTGCATACGGGGAGTACACCCGTTGCGAGTGCACATCACGCAGCCCATGTGGTCGAAATCATCGAAGCCAGTCTGCGCGCAGCCGAAACCGGGATAACCCAAGAACTCATCTCGACCTTTTAACGCGTTACCGACAACGCCCTTCTCGTTCGACGGTTCGACGGGAAGGGCGTTCATCTTTTTTTCATCATCTCGTGCTGGGTGACGGACACAGTTGTGGGCACCTTTCGAGTGGTATTCTTTTTTATGAGAAAAGTCGGTTTTTTCTGTTTCAAATATCAAAATACATCATCAGGGTGAGGAATACATCATGAGCAAAATCAAGAAATTCCCCCTCACGGGAAAGTATTGTGATAAAATAAACGAAGACGTATGGATTAATCTCGCAGGCTCGTGGCGCTTTCGTGAGGAAGTGTTGACGAGTCTGTAGATCTAACTCATATGCCGGATGCGTATGAGAGGGAAGGGACATGAATATTGCATGAGAAGTAGTCACTACTTCTCACGATATTTGGTGTCGAATCACTGTAGAAAGGTACCAGATGGCACAGGTATTTAATCGACGAACGAACACCATCGTCAGGTTAGGTATCTTCGTAGGGATCCCCGTGATCCTCGCGTTGCTGACCGCAACGTGGTGGTACTACACACGTTCCGATTGGGTTCGGGATGTTGGTGTAGCACACGCGAAGGTTCAACCCGCAGGGAACATCCCAGGTGCAGGTGGCTACAGTCACCAATTGCATGTCGGCGGTTTGAAGCTCGACTGCCGGTATTGCCACACCGGTGTTGAGATTTCGAGCAATGCCAACATTCCACCGACCGAAACCTGTATGGGTTGTCATTCGCAGATTCTGCCCAAAAGCACGAAACTCGAGTACATCCGCAACAGCTACGAAAAGGATGAGCCGGTCCAGTGGAACCGCGTCCATGACTTGCCCAAGTTCGTGTACTTCAACCACAGCATCCACGTGGCAAAAGGTGTGGGCTGTTCGACGTGTCACGGCAATATTGCGTCCATGGCCGTTGTGTACAAAACCGAAGCACTCTACATGAGCTGGTGTCTGAATTGTCACCGCGCTCCCGAAAAGTTCCTTCGTCCACAATCGGAAATCTTCAACACCACCTGGACCCCACCAGCGGATCAAATCGCCAAGGGTTTGCAGTTGAAGAAAGACCTGAACATCCGTACATCGTCACAGTTGACCAACTGTTCGATCTGCCACCGATAGAGCGAGACGAAGCAGACAATGAGCAAAGAAACACTCGACAATCAGGCGACAAGCGGGCGCGGTTACTGGCGTAGCCTCGACGAACTCGCACAGTCGTCCGAGTTCCAGGCTCGCCTCGAACGGGAATTCCCCCGCGAAGCAGCCGAGTTGCGTGATCCCGTGACCCGCCGGTCCTTCCTCAAGTTGATGGGCGCCTCCATGGCCTTGTCGACCTTGGCAGGCTGTCAGTTTGCGATCAAGCAACCCCAAGAAGTCATCGTGCCGTACGTCCGTCAGCCCGAAGAAGTCATTCCAGGTCGGTCGTTGTTCTACGCCACCTCTATGACCGTCCAAGGCTACGGCATCGGCTTATTGGCCGAAAGTCACGAAGGTCGCCCCACCAAAGTCGAAGGCAACCCTGATCATGGTGCCAGCCTCGGCGGGAGCGATGCCTGGATCCAAGCATCGATACTGACGATGTACGACCCGGACCGTTCACAGCAGGTCCTCAAAGCAGGCGTTGCTTCGACCTGGGCTGATGCTTCTGCAGCGCTCGCTGCCGCTGCCGCCAGTGCCGGAGCCGGTATTCGCGTCATCAGCGAGCCAAATGCTTCACCAGCGTTGAATGCAGCCGTTGCTGCATTGGCCAGCAAATATGCAGGCACAAAATGGGTGCAATACGACCCTATCAGTGCAGATAACGCCGCAGCCGGTGTCGTCGCCGCTACCGGTGCCGCATCCAATGTGGTCTATGCCTTCAACAAGGCAGACATCGTGGTAGCACTCGATAGTGACTTCACACATAGCGGTGCAACAGCCATCCGCTATAGCCGTGACTTCGCCGAAAAGCGCCGCATCACCTCTGCCAAACCAACCATGAGTCGGCTCTACGCTGCGGAACCAACACCAAGCCACACCGGCACCATGGCCGATCATCGCATAGCCGTCCGTGCCACGGACGTCGCTACGTTGACCGATGCCATCGCCGCCGGAGTAGGTGTTGCCGGCATTACCGCCCCAACGTTGGACGAGAAGGCAGCTGCCTGGGTCAAAGCAGCAGTTGCTGACCTCAAAGCAAACGCAGGCAAATCCATTGTCATTACTGGCGAGACCCAGTCCGCCGCACAACATGCGTTGGTCTTGGCCATCAATAACGCACTGGGCAACTTCGGCAAGACCGTAACGTTCACCGCTCCGGTTTCAACCGCGGCGACAAGCGCTGCTGTGTTGAAGGACTTGGTCGCCGAAATGAATGCCGGTGCAGTCAAACTGCTCGTCATCAGCGACGCCAACATCCTCTACAACGCACCTGGCGATATCGACGTCAAAGCCGCTTTGGCAAACGTCCCAACGGTCGTCCACCACGGCATCTACGCAGACGAATCGTCGGTCGGTGCTGCCTGGCATATCAACGGAGCCCACTACCTCGAAAGCTGGGGCGACAGCCGTGCCTTCGACGGTACCGCTGCGATCCAGCAACCACTGATTGCACCGCTGTACGACGGCAAAACATTGCTCGAAGTCATCGCTGCACTCAGCGGCGACACGACAAGCACTGGCCATGACCTCGTCAAAGGCTACTGGAAGACTGCTGCAGGAACCGACGGATTTGCCTTCGACAAAGAATGGCAAATCGCGCTCCACGATGGTACGGTCAAAAACTCTGCCGCCGCTTCTGCCACCGTGTCCATCACTGGTTCTGCGCAGGCAACCGCGACACCAGCCAGCGAAGGCTTGGAAATCGTTTTCCGCGCCGATTCGTCGCTTCGCGACGGTTCCGCTGCAAACAACGGTTGGCTCCAAGAAGTGCCCAAACCGATCACCAAGTTGGTATGGGACAACTCGGCGCAGGTCAGCCCGGCAACTGCCAAAGCACTCGGGGTTGTGAATGGTGATGTCGTTACCCTTACCTTCCAAGGTCGGAGCGTCAACGCACCGGTATGGATTGTTCCGGGGCAAGCTGAAAACACCGTCGTCGTCCACCTCGGCTTCGGTCGTACCAAAGCCGGCAAAGTCGGTGATGGCGTCGGCTTCAACGCCTACACATTGCGTGGTTCCGATGCACTCTGGCACGGCACAGGGCTCGAGGTCAAAAAGACCGCCGAAACCTACAAGCTTGCCACAACGCAAGAACACACCAACATGGAAGGCCGCGACGAAGACATCTACCCAACCAAAACGCTTGCGGACTTCTTGCATCCTGAACACCACGAACACCACAAGAAGCACGAAATCATTTCACTGTTCCCTGAGTATGACTACTCCAAGGGGTATCAGTGGGGTATGCAAATCGACTTGAACGCCTGCAACGGCTGTAACGCCTGTGTTGTCGCCTGTCAAGCCGAAAACAACATCCCCATTGTCGGCAAAGACCAAGTCCTGGTCGGCCGCGAAATGCACTGGATTCGTATCGATACCTACTTCTCGGGTGATCTCGAGAGTCCTTCGATCTATCAAATCCCTGTGGCATGTATGCACTGTGAACATGCCCCGTGTGAAATTGTCTGCCCTGTGGCAGCAACCGTCCACGACGACGAAGGCCTCAATTCGATGGTATACAACCGCTGCGTCGGTACAAAATACTGCTCGAACAACTGCCCGTACAAGGTCCGCCGCTTTAACTTCTTCCAATACGTCGACGAAGAAACACCATCACTCAAGTTGCAGCGCAACCCAGACGTGACCGTGCGTGTTCGCGGTGTCATGGAAAAGTGCACCTACTGTGTGCAACGCATCAACGAAGCACGCATCGATGCAGACCGCGAAGATCGCCAAATCATGGATGGTCAAGTCGTCAGCGCTTGTCAGCAAGCCTGCCCGTCACAAGCCATTGTGTTCGGCAACATCAATGATGCTGCATCTCGTGTCAGCCAACTCAAAGCACTCGAATCGAAGTTCACCATGCTTGATCCGCTCAATACCAAGCCACGCACGAGCTACATGATCAGACTGACGAACCCGAACCCCGAGTTCAGTGGAAAGACGGAGTAGCAGATGCAATCATCCAAGCAACTCAAACCGCCAGTTACCGAAACGTACGATAGCCTGCTTGCTCCAGGGCAAACACTCGGCTCCGTAACGGCAAAAATCAGCGACATCATCCTGTTCCCCGTCCTCAAAACCCCGTTGGGGTGGTTGATCGGGTTCGCCGCAGCCGGTCTGCTGCTCCTCTTGTACCTCTACTCACTGGCGACATTGTTCACCGTTGGTATCGGTATCTGGGGTATCAACATCCCGGTGGCATGGGGCTTCGACATTATCAACTTCGTCTGGTGGATTGGTATCGGTCACGCAGGCACCTTGATTTCGGCAATTCTGTTGCTGTTCCGTCAGGACTGGCGTACCTCCATCAACCGCGCAGCCGAAGCAATGACGATTTTTGCTGTGGCCTGTGCCGGTATCTATCCGTTGATCCACACGGGTCGACCGTGGTTGGACTACTGGTTCTTGCCGTATCCAAGCACCCTCGGCATGTGGCCACAGTTCCGTAGCCCGCTCGAATGGGACGTGTTCGCCATCTCGACCTATGCGACGGTGTCGGTCTTGTTCTGGTTCGTCGGCTTGGTGCCTGACTTGGCAACCTTGCGCGACCGCTCGACCAGCCCGATCGCCAAAACACTCTACGGACTCTTCTCACTCGGCTGGCGCGGTGCTGCAAAACACTGGCAGCGCTACGAGGTTGCATCCCTGCTTCTGGCTGGTTTGTCGACTCCGTTGGTGTTGTCTGTGCACTCCATCATCTCGTTCGACTTCGCTGTTGCGCAGCTCCCCGGTTGGCACGTCACGGTGTTCCCACCGTACTTCGTCGCTGGTGCCGTGTACTGTGGCTTTGCAATGGTCATTGTGCTGATGATTCCGATCCGCAAATGGTTCGGCCTCGAAGGCTTGATTACCATGAAGCACTTCGATGTCATGAGCAAGGTAATGTTGGCCTCCGGCATGATTGTGACCTATGGCTACTTCGGCGAAATCTTTTATGCCTGGTATTCATCCAGCATCTATGAGTACTACCTCATCGTCAACCGGTTCACCGGTCCGTATGCATGGTCGTATTGGTCACTGATCCTGTTCAATGTGTTGATTCCTCAGGTGCTCTGGTCCAAGAAGCTCCGCCACAATCTGCCCGTATTGTTCTTCGTCTCGATGGCGATTAATGTGGGTATGTGGTTCGAACGCTGGGTCATCATCGTGTTGAGCTTGCATCGTGACTTCTTGCCATCGTCCTGGGCTTCGTATACACCAACGTTCTACGACTGGTCAACGTACATTGGCTCGTTCGGCTTGTTCTTCGTTCTCTTCTTGTTGTTCATCCGGTTCATTCCGATGATTGCAATTTTCGAAGTACGCGACTTGGTGAACAAAACAGCACCAAAGGCAGTAGAACACGAAGAATCCGGTCACGCTGGTGCGTAACGGCGAGCGGACTGGTCCGCTCACCGCTCTTATGAGAGGTTTGCATGTCTAAAGCATCGTCACCTGCAGCAACGGCCGCACCCGCCACATACGGAATCATGGCGGAGTTCACCGAGCCATCAACGCTCATCCACGCTGCAGAACACATTCGTGAAGCCGGCTACACCAAAGTCGAAGCATACACGCCGATTCCTGTCCATGGCCTCGACGAAGCCATTGGTCACAAAGCAACACGTTTGCCATGGTTGGTCTTGGCGGGCGGTCTGACTGGTTCCACTGGTCTGTTTAGCTTCATGACCTGGGTCAACTTGGTAGACTACCCGATGAACATCGGTGGTCGCCCAGCGTTCAGTTGGCCAGCGTTCATCCCAATCACATTCGAAGGTATGGTGTTGTTCTCAGCCTTTGCTGCAGTGTTTGGGTTGTTCCTCATCTGTGGATTCCCACGGCCATACCACCCGGTCTTTAATGCACCAGGGTTTGAACGTGCGACCACAGACGGATTTTTCCTCTGTATCGAAAAGAGTGATCCTTTATACGACGCTGCGAAGGCCAAGAGCATCCTGATGGGGCTCGGTGCACGTGCAGTGAACGAGTTCAGTGAGTGAGCCGCACATGCAAGTAACCGCAACGTCACTCCGGCGAATGGTCGCCCGAATCATGGTACTTGGCTTATTCGCGATCTTCTTTTCTGCATGTCATCTCGACATGTACGATCAGCCCAAGAATAAAGCTTTGACCGCCAGTGATTTCTTTGCTAACGGTTCGTCAGCCCGTCCATTGATAGACGGCACCGTGTCTCGCAACGGCCTCAAAATCGATGCACGCACGACCGGACGCGAAGGTGGTGACCCCACCGCACCGTACGTGACAACCAATCCCATCTCGATCGACGCCAATGTCTTGGCACGTGGTGAGTCACGGTACAAAATCTACTGTGCGTCATGCCATGGTGAAAAAGGCAATGGCAAAGGTCCTGCTGCTGGTCCGATCTCGAAGGGGAACCTGGGGCTTGTTGTCCCAGCACTGTTCTATGTCGACCAACTCAAGGGTATGACCGTCCCCAACGAGACGTTCACCCTCGATCAGGCACCCGATGGATACTACTATTCTGCGATTACACACGGCGTACCAAACCTCAAGTACGACCCGTCCAAACCGCAGACAGCAGATAATCCAAAATACACGATGTTCCCTGCGGGCTTCCGCATCCAAAACATCGACGACCGCTGGGCAATCATCGCGTACATCCGCGAGATGCAAAAGAACCCACCAGCACAGAAGTAAGTGTGCGCGCACGGCCGAGGTGCACTCGGCCGTGCCAACTGCAAGGACACAACCGTGGCAGAACAGACTGATCAATTACGTACGACTTTTGAGTCTCTCCAAAAGCGTGCATATATCGTCGGCGGCGCCGCACTCGCACTCACTGTGGTGGGTCTAGCGGTCAGCACGACGAGCCAGGTACTCCAATCGTACCTGTTTGCCTTCTTGTTTTTCTTTGGCTTGTCTGCGGGCAGCATGTTCTTGCTCAACCTGCAACACATCACCAGCGGCGTCTGGGGACTGATGATTCGCCGATTCGTCGAAGCAGCAGCTCTGGTCATTCCCTGGATGGGCATTCTGTTTATCCCGATTTTGTTGGGTATCACAGTTCTCTATGAGTGGACGGATCCAGTTCGTATCGCCGAGGAACATGCAATCTCTGCCAAAGTCCACTTCCTCAATATCCCCTTCTTCGTCATTCGTGCCGTACTCTACTTCGTCTCATGGGGATTGCTCGCACGCCGCTTGCGCTCCCTCTCGATTCAGCAAGAAAACGCACCAATGAGCGAAACCGAGACGTTCCGCGACAAACTCGCCACCACCGGTGGTCCAGGGCTCGTCGCTCACGTGATGCTCTGGACGTTCGCGGCAACTGACTGGGGCATGTCACTCGAACCAACCTGGTTCTCGTCGATGTATCCTGTCGGTTGGATGATCGGCCAAGTCCTCACCGTCTTTGCGCTGATGATTATTGTTCTCTGGCTGCTGTCGAAGAACAATCTGCTCGGGTACGAAATTCCAGTTGACCGTTTGCACGACCTCGGCAAATTTACGTTTGCCTTCACCGTGTTGTGGACCTACTTGAATTACTCGCAATACTTGATTATCTGGTCCGGCAACATCCCCGAAGAAACACCATGGTTCTTCGAACGCACGAACAATGGCTGGCAGTACCTCGCGATTGCCTTGATTTTTGGTCACTTCTTCTTGCCGTTCTTCCTCTTGCTGTCGCGCCATACCAAGCGCAATTTCAATGTGGTCGCACGGATTTCGATGTGGATTGTCTTCATCGAAGTGGTCTATGTGTTCTGGTTGATAAACCCTGCATTCCACAAGGATGCATTCCAAATCCACTGGACACATATCACCGCGTTTGTGGGTATCGGCGGTCTCTGGTTGGCAACGGTCATTCGCTATCTGAAGCAATTGCCCATCCTGCCACCGCACGACCATCGTATCCCCGAGCTCGAAGCACAGCTCGCCGGGCATGGTCACGGTCACCACGCACCAGCGAACCACTAATCATTCAACCGGCGACCAAGAGCCCACCCTTTCGGGTGGGCTCTTTGCATGCTCTCAAATACTTTTCATATGCCGCTCATATGACCCGTGCATAGTAGAAGCATACCGATGAGCAATCATCACAGCGCCACCAATCTTCTTCATCCTCTTCTCCCCCTCCTTCCCCTGCCCCATACTTCACGATCCGGCGCTCGTGGAGTATGGGGTTCCCCTATGTTTTGCAATTCTCTTGTCTATCTTTTGCAAACTGTAGTACACGCCCATAACTACACAATCAATACACAATATGTACGTCTCTTCTGTATCTGTCGCTCCAACGGTCTATTTGTCCTTGTCGGGAAAAATCACGTTGGTACACTCTGTGTACGACTGATGAATCCATGAACGTCGAATGGTGCGCACCGGAACCATCCTGACGGTTCTCGCAAACGACTGGTGCAACAGAAGGGATTCGTATGGACATCGTGGTCTATGTAGGATTTGCAGTGGTACACGTCGTCATCGCCGCACTCATCGCTCGTGCCGCACAGCAGCAACACAGCGGTGCGCTTTGGCTACTGGCTTTTGCGGGCGTGGGATTGGGATTTGACAATGCCATCCTCGGTATCGGTACCCTGATCGGTACCAGCGATATACTGCTCAATCTGAATCTTGGGCGCTATGCATTCCACGCGGTCGGGACACCCCTCCTCATGATCGGCGGTCTGATTCTGGCTCGCAATGGCAGCGTCGCCTGGTCTTGGCGACGCGGTATGACCATCCTCACGTACGGGACGGTCATCAGCTGCATCGCCTACGGAGTGAATGAATACTTCGGTGGTGCACAATACGTCATCAGTACAGAAGGAGCCTTGCGTTACGTCCTTGCTGAGCACTCTGGTCCACCATTGGCTGCCATCACCACGATGACGTTTCTCATAGCGTTCGGTATTGCACTCTATATCCAGCAAAAATCGTGGTGGGTGCTCGCTGGCGCATTGGTGATGTTTATGGCAGCATCTATGCAACTCGGCCTGATTGCCAACCTTGGTGAAGTCCTCCTCATGGTTAGTCTCCTCTTGACTGCTCGTGCCTTCCCCAAGATTTCCTATGCCACCTATCAGGCGACGCAGACAGCTCTCAGTGACGCAGAGCGCGCAATCCTCGCCGAAGAACAACGCGCACGGAAACGGAAATCGGCGGTATGGAATCGTGGACTCGCATGGATTATCTTTGTCACACTGTCCATCGATACCATTGCCTACTATGGTGCCGGCTTCGATAACAAAGAAATCTACGCCGCAGCCAAAGCAGCGATGTCATCTGCGTACGTCACCCACCTGTATGCAGCAAACATATATTTGATGTTTTTCTTTGTCCATGCCGTTGCTAGCTTGTATTTCTATGGTGTCCCCAAACTCCACGCACACATGCGCACCGTACACGTATATATCGGCTATGGCGTCTTTATCTTCACCATGGTCAGCCAATCGCTGATTGGGATCGAACCCATCCATATGATTACGTATGCGATCAACTGGGCATTCATTGCTGCCCACATTGTCTTAAGCTTCCGTTTTATGCTCCAGCGTGTGCGCAAAACACAAATCGACCCAATGCTTGAATTGACTGTCAGCAAACGCTTGCGCGGCTCAGAACGGTAATCGCACCAACAAACAACCCCCTGCACCGAATGGTGCAGGGGGTTGTTTGTTCATCCTCATTCCGCATGCAGCAACATCTATCAAGTGAAAACAGTCATAGTGACCAGTATTTCGCCCATGCCTGCTTCGATGAGCACTCCCCAAAAAAACAACACCCGATGCAGACTACTGCATCGGGTGTGCACGAATGGAGCGTGATTAGTTCAATCGCTCGCCCATCGGGCGTGCCATCATCCGGCGCATTTTGATTTCCATCGCCGCGAGGACGACATCGGTTTCGAGACCTGCTGCTTCAGCCTGGATGCGCAAACGGTTATGACTTCCCTCAATGTGCATTGACGACAGCATCTCGTGCACTTCGGGCATTTCCTTCAAGATTTCGTCACTGTATGATTGTTCCAAATGTACACGGTCCATGTGCTTGGCCTCCTTGCCAAATACAAAATCCTACAAGCACGAGTATATTCGGTATTTTGCATAAACGCAAGTGGCAGTATTTGTATATTTTGCACAAATTCATGCATCACACAAATGGACAGCATGGGTACGAGTGGAAAATTGCGTGCGTGCCTGCAAGGGTAACACTCGGGGTGCTATCACGCTCTGTGTTCTCTCGATGACACTGTTCAGGAAACACCGAGATTTGCCGAAACAGCGTTGAGGTGGTAGGATAGCACAGCAAAAGCAACCAATCCGGAGTAAAACAATGAGCATTCTCGTCGACAAGAACACACGTCTCGTGGTGCAGGGTATTACCGGCCGCGAAGGTGAATTTCATACGCGTCAAATGGTTGCCTACGGCACCAATGTTGTGGCAGGAGTGACCCCTGGCCGTGCAGGTCAAACCGCCATCGACGGCAAAGTACCGATTTTCAATTCGGTAGCGGATGCAGTCAAAGCGACCAACGCAAACACATCGATTATCTACGTCCCAGCTCCCTTTGCACCTGATGCAGTGCGTGAAGCAGCTGCAGCCGGTATCAAATTGATTGTCTGTATCACCGAAGGTATTCCCGCCAACGACATGGTTGCGACCTACGCATTCGTCAAAGAATGTGGCGCACGGCTCATCGGGCCGAACTGCCCCGGTTTGCTGACCCCAGGCCAAGCCAAAGTTGGTATCATCCCCGGCAACATCGCCACACCTGGTCCCGTTGGTGTGGTGTCGAAATCGGGCACATTGACCTATGAAGCAGTCGACGCACTCACGCGTATTGGTTTGGGTCAGAGCTCTATCGTGGGTATCGGTGGTGACCCCATTATTGGCACCAATTACATCGATGCGCTCGAACTCTTCCAAGCCGATCCCGAAACGAAGGCCATCGTCCTGATTGGTGAAATCGGTGGGAACGCGGAGCAAGATGCGGCCAAGTATATCGGCAAACATGTCACCAAGCCTGTTGTCGGCTTCATCGCTGGCCGTACCGCTCCTGAGGGCAAGCGCATGGGTCATGCAGGCGCGATTATCTCGGGTGGCGAAGGGACTGCACAAGAGAAAATCGAAGCCCTGCAGGCTGTCGGCGTGACCGTGGCAGAATTGCCCACCGACATCGCTCGTTTGGTTAAAGAAGCACTCTCCAAATAACGCATTCTCGGTCGCGGCAATACGTGCAGACGTATTGCCGCGTTTTCTTTGGAGCAGACCATGCCGACTTATCAATGCTACGAAGACTACACGATTGGTACGACCTTCATCACTCCTGCCAGAACCATCGGCGAAACAGAAGTCAGCATGTTTGCGATGTTGACCGGCGACTTCAATCGCCTGCACACCGATGCCGAGTACATGAAGGAATCCGTCTTTGGCGAGCGTATCGCCCATGGGTTACTCGGATTATCGATTGTGAACGGACTCAAGTACCGCACCGATATGGACCCAGACGCAATCATCGCATTCTTGGGGCTTCAGTGGGCATTTAGCGCGCCAATACGCTTCAATGACACCATCCATGCAAACATCACCGTTGTCTCCATGCGCGAGACCAAGAATCCCGATCGTGGCATTATCACCTTTGCCATCGAGGTTCGGAACCAACGCACAGAACTCGTCCAGAAGGGCGAGATGACCATGATGGTCAAACGCCGACCTCAATAAAGAAACCCCCGCACTGCACATGCAGCACGGGGGTTCAAGTATCTCTGCTACGAATCCAAATACCCAATCAAATGACCACCGACTTGTGGTGACCGCAACAAGCGCAACGCATCTGCTTCGATTTGGCGTGTCCGCTCACGGGTAATACCAAACGCAACACCGACCTCTTCGAGGGTCCGTCGGCGTCCGTCACTCAACCCATAGCGGAGCATCACAATCGATCGCTCGCGTTCTGGTAATGCTGCAAGTGCGGTCGAAATATCTGCTTGAAGCATGTGCATGGTAGCGATGTCGTTCGGTGAATCACTCAATTCATCTGCTAACAATTCACCAATGTGCCCATCCCCATCACTATTGATGGGTTGTTCCAACGAGATCGGTTGCGTCGACGCCTGGAGGAGTTTACGCACTTTGCGGTCCGATATACCCATTTCGACCGCAATCTCGTCTGGGGTAGGTTCCCGTGACAAACCCTGCTCGAGTGTGCGGGTCACCCGACGCATCTGTCCGATTGCGTCGCTCAAATGAACCGGCAGTCGAATCAAACGACTTTGTTCGGCAATCGCACGCGAAACCGCTTGACGGATCCACCAGGTTGCATAGGTCGAAAAGCGGTTTTTGCGCATGTAGTCGAATTTTTCGACTGCGCGCATCAGCCCTATATTGCCTTCTTGAACGAGGTCCATGAAGGTCATCGGACCGCCGATGTATTTTTTTGCCACACTCACCACAAGGCGTAAGTTCGCTTGGATCAAACTCTGGCGTGCATCATCGGCGTCTTCGATCCGTCGGCTGAGTTGACGGGCTTCTCTTTCACCACACGCTGCGATGATACGCCCTTCTGTTTCGGTTCCGAGCAGCCAACAGAGTGCCGTCACAGGATCGTGGCCGGCTGCCAACATACGATGCAATACCGGTCCAATGCACAGGAGACCTGTCATAGCGGCGGTGGTAATCATGCGTTCGCGATCGCGTAACAAATCGTGTTGTTCATCAAATTGTGCGTCCGCAAACATCGTTCGTAACAATAATCCGTCACGTTGCGCAGCCGCCAGGAGCCACGGTATATCATGCCATGCACCGTCGTATTGCTGCCACACATACGCGAGTGTCGCGACATCTAACGGGACCGTGTGTGTGCTCAGAATATCTGCGATGCGAGAAAGTGATCCGGGCTGTGGGGTGTATACATTGCCGAATGCAAGCATATCGCGTGCGTACGCACCCGCTTCGAGTCGCATAGCGAGCTCGACTTCTTGGGCGGCGGTCAACAATTTGACCTGTCCGATTTCACGGAGGTACATCTGGACCGAATCTTCGACGAGCGCCGCCTTGGGGTTTACTTCTTCGACGAACGATTCTGCTACTTCATCGGTCCAATTGGCATCGGGTTCTTGCATGACGTCGACGTCAGACCCATACTGGAGTTTTGTGCTCATAGTGTGCACCTCCCACGCACCACATTCCGGTCATACAGGTGATACGCAGGGTTGGCGGCGTTGGATGTATACAAAAACACTCCCTGCTGATACAGGAAGTGTCATCTCATGCTGGGTTGGTCTGGTGCGTCAGGAGCGGCGTTGTACCACAATGGTGGTCACGTCTCGGAGCGCTTGGTACGTCACCGGATCAGCGAACGGCTGTATTGCTGCGAGGGCACGTGCGATACATTCCCGGGCAGTTGCGTATGATGCTTCAATACCGCCTGCATCGTGGATGAGATCAATAAGGAAAGGGACATCTGCAGGTGCTACCGGTCCTCGGGCGACCTGCACAAAGCGATCATCGGGACGGCGTTGCGCTGCGTGTAACAACGGAAGCGTTATCGTTCCCTCGCGCAAATCGTTCCCCGCTGGCTTGCCCAAGACTGCAGCTGCTTCGGTCATATCGAGGATGTCGTCAATGATTTGGAAGGCCATACCGAGCTCGTGCCCAAAAACCCCCATCGCCGCGACGCGTTCTTCGTCGCCACCACAGACAGCGATACCAGATTTGCAGGCAGCTTCGAACAACACCGCTGTTTTGGCAGATATCTTGCGAAAATACTGTGCACTTGCAGCGTCAAACGGAACGACCTGTGTCACGGGGTTGAGTTCGCCTTCGACCATCCGTTGGGCGGCATGCACATAAAAACCAATGATGCGTGGGTCAGGCTCGTTCGCCAATTCGCGGGCAGCTAACCCGAACAGAAAATCACCGAGTGCCAGTGCGACATTCCGATCCCAGGTATGATGTATCGTTGCTTGCCCGCGACGTGACGTCGCATGGTCGACCAAATCGTCGTGGATGAGTGATGCAGCATGAAGCAGTTCTATCGCCACCGCGGGGTGGATTGCACGGCTGAAGTCGTATGTGCCCAAGCGAGCAGCCAACAGCACAAGCAATACCCGCAACCGCTTGCCACCGGCACGCACGGTGTAGACCCCGGCATCGTGCAACACATCACTGCGTGACGAAATGCGCTCGAGCATTGCCTGCTCGACCGCATCAAAATCGTCACGGAGACCGGTTGTATCAAGTATGTCCGAAACGCGACCACGCGACTGAACGGTATTCTCAGACGCCGCGGACGGAAACTGTGTCATCGTCTTCACCTTAATATAGTCTGTTCACTATATCACAAAGTAGGGTTGGCAAACGACACCAATCGACGATGACAAGTGTGGTGTACGACAGCGCTCGGTATTACCAAGCGCCGCGGACGACTTCCAGTTTGCTGAGATGAGCTGCTTCGCTCAGGCTTGCGAGATAGGTCAAATCGTTTCCGTATTCGATGACCGAAATGCTCGCATTGGTCACCCAGATGCGATTAATTCCATCCATATGCATCCCCAATGCATCGGCTGCCAAGATTTTGACGACGACATCGTGGGTCGAAACAAGGACGGTCTGATCAACATGCTTCTTTTGGAGCATTTCTTTGAAGTCAAGCACCCGTTTGAGGATGTTACTGAAGCTTTCGCCACCGGGCATCTGCGAGCGCGTCGGAGTCAAACGCCATTCGCGCAACCCATTACCGTACTTGGCGATAACCTCGTCGACCATCAGACCTGCCCATTCGCCATGATCGATTTCAATAATCGCAGGGTCGATAATCATCGGTGTATCGGGATGGAATTTGGCGACATGCTCCGCAGTCAAGCGTGCACGCTGTAGCGGGCTCGCATAGATCGCCTGAAAAGATTCGGTGCTGAGTCGCTCGGCGAGTGCCTCTGCCTGCTTGACACCCATCTCGGACAAAGGAGCGTCGAATTGCCCCTGGTACCGCCCAATCCGATTCCACTCGCTCTCACCATGACGGACAATGACTAATCGCATATGGTATGCTACCTCAATAGGATGCGTTCTTACAAAGCATTATACACGATGCATGTCGACCGCTAGGTCGCGTCTGAACGACGAGGAAGACACATGACCTCCCAGCCACTCATGCCGCAACTCCGCGCACTCCTCGACAAAGCCGAACCGTTTGCACTTGTTTATGCACAGCACATCGACGGCGCGCGTACCTTTATCGGGTACCTCGACGCTATCGCAACACTCGAATCCGAATGTACACAAGCGGGTTTAGACATCGATGCCGAACGGGTACGGATCGTCGCACTCGACGGTCGCGCTCGTGCAGACGCCGAAGGAATCATACGTGCCCTCGGACAACCTATGCCGACTGCACAGAGTCGCTATGCCACAGAGCTCGGCGCATTGGCACAGTCCAAACGCCAGACCCGCGTGCGCAGGCGCTCTCTTATGGCAGGTATTGTTCTGGCCATTGTTTGCGCATTCACCTACGTGATCGTGACCGCACCTCCGAGTGCCAATATCCCCGCGATTACCAACGCCGCAGTTGCTCGTGATACCACCCGCGCCTATGAACTTGCACAACAAGAATTACGCACGTTCCCCGATGATCCGGAACTCTTGCTGTGGACATCGGTCCTTGCAGAAGCCCTCGGCGATGCGGATACGGCGGAATCATATTGGCAAAAAACGCTGTCTGCGAGTCAAAACCCCGCCGCACTCCCGTATGAACGTGGGAATACCCGACTGATGGCACACAACATCACAGCCGCCCGTGCGAGTGTCGACGAATTGCTCGCCACCGAAAAAACCATTCCCGAAGGTCTTTTTCTCCGTGCTGCAATTGCAGAAGCACAGGGTAACATCGCAGAAGCAGTCAGTGGCTACGAAAACGCTAGTCGTGCCGCTGATGCAGCAAACCGGCAAGAAATGGTCGCCTTAATCCGCATTCGGATGGGTGGACTGATGCGCTTCGGAGTAGAAGCAACCCCAACGAAAAATCCTTAGTCACCAAATAAGTCTTCGATACTCGCAGCAGGGAGGACCGTTGTACTGCCTTGCTGTGATGTATGCATCTGCATGCCAATTCCCATTGCTGCATAGAATGCTTCGTCGTATGGCCGTGTGCGCACAACCACCGGCATCGGTACTGCATGTCCGAGGAGCAGACACTGTTGCCGCGAATCGAGGGTAGCAAGCACCGTCCGGAGCGCCGCAGATCCACTGACCCCTGTGAAGACCGCGTCGATATCTTTTTCGTCATTCAAGAGCGCCGTCACGCGGCTCCCCAACTGGCTCATCACATCACTGTCGATCGACGATGGTCGTTGATCAACGACCAACAGCGTGACACTATACTTCCGCATTTCGCGCGCGATAGTTCCAAAAATAGTTTGCTTCGCTGCCTGTGGGTTCAGAAATTTGTGCGCCTCTTCAATTGTTATGACAAGTTGCGGCGGCTTATCTGCGGGGTTTTTACTGGTCAAGTAGGCTTCGGTACGTTCACGCCAGCGTTGATGTATTTTGCGGGTGATGATATTGGCGACGAGCATGTAATCAATCGAATGGTCATACTTGCCAAACTCCAACACGACATGTTGGCGCGCCATGAGTGCATCAATCAGTGTGCTCAGGACAGAACTTTTTGATGCATCATCGACATATGCACGCCGTCGTAATGCTTCGAGTTTGCGCTTCAGTGCGCCTAACGAACCTGCATGTGTTCCGGTCTTGAGGGCAAAATCGTCCAGCGCCTCTGGCGTCATATCGAGCAGTGTGCGCAACCAGTCAGATTTGTAATGGTCAACGAGACGATAAGCAGATTCTGCAGCCGTGGCCGTGAGGTTGAGTTCGTCTGAAATGAGCAAAATGTCGTCGACGTCTATTTCGTTCAGGCCGATGCGTATGTCATGGTCGTATTGCCCGCCGCGCCGCCGTGTCGACTCAGGATCGAGTGTATAAATCCGGACGCTCGGACCAAAGATTTTGCGGAGCCCTTTGACAAACCCGCCCGCTTCGGATGTTGCATCACTCCCGTATTCGGAGTGCATGTCAAAAATAAGATTCGTCGCAATTCCTGCGCGCATCGTGCCAGATAACAGCAAGCGCGTGAGAAAGCTTTTTCCCGTCCCACTTTTGCCAAACACGCCATTCGAGCGTTCTACAAAACGTGCGAGGTCAATACAAACGGGAACATCCATATCGAGTGGGCGACCGATTTCGAAGTGGGTCGCATCTTCGCTTCCAAATACGCGTGAAAAATCTGCTTCTTCGGCGTTATAGACTGGAGCAAAATGTGCGGGAATGGTTTTGACCGGCCGCATGCCGTCTGCTTCGTCACGGGGGAGCATCAACGACGGGCGCAGTTCGATCGTTGCGTAAGTGGACGACCCCGCAAAAACTTCTTGGAGGAACGGATCATCCGCCGGAGGATCGATGAGGACCGCAGCAGCCGAGGCGGCGAGTTCGACATCGGTCAGCATCGCGAAAAACTCGTGTTGTCGGCCCGCTACTAACAAAAACTGACCAACCCGTAACGATTCGACCTGGTGTGCGGCATCGACACGTGCCGTCAATCCTTCGGTGAGTGATCCACTGATGATAACGCCGATCCGACCTCTTGCGGTGTCCATACCGTTCCCCCTTTTTTTGACATTATACGGGGCATATGTCGACAAAAAAACCGGGGCATGCAATGCATGCCCCGGAACGGAAGAAGCTACGCGGGTCGCGCGCGCTTCCACAACCGCGCATGGCGTTTGACAGGCATGCGGAACGACCGGACTGCGGTGCGTTCGACCACTGGTTCTTCGCGGCGTGTCCCCAGCTCGAGGGTGGCATTGTTGTAGCCCAGTAGGCTCATGATGTCACTGAGGTGTTGTGGTGGGGTGTCGCGTACAACCAGCTCATCGCCGTCTACTTCGATGGTAACCCGACGCATTTCGGGAGTGAGGCAGTGATGTGCTCCACCGCGACCTGACAACATCTGCTGATAGGCGCCGACACCGAAGAACGCAAGAATCGTCCCTTCGCCACCGGTCGGGAGGAGGAGCGGTGGCTGACCTGGTCGTGGATAAAAATCATCCGTATCGCAGGTGTAGCGACCGGCCAGTCGTACCGGACGGGCAGGCAAGTGCCATTCGCTGAGTGGCAAAATAATGAACTGCTGTCCTTCGACAATCAGGGTATCCGGCAAGGACACCATCAGACTCCCGTTGAGAAGATACCAATCTGGGGCGCCGCCGCGTCCTGCTTTGACCGCACCGACCTCCATCAAATAGACCACATGTGAGCCGACGGTATACCGGCCGAACTCACCCACCATATCAGGATGTGCCACACCATGCTCGGCACACGCATCGGCCAGCGCACGCATCAATGTCTGCAAAAACGCCTGGCAATCAAAACGAAAGTCGAGTTGGTAACTGTCGGTGGGCATCCCGCCGCCGAAGTTAAACATGTGCAAGGAGGGCAACTTGTGTGCGAGTGCGGCGTATCGCTCGACTGCAGCACTGAGTTGGATTTTCCAGACATGGGCGTCTTCGATTTGGCTCCCTACCATTGCGTGATAGAGCACGATGCGATGCTGGGTGCCGGCAAGCAATGCGATGGCACTGTCGATTTCGCTGTGGGTCAATCCAAACCGTTCGCCACCGGGATGATCGGGATCGACGTCACCGATATCAAAACGGACGCGGACGCCGAACTGCATCGGTACATGGCAGTGGGTACTGAGGTAGGCAAGTTCATCGAGGTCGTCGACGATGGGGATGAGTTGTTCATGGCCGGCTTCACGCAGCGCGAGAATCGCTTTGCGGTACCCGAGATCCTTTGAACCGTTGCAGAACATATAACGATCTGACGGCAACACCCCTTGGCGCCACAGTTGGTGGGCGATGATGATGTCGGCCGCTGACGATGTTTCGTAGTGAGCGCCGGATTGCAACGCGGTACGCACCACTTCTTCGGCAAAGTTTGCCTTCGTGGCGTACGCATACACAAACGAGCCGGTATACCCTGCGGCTTGTCGTGCAGCTTCCGCATATGTATGCATCTGCGTAATTTGTTTGGTGATGAGGGGCAAGTACGACACTTCCAGAGGAGCGCCGTATTGTTCTGCCAAGCTATTGAGGCAGACGCGGTCATCGAGGTAGAGTTGACCGTCGTGGCGAGTGATGAATGCGTTGAGGGCGCCTTCGGGTTGCACACCATAGCGATGTGCGAGATGTTCGATGTACGTGGTACCGTTCAATTCAGTGAATGCTCCTTCCACAGCAAAACGCACGAAAACCGATTCGTGGGGTTACTCCCCACGCAGACGAACCCGAACCACGATCAGACTGGCATGACGACTCGTCAACCAGCAGGACGTTTGAGCGCGGGCGGTGCGTTGTGTCACCGCAGCAAGCCATTGCTTGATCATTCGTTCATCCTTTCACGCACAAAAAAACCAGTCCATCACAGATGAACGGGTACAAATGTTCGCAAAAGTTTGGTACTTGCGCCAAGTCTTGTGGGAGTGTGATTACCGACCCTCTGTATGAGGAGCAAACAACACACAACCATAGACTGGAGCTATTACAACATAGCCACCCGTTCGTTTGTGTGCGTAAGCGTCCATACACCCTCAAATAAGCCGTCCGGAGTTCATCTGACACCGTTGTGCATAATGACGTTCAAGAGCTATGCTCCTGCCGGGGGCAAGAATTGTAGTAGTTTTGCTACCGGTGTTTATTGTAGTGGAAATTCGGCAAAAGTCAAGCAAAAAAGCGATGATTTTTCATTGTGCGTATTTTGCATCACGATGCCACATATACGCGTTTTACTGAAGTAGTTTTTTTCGCCACTTCTACTACGTTCTATGGTATGCTAACGCCAGCAATTCCAGCAAAGGGACACCCTCAATGCGGCATGTGCGCGCGCCCCTGTTCGTGAGTATTTTGCTCCTGACAAGTTGTGGATTGTCGGGCTCCGTCATTCCCGTCGATACGCTCCTCGATTCGACGGGAGTGCCCACTG
>JBJONV010000132.1:0-13930 GCA_046051665.1 Chloroflexota bacterium
ATGGTCGTCACGATTCAGTTGTGAAGGTGCTGAGGCGATAAAAATCAGCCCCTTTATTCAGGGCTGCGTTCTTCGCTTCGTTTGTTGCCATCCGCTCGGTGGAGTGAATGTGTTTCGCAACGAGGTGTATATTAGCACGCGGTTATCGTCGTGTCAAATCGAGTTTTCATTTTGGTCCAGACCGACCCCGTTGCATCGTCCCGCCGGTGTTGGGCTGCGGTCGGCGCGGCCCATCGTGGCCTGCGTGTCGTGTCGAGCGCCGGGCGGGTCGTGGCTGAAGGGCGTTCGCCACGGCCCGTGTCGGCGCTACAGTGGTGCAACCGGGGTGCGCATTTCCCAAAAAAGAAACGAGCCGGGAAGACAACCATGCTTCCCGACTCGCATATGATCCTCGAGGTGATATTAGAAGTCATTCCGATAGACGATGGTGCCTTCGATCATGGTGAGGTGGGCGGTGTTGTGTTGTAGTTGTGATGCATCACATGCGAAGGGATCGTGTTTCATGACTGCCAGGTCCGCAACCATACCGGGCATGAGCGTCCCTTGGCGCATATGGCTATTGGAGCAGTACGCGGCGCCGACGGTGAAGCCGCGGAGCGTGCTGAGACGAGACAACGCTTGCTCGGGATACCAGCCCGCTGCCGGGGTGCCATCGAGTTTGCGGCGGGTCACTGCACCATAGATCGACAACCAGGGGTTCAGCGATTCGACCGGTGCGTCGGAACCGAGTGCCAGGACTGCCCCGGACTGCTCGACGGAGCGCCAGGCGTAGCTCGTCGCATTGCGGGCACCCCAGAGCCGTTGGGCGGTATCGAGGTCGCCGATCATGTGCACGGGCTGCATCGAGGCAACGACATTCATCGCGGCAAATCGCGGAATATCGGTCGGATCGAGCAACTGGCAGTGTTCGATGCGATTGGGCAGTGCAAGTGAGCGCATTGCAGTCGCTGCGAGTGTTTCGCCGGGTTTTTGGAGTGGTTTGAGGGCGGCTTCGATGGCGTCGAGGACCTTCCGATTGGCACCATCGCCGATGCAGTGGACCGAAATGGCGATCCCGTTTTGATTGGCACGACGTGCATTGTCGAAGATTTCTTCGCGGGACATCGTCGGCAAACCGAGATTCGTCCCACCTTCGAAGGGAGCCAGCATGTCGGCGGTTTCGCTGCCCAGGGTCCCGTCGGCGAAGAATTTGAACGCACCGACGCGCAACCAGTCATCACCGAGGCCACTGCGTAAACCGAGCCCGAGCATGTGTTCGAAGCCATCGGGGTCCATTTGGACCAAGATTCGGCCGGGCAGTTTGCCTTGTTCGCGCATGTATTGGAAGTTGCGCAGGTCATTGAAGCCGTCGCGACGCGTGCCGGTCAGGCTGTGCATCCCGACCATGCCGTATGTGTATCCTTCGGCAAATGCGTCGGTCACAGCGGCGCGGCGGTCTTCGTCCGTCGTATCAGGGATGTGCTTGCGCACCAGATTGATGGCGGTTTCTTTGAAAATCCCGGTGGGATTCCCGTTGGCATCGCGGTCGATATGGCCACCCTCGGGATCGGGCGTGTGTTTGTCGATGCCGGCGATCTTCATGGCGGTGTGATTGACCCATGCAGAATGGCCGTCTTTGCGGCTCAGCAATGCAGGTCGACCGGGCGCCAGCTGCTCGAGATCGTCCGCAGTGGGCCAATAGCCGCCCCACAAGGTATGGTCCCAGCCAAAACCCTGGAGCCAGACACCTTCGGGCAGGCGATCGTCGGCAGCACCGACGACTTTGCGGACGTCGGCGAAATCGGTGTAGCCATAGAGACGGACTTGGCGCAGCGTCATGCCGGTCGAGATAATGTGCACGTGCGCGTCGGTCAGTCCTGGAATCGCTGCTTTGCCTTGCAGGTCGAGGGTTGTATCGGGAGTGCCCAACACGGCGAGCACATCAGCACGGCTCCCGACGGCACACACCAGGCCATCGCGGATACCGAGTGCTTCGACGAGGGGTTGTGCGGGGTCGAGGGTGTAGATCGGGCCATTTGTGACAAGCATCGTCGTCATGTCGATTCCTTTTGTGTTATCGGGGTCGAGGCATTATACCGAGAATACGGGAGAAAAAACCACCGCTGCGTGCTGCAGCGGTGGACGGATACGCTTAGTAGTCATCAGTGCGTCGGTGCCGAATTGCCGGCGGCAACGAGATGTCTGGGTCTTCTTCGTGCGGTCGGACCGTCCCTGCCGATTGCCGCAGACCCCCATCGAGCGGCGAAGGACGTGACAGCGGCGGACGCTGTGGCAGTGGTTGCTGCTCTGCAGGCGGAATGTACGGCCGACGTGGTGGAATGTCAGTACCGGGTTGGCGACCTGCCAGCGGGCCGGGGCGATCTGCGGGTGTCGGTGCCGGCGTGGCTATCGGCGCCACGGGCGATACCTGCGGTGCGGCGGGACGGAGCGCAGGAGGGATGGATGACGGGGTCGGCGCGTGTTGCGCAGGCTCGTGCATAGGGGTACGGGTCGGCATTTGCGCCTTGGGGCGCATCGTGCTGATACCCGATGCGAGCAGGGTGATTTTGACCTGATCCGCTGGGAAATTGGGATCGATGACGGAACCCCAGATGATTTGGGCGTCGTCGGCGACAATCCCCTCGACAATGGTCGCTGCTTCTGCGACTTCGGACATACGTATGTCTTCGCCGCTGGTGATATTGAGCAGAACGCGTTTTGCACCGCGGATTTCGACATCGAGGAGCGGTGATTGCATGGCAGAGTCGATGGCCTGCTGGATGCGGTTTTCGCCGGCACCGAGACCGATCGCCATCAGTGCTTCGCCAGAGTTCTTGAGTACGGTTTGGACATCGGCGAAGTCGACATTCACCACGCCGGTTTTGGTGATGAGGTCAGAGACGCCCTGTATCCCTTGGCGCAACACGCTGTCGGCTATTTGGAAGCCTTGGATCATCGAGACACCACGTTTGGCATAGGCTTCGACGAGGCGATCATTGGGGACCACAACCAGGGCATCGACGTATTGGCGGAGCTGTTCAATACCCTTTTCGGCCTGTGCGAGCCGTTTGGAACCTTCGAATTTGAATGGTTTGGTCACGACTGCGACGGTCAAAATCCCCAGGTCTTGGGCAATACTGGCGACAATGGGAGCAGCGCCAGTCCCCGTGCCGCCGCCCATACCCGCAGTAATGAAGACTAAATTCGAGCCTTTGAGAATTTCGTAGAGTTCGTCGTTTGTTTCTTCGGCGGCACGTTCGCCGACGGTGGGATCACCGCCAGCACCCATACCACGGGTCAGGCGTTCGCCGATGCAGATTTTATAGTGGGCGCGCGAGGTACGGAGTACTTGTGCGTCGGTGTTAATGGCAACAAATTCGACATCACGGACGCCGTCTTCCATCATGCGGTCAATGGCATTGGACCCACCGCCGCCGACACCGACGACACGGATTACCGCACGCACGCCACGAGTTTGAGGAGAAGTCATCGGAGGGTCCTTTCGAGGTGCCGCACAGCGCCTGGCACGTACGAGGGGTGGTAGTTAGCGATCTTTGTTCCGACGGACGAACACCGGAATGTCCACATCCGCTTGCGTCGGGAAGTTGCGGAGCGGTTGGGAAGACGGTCGTGACTCCCGTGGTGGCGGCGTCGTCATGGGGTTGGATATCCCTTGGCTTGGGGGCCGTTGTACCGGCGGCGGTGTCTGTCGTGGCGGCATGGGGGTGCGTTGTTCGACGACGGGATCAGGGCGCTTTTCACCGTCAAATCCCGTTGCAATGAGGGTCACTTTGACTTGGCCACGGGGGAAGTTCGGATCAATCAGCAAGCCCCAAATGATGTTGGCATTATGCGCTACTGCAGTTTCGATGACTGAAGCGGCTTCTTGGACTTCGTAGAGGCTAACATCCTCGCCACCAGTCACATTGAGCAAGACGCTCCGAGCCCCAGTGATGGTTACTTCGAGCAGTGGCGACTCGACTGCTTCGCGCACCGCATCGATCATGCGGTTGTCGCCGCTGCCGATACCGATCGACATCAAGGCGGTGCCGGAGCGTTGCATGACGGAGCGTACGTCGGCGAAGTCGACATTGATGAGACCGGGGAGGTTAATCATATCGGCAATGCCTTGAATGCCCTGCCGGAGTACCCCATCGGCCATCTGGAAGGCCTGCATCATGGTGGCGTTTTTGTTGCCGGCATGGAGGAGACGGTCGTTGGGCACAATCACCAGGGTATCGACATGTGGCCGCAGGCGTTCGATGCCTTCTTCGGCATGTTTGCGGCGATGTTTGCCTTCGAATCCGAACGGTTTGGTGACGACACCGACCGTCAAAATCCCTAACTCTTGGGCAATACTCGCGACGATCGGTGCCGCACCGGTACCCGTGCCACCACCCATGCCAGCGGTAATAAAGACCATGTTGGCGCCATGGAGAGCCTCGGTGAGCTCGATGCGTGATTCTTCGGCGGCTTTTTCGCCAATTGATGGATCGCCGCCTGCCCCGAGCCCTTTGGTGAGTTTGTCGCCGATGCGGATTCGTTTGTCGGCTTTGGAATTGACGAGTGCTTGCGCATCGGTGTTGACGGTGATGAATTCAACATTTTGGACACCATCAGCGACCATGCGGTCGACTGCATTCGAGCCACCACCCCCGACACCGATGACCTTGATGACCGCCACGCGTTCATTGATATCTTGCTGGTGACCGAACATACGCCCTCCATCGACTGCTACCGGGTGATACGGAACCCTCGCCGCTTGCTGAAGCGCGAGATTGAAATCATTTTGTAATGTTCCATCATTATACCCCATTACTACGTACGGTGGGAAGAGGCAAAAAAGAACCTCCATCGGGTGATGGAGGTTCGTCGTTTATTGGTCATTAGGACGGCATATTTATGGTAAAAATTCGCGTAGCCACATTTTAAAACGTTCGTAGATATCGACCCACGTGCTTTCTTCATCGCGACTGTGCTTGCCACCTTGGCCATGGCGATACCCCCAGCGAATCAGGCCGAGCACCGTTGCATATGCAGGAGTGTTGAGGGCATCGATACGACCATAGACGTCGTCGGTGGTGCCAATGCGGATAGGAGCACTAAAGCGTTCATAAAAAAGAATATCGAGATTCCGCAACAGGGCACCGCCACCAGTCAAGACAACACCCGCGTTGTAGGCACCCATGTACGAGCTATGCGCTACTTCGTAGATGATGAATTCGATGAGTTCATCACAGCGGGCTTGAATTGATTCATTGAAGTGGAGTCTGCTCATCGATACCGGTTCGCCGGGCCGTTGACCTTCGAGTTCGATGACATCTTTGTGGCGATAGGGATCGGCGACGGCTTCACCGAGCGAAATTTTGGTTTGCTCTGCGACTGCCGGATTCAATTGGAACGTCAATATCAGATCGTTGGTAATGGTATGCCCACCGATGGGAATGACATGGGTGTGCCACGTGGCTCCTTGGGCGACGAACGCGACGCCGGTCGTATCACTGCCGATATCGACCAGAACGACCCCGTTTTGTTTGTCGTCATCGGTCAGCACTGCTTCGGCGCTGGCGAGTTGCTGGAGGACCACATCGTCTATCTCGACATTGCAGTTTTGCACGACTTTGATGACATTTTGGATGGCTGCAACGTCACAGACAACTATATGGACGTCGACTTCGAGCCGATAACCGCGCATCCCTATGGGGTCTTGGACTTCCTGACTGTCGAGGGTATAGCGAAAAGGCATGACATGGAGGAGTTCAACATTTGCCGGTAAGGGTTCGGCTTGTGCTATTTCGACCGCGCGGAGGATATCTTCTTGGCGCACATAGCCATCAAATTCGCGTGAAATGGCGACGGGACCGCTCCGTGTGAAACTCTGAATGTGTTTGCCCGTTATCGATACATATGCGGAGCCGACGCGATACCCACCCATTTGTTCGGCTTGGGTGATACTCGCTTTGACCGAACGGGTGGCTTCTTCGAGATTGACAATCATCCCGCGTTCGACGCCCCGGGAAGGTGCAACGCCGTAGCCGAGCACCGTGATTATTTGTTCGCCATCCATTTGGGCAATCATCGTGACGATTTTGGTCGAGCCGATGTCGATACCGGCGATGGTGCGCATACTCACAGGAAACCTCGTGTGCTAGGGGACAACGGTGGCCGTGTCGGAGAGAACCAGGGTTTGCGTGATTGTTTCGGTCATCGGGATATCGTCGCGGTAGTATGGCGTCAGCGAGCGCATGTCGGCAAACGCGTACGATGCTTGTTCGTCATCGAGTTGCGCCAGGAGAGCGATTTTTTCGTCGATACGATCGAGTGTACCGAGCAATATCGTCTGTCCTGCCTCGCTCAAAATCGAAATGCCGCGTCGTTCGTCCCAGCCAATACGGGCTATGGTCACGCCGGCTTCGGTCGGAAGTCGTTGGGCAGCGATGCGCGCTAATGTGATGATATTCGGGTCGACCGTGTCACCGGGACTGAGAAAGACCGCGCTGTCGTCGTTGATGATGAGGGTACCGGTGATGACGACAGCGGGATCAATCCCGAGCAATTCACCCTCGGGGTTGACGATGAGGAACGACGATCCGTTTTTCCAGCGGATTTCGCTGGCGTGTTCATTGAGTGTCACGCTGACGACATTCGGGAGGCTGATGGAGACATCAGCTGACACAACATACGGACTTTGTACGATTGTGGCTTGTATCGCCTCGGGATTAAGTGACCAGATCGGTTTGCCGACTGCTCCGGTAAGCTCCGAGACTCTGTCGCTGCTGAGTGTGGTAGATCCGGTAACAGAGACACGATTGACCACATACCCCGGGTCTTGTGACAGACTGTATATCGTAAAAAGCACACCACACAGCAAAAGGATGCTGATGGGACGCCCGGTCCCAAGGTATGCCAGCGCACGCAAACGAAACCCTGGCCGCACCCCTTCGGGACGACGGCTACTGGGGGTTATGCGTGTTGGGCGCGGTCGTTGCGGCGTCACAATTATCCTTCAGCGCGGTTGCCACGTTCGATTGCAAGTGCTACCAGGCGGTCGAGCAGATCGGGGTAAGCAATGCCACTCGCATCCCACATTTTTGCGTACATACTAAACGGCGTAAATCCGGGCATCGTGTTGACCTCGGAGATGTAGAAGACATTTGCGGCTTCGTCATAGAGGAAGTCGACGCGCGCCAATCCTGCACCATCTACGGCTTGGAACGCATGCAGTGCGGTTTGTCGCACTGTAAAGGATTGCGCGTCGGTCAGGGTAGCCGGAATGACGACGCGCGTATCCGTGTTCAGGTACTTTGCCTCGTAATCATACCATTCATTGGCTGGGATTATTTCACCGGGGAGGCTGGCAATGGGGGCTTCGTTCCCGAGCACGCTGACCTCTATTTCGCGCGCGGTGACGCCTTGTTCGACGACGATGCGGCGGTCGTACGACGATGCCAGTGTGAGGCCCGCGATGAGATCTGCGCGGGATTTTACTTTGCTGATACCGACACTACTTCCCATATTGGCCGGCTTTACAAACATCGGGTAGCGTAATGCGGCTTCGAGGCGTGCGACTACCGCTTGCGGGTCTGCGCGATATTCGTGCGTTCGTACCAATTGCCATGGCACAACGGGCAACCCAGCAGCATGAAACGCTGCTTTCATCATCGCTTTGTCCATGCCGACAGCCGACGAGAGGACGCCACAACCCACATAGGGAATGCCGGCGAGTTCGAGGAGACCTTGTATGGTACCGTCTTCACCCATCGGACCATGCAGGACGGGAAAAACGACATCGAGCCCACGAATCGCATGGGGAGCTGCGTGTTCTCCGCGAATAATCGCCTGCGGGGAGGCAGTCGTATGTGCCGGGGTCTCGGGTGGCTTCACATGGGCACCGCCGCCGGGGAGCAGGTGGATGTCGGATTCTGCTTCGAGGGTCGCCATGACATCCCCATCTGCCAACCATTGGCCATTTTTGCGGATTCCGATGGGAACGACATCGTAGCGGGCAGGATCGAGTCCCGCCATCACGGCACGCGCCGAGACGAGCGAAACTTCGTGTTCGCCGGATTGACCACCAAACATGACGCCGATGCGGATGCGTTGCATAGAGAACTCCTGTATCAGGCGGTGAATGGCCATTCCGCGCCAAGAATTTGTACTTCGGGTTCGAGGGTAACGGCGCATTTCGTTTGGACGGTAGCACGGATGTGTGCGACTAACGCACAGACATCGGCACTCGTCGCGCCACCCCGATTGATGATGTAGTTGGCATGCTTTTCTGCAACCCAGGCAGCACCCACAGACGCTCCTTTGAGCCCGGCTGCTTCGATGAGTCGGCCTGCAGAATCTCCGGGAGGATTTTTGAAGACACTCCCACATGACGAGCCCTGCGGTGTCTTCCCTTTACGGAGCGTAGCCGTCTCGGCGAGTTGTTGCGCGAGGAGAACGGGATCTGCATGGGTGAGCTGAATGGTAGCGCCGAGAACGATGGGCTCAATGTCGCCTGCATGCATTCCGTGATAGAGCTTGGGCACGGCACGCAGTTTGAGTGCACTGGTACGGTAGGCAAACCCGAGTTCGGCCGGAGCGACCTGCGTCACCTGCCCTGCACGCCAGAGTTCGACCTGCTGGACCGAATCCGCCATGGCACCACCGTAACAACCCGCATTCCCGTAGACTGCACCACCGACTGTCCCTGGGAGGCCTTCGGCCCATGCCATCCCAGCCCACCCAGCGCTGATGAGCTGGCGGACGGTCCCCGCCATAGGAGCACCTGCGCCGATGCGTACCGCGGCGACGTCACCGTGCGCCTGGATATCGACCGTCATATCACGCATCCGGATGACGACACCCGGCAACCCGTCGTCGCTGATTAGCATGTTACTTCCACCACCCAAAATCCACACGGGGAGATGCCGTGTATCGGCAAACGCAATGGCTTCGGCAACGCCCTGCGCCGAACGGACGGTGGCGAGGTAGCGGGCAACGCCGCCAATTCGCCATGACGTCAACGCAGCCAGTGGGACAAATTCGGTCATGATGAGCGCAGGGATGCTCATGGTGTGCTCTCCAACGCCGCGAGGAGGGCCGGACCAACGCTTGTCCCGTCACCCGCACTCATGGTGATGACCACATCCCCCGGTTGGACCATTCCTCGTAAATGCGCGACTGTCTGTGCGGTGGACCCGGTAGCCGTCACAGTGGAATGCGTAATATGACGGACCAACCACGCGGCATCGATACCCGCGATGGGTTGCTCGCGCGATGCGTAGATATCCCCGATACAGACAATATCTGCATCGCCAAATGCTCCTGCCCACTCGTCGACCAGCATCTGCGTCCGCGAAAACGTATGTGGTTGCACATATGCGATGATCCGTGCCGTACCAAATCGTTGGCGTGCCGCTGCCAACACGACACGGACTTCTGTGGGGTGATGTCCATAGTCGTCGATAACGGTGACGTCGCCAGAGCTGCCGACAAGCTCGAATCGGCGACGCGCTCCGTTGAACGCTGCAAGGGCGGTCACAACAGTCGCGGGGTGAGCGCCCGCCATGATGGCCGCAGCATATGCCGCCACGGTGTTGTGGACATTATGGATGCCGGCCAATGGGGTATCGATATGGGCATGGAGCCGCGTCGAGAGGGTTCGTGGATCGTAATGCCATAGTTGGAAGCGCTGCCCCGCAGGATGATGGTGCAGTGCTGTCGCCGACCAATCTAAGGGGATGCGTGTACATGCCACGGGATTGGTTGCTAATGCTTCATCGACGCCATACCAGCGCACACCGGGACGTGTGATATGTTGGCGGATGCCTGCATCGGACGCACAGACCAAGACCCGCTGTGCATCGGGAACCGATGCGACAAACGTTTGGAAGGCGTGTGCATAGTCGTCCGCATCAGGGTAGATATCGACATGATCCCACTCGAGGGTTGTGACCACTGCGATGTGCGGCGTCAGTGCCAAAAACGTCCGATCGTATTCGTCGGCTTCAATGACAAAGGGTGCGGCGGGATCGCCCCATGCAGCGGTCCGTGGCAAATCGGGTATTTCGGCCCCGATGAGATACCCTGGGTTTAGCCCTGCATGCTGCAACGCGACCGCAATCATTGCCGTTGTTGTCGTTTTGCCGTGGGTGCCTGCAACCGCAATGATGCGCCGTTCGGTCGACCAGCTGCGCCATAAATCGTGGCGGCGCAGAATCGGGATACCCGTTGCGACAGCGGCATCGAGTTCGGGGTGCGGGTGGCGTACAGCGGACGTCGCCAGAACGGCATCGGCCCCTGCGATGTTCGCCGCAGCATGACCGAGTGCAATTTGTACCCCGCGTGCTTGCAACGGTGCCCAGGCAGCGCTCTTGGATGCGTCGCTACCACTGACCGTATCCCCTCGATCGAGCAGAATGTGGGCAATGGCGTTCATTCCGGCACCGCCAATACCGACGATATGGTAGTGCATTATGCGCCTCTTGCTATGGTCTGGAGCAGACCAGCGATGGTATGTGCGGCCTGCGGCTGTGCCAATGCCTGCATGTTGCGACGCATGGTAGCGCGCTGGTCGGGGTTTGCAATGAGGAGGCGCAAAGCTGCTGCAAGATCTTGGCCAACCCGTGCATCGGCAATTTTGGAAGCAGCACCGTGGCGGACGAGGTAATCGGCATTTTCATCCTGATGTACATACGGGTAGGGCACCAGAATGGCCGGCAACCCCGCACTGGGCAGTTCGCCAAGAACTGAGGCACCGCTCCGACAGACGGTCAGATCGGCAGCAGCAAATGCCGCAGTCATGGTCAGCGGACCATCGGCAGCGAGGTATGGATAGATCTGATAGCGCTCGTGCAGATCAGGGCTGAGCTGGGTTGCGGCGTGATTGAGCGCTGCTTCGTCGCCTTCACGGCCGCAGACATGAATGATGTGCATCTGCGGAAGGAGCACGTTCAACGCATCACGAATGGCATAGTTGAGACTCCGTGCACCGCGACTCCCACCATAGACGAGCACGACCGGGGTTTCATCGGTAATCCCAAACAATGCCCGTGCCGCGGTGCGGCTGGCCGTCTGCAAGGCGGGTCGTACCGGATACCCTGCAACAACAAGCTGACGCGGTCCCGCACGGAACGATGTAGACGCTACAGCCTGCATCCGCAAGTATGGTGCAGCGTCGGGAATCGTCGCCACCACAAGGGACGAAATCCGGGCCAAAAAGCGGACAGCCAAACCAGGGACCACATCAGGTAAATAAATGGCCCTTGGTACTCCGAGAAGCCACGCAGCAACAAAGACGGGGACGCAGACATACCCACCCGTTCCAAAAATCGCCGCAGGACGCTCACGGCGGATGAGTCGGATTGCTTGGCCGACCCCGCGGAAGAGACGGAAGATATTCGCAAAAAGCGCTTTTGGTCCACGGCCACGCACCGCAGCAGCATCGATGGGGTAGAACGGCAACGTGCTTTCGCGGCGCACCATATCGCCTTCCATACCGTCCGGACTGCCGACATACGCGATGCGCGGATTATTCGGTGCCTGTGCGAGTGCCGCGGCGACTGCGAGTGACGGGTACACGTGGCCCCCGGTCCCGCCGCCCGAAAGGAGATAGAGCGGCGATTGCTGCCCGGATTTGTTCATAACGCATTCCCATTGACTGAGGTTGGTCCACATCTACCAATGTGTATTTTGACACATTCAACAAAATCCCGGAGGCAATCATGCTCATCATCAATGATGTGCCGCCATAACTCAAAAATGGCAACGTAATGCCTGTGAACGGCACCAGTGTGGTCGCCACTGCCAGGTTGATGACCGCTTGGATAACAATCCACAGCGTCAAACCGGTCGCGAGGAGCGCAGCATATGCATTGGGAGCAGCACTGGCGATGCGGAAGCCGCGGTATGCAATAAATGCAAAACAACCAACCACAAAGAGTGTGCCTATTAAGCCGAGTTCTTCGCCGATAATTGCCAGAATCGTGTCGGTGTACGATTGCGGAAGCCACAAATACTTCTGTCGCGATTGCCCTATCCCTAACCCAAACACCCCACCGGATGCAAGTGCATAGAGCGCATGTATCGGTTGAAACCCCGCACCGCTGTAATAGGCAAAAGGATCCAACCACGCATTGATACGCTCGAGACGATACGACGCAACATTAATTGCCAAGAGAAAAAAGACACCGCCCAAGAGTCCTGCACCCAAAAAATGCCACAAACTCGCACCAGCCACAAAATAGACGAGCGCCGCCACCGACACCATGACCGTCGATGAACCAAGGTCTCGACCCACCATGACCAAACCGGTAAAAATGCCGAGAATTGCGGCAAACGGCAACATTCCAGTGTTGAAATTTGCTACTTTGCCGGCGCGCTTGGATAACCAACTTGCAAGGTAGATGATGAGCGCGAGTTTGACGAATTCTGACGGTTGAAAACTAAAGAAACCGAGCCGAATCCAGCTCCGAGAGTTGTTGACTTCGGTCATTTCGGCCGGTAACACGAACCCGGTCAACACCAGCAAGATGAACGCAAGGGCAATTAAATGCAACGAATAGGTCCGCCAGGTGCGATAATCGATGCGCTGCGCAACGATCAAACCGACGGTACCTACAACCGCTGCAAAAAGCTGTCTGGTCATGTAGTGGAAACCATTGTCGTAGTAGACAAAGCCCTCCACGAATGAAGAACTATACACCATCACCAAACCAAACGGCACCAAAATCCCGATGCATACCAGTAATTGGTAGTCAGGTTTGTGCTTGAGTCCATTTGATTCGGGTGTCGATCGTGTCGGTCGTTCGCTCATTATGTCTATCTCGTACTACTCAGAGTGCAGGGACCGACACTGCAACAATGGCGAACAACACCGCAGCAAATCCGATCGTTGCGTTCCATCCCCAAGTTGGTGGGATGCGAAGCCGGACGATTCCTGAATCGGTGAATTGTTCGGTCAGTCGTGGCATCAAGAAGAACCCCGTCAGGAGGCCGCCAATGAGTCCACCAATGTGCGCCATATTGTCGATATTTGGCATACTATAGCCAAAAAATAAATTAATGAGAGCAGTAAATGCGATACTTGCCAAGATTTGCTTGGCATGTTCGCCGTATGCACCGCGATTCATCCAGACGAATGCACCCATCGCGCCAATCAGGGCAAAGACAGCGCCGGATGCACCGACCGACGCATTTGCGGTAAAGAGATACGATGCAACGCCACCGGCTCCTCCACCAATAAAGTAGATGCCCAAGAATCGCTTGTGATCGCTCATCCGCTCTACGGTGACACCAATTTGGACGATTGCAAATGTATTGAAGAGCAAATGGAGGATATTGCCATGCAGGAACATCATGGTAAAAAAGCGGTAGTACTGATTTGCTGCAGCAATGGCGATATTGTCTTTTGCGCCATAAATCAGAAGGAGGTCCGACAACGGCATCGCTTTGTACACTACCCCGATTTGATCAAGCACAAAGGGAACAATAAACACAACGACATTCAGAATAACGATAATCCGCACCATCGGAGAAGTCTCGTCGAAAAATCGATTGATCGGACCCAAAAATGATGCTTTATTCATGCTGTTGCCTCTGCCACTAGGAGCCCTACAATGCGGCGAAATTCTTCGCCGCGGTGAAATTCATTGCGGAACATGCCGAAACTCGCACACCCCGGTGACAGCGCAATCGTTGCAGGAGTGGTCTGTAGTGCGTGTGCAGCACGGATTGCTGCTTCAAAAGAGTCATACGTCCCGATGATGCGGGAGGCTGCGCCGTGCCGTACTAATGCCTCACGCAGGAGGTCAGTGGCGCTGCCCTGCAAGAGGATGATGTGTTGGGCGTGCACTGCGGCAGCTGCAGCGAGTGCTTCGAACGAGAGTTTTTTGTCTGCACCGCCGGCAATCCAAGTAACTGGCTGTGGCAATGCAACCAACGCTGCGATGGCGGCATCCGGCAT
>JBJONV010000133.1:0-4584 GCA_046051665.1 Chloroflexota bacterium
GGTGCTGGTGCTTGTCAGCAGTTTTTCGATCTGTTTGAGTTTCATTGTTGGGTTCCTTCGACCAAGCCAAGGCTACAGACAATGGCAGCGAAATCGTCGTCGTCCGATACGGTGGGGATAAACAGCTTGTTTTCGCGGTGGAAGCTCATCGCCCGCTCGGCCAGCTCGGTATCACTGGTCTCTTTGCTGCGCAGCAGCCGATTGAGGGTATCGATGGCGCGTTCGGTGAACGGCGTATTGACCATGCGTTCGACCACGCGTTCGAGTTCGTAGTCGCGCAGTGCCCCGACGTTTTTCTGGACATGCGCCACCAGCCGGTGGTAGGTCCGGTAGCGGGCGCTGTTGGCCGGCCCAATGCCTACTTCTTGGCTCCGGTATGCCTCGGTCACCGCCTCGAGCGTAGCCGTCACGTGTGCGTCGTGGTGGGGTGCCAGCTCGTAGCGTGGCTCGTCGTGCGCACAGGCGGCGGTATCGATGATGCGTTTGGCAGATTGCGACACGACATCACCGGCGACATTGGTATACGTCAGGGCACTCAGACCGCTTTTGGTGCGGATAAAACTCAGCACGCCGTGCGGTTCGCCCAATCCCGCGCGATGCGCTTTGGCCGCACGAATCTGCGCCGGCAAACGCGGGATGCTCTGCTCGAGCGCGCGATTGGTCAGCGTCGCCTGTTGCCAGATTTGGTAACAATACGAGGCCATGTCGACGTCGTTGTCAGTCTCTTCGTAGATTTTGGAGCGTTCGGTATAGACATCGACCACGGCCGTCTCGTCGATAAGGCCTTCGATCAGCTGATCAAACCCACCGATGATGTCGCCGCTACTGGTGAGCCGTTGGGCGATGCGCTGGCGCAGCTTGAGCACGGATTCGACGCCATCGGTGGGCAAAAACGAGTAACACAAAATCTCGGGCGACTGCTGCCCAATGCGGTCTACCCGACCCGCCCGCTGTACCAGCCGGATGACTGCCCAGGGCAGGTCATAATTGACCACCACATGGGCGTCTTGCAGGTTTTGCCCTTCCGACAGCACATCAGTGGCTACGATGACGCGTAATTCATCGGCCGGATTGATAGTCACCTTGCGGGCGATGGGACTGAATCGGTCGGCGATTTTGTGCGGTGCCTCGGATTGGCCGGTCACCTCGGCAAGCGCCCGGACGCCGCGTTGCTGCAGGTTGGTGACCAGGTAGTGCGCGGTATCGGCGAACTGGGTGAATACCAGGACCTTCTGCGTGCCGTGGGTGCGGGTCAGCAAGTGTTCCAGGACGTTGAGTTTTTCGTCCGTGGCGGGATTCCAGATTTGCACCATATTGATGATGGACTGCAGATCGCTGATGTCGTCTTGGAGGGCTTGCGCAAGGGCTGGCGAAAAGACTTCGGGCCGTAGCCAGCGCACATTAGCGGACTGCACCAGCCGGTACAAATCGGCGGCCGAGGCAGCCAGCAGTGCCGAGCGGTCTTCGTCTGGGCCGCCATACAAAAAGTCTTCGTCGTTGACCGAGGCATCGAACTCGGCGGCGTCGAACTGCCCCACCGGCACCGGTTGGTCGGTATGGAGCGCGTGCAGCATCATGGCGTTGCGCATGATGTGGCGTTGCAACGACATCAAAAAGACGCTACCGCTGCTTTCGAGCCGCTTGAAGAAGCTCGAGCGGGCGAAGCCCTTGAGGCGGCTACCGGCGCGGCCCAGGTCCTCGACGATGCGGTGTTCTTCTTCGGTCAGCGTGGCGTGTGTGGCCACGTAACTCTTGAGGCCGTAGCGCGGCAATTGCAATTGGCCGATGATATCGACCACCTCGGGGCTATACAACCGGTGGTATTGGTCGCCGTCACGCACGCTGAAGTGGGCGGTTTTGGGCAAGCGGGTGGGGAAGTAGTTGCGACTCCCGCTCCCGAAGGTCAAATAATGTTGCTGGCGTTGTTCATCAAATTGGGCATAGTGCTGTTTGATAAAGCTCCGCGTGCGCCGCACCATGAACAAGCGCAACAGGTCGCGCCAATCCTCGGCGAAGGGGCTATTGCTGAATGCCTGCAGGGTATCAGGGCGGGTATTGGTCATCTTGCGCGCGACGTATTCGGCGGATGCCTCGCGCAGCCAACGTTCGGGGCGCACGGGCAGACGATCGTCGGCATTGATGAACAAGCGCAGCTGCGTGGCGATATCGGCGACCGAGATGTTGTACGGCGTGGCCGAGAGGAGGATGACTTTAGCGCCTTTTTCGATGATAAAATCACGCACTTTTTGGAACGTTTTGTTCTCGGGATTGCGCAAATTATGCGATTCGTCGACGATGATGAGTTTGTAGCTTCGGCCGTACTCTGGCAGCGCATTGACCATCGACAGCGGCAAAACATCGGCGTTGAGATTGTATTTGTTGACGTAGTCGTTTTTCCACATCGACTCGAGATTTTTGGGGCACAAAATCAACGTGCGCCAGTCATACAACTCCTCGAAGATGCGCACAATACCCGTCGCCATCAGCGATTTGCCTAGGCCGACGACGTCGCCCAGCAATGCACCACCGCGCGTTTCGACATGCCGGGCAGCCAGTTGGACGGCGGCCAATTGGAAGTCGAGCAGGTCTTGGCGGATGTCGACTGGGATTTCGTACGACGTGCCCGAGATGACGTCTTGTGACATGTGATAGACCATCTTGAGGTAGATTTCGTACGGCGTGGCGGGCCGCACCCAGCCGTTGTCGATGAGCTCGATCAGGTCTTTGCTGATATCGACGGTCGAGCGTTGCTCCCACTGTGCCTCGAACCATTCCTGCAGGTACTGCACATTCTGCGGATCGGGGTTGTCGACAGTCAGTTCGCCTTGGCCACGCAGCCCGGCGGCGGTCAAGTTGCTACTGCCGATGAAGGCGACGTCTGGCGTGTTTTCGGCACGGTCTTTGCCGTAGGTGAGGTAGAGCTTGGCATGCAGTTGGTGCTTGGTGTAGAGCTTGATGACGATTTTGCCGGTGAGCAAATCAGCACGCAGTTGCTTCAGCCCGTGCTCGTCGCTGGGGTTGGGTGTGCGAAAGCTGAACTGGTCGGCAAAAAGCTCGAGGGCGGCTTTTTTGCGGCTGATAATTTGTTCGTTGGTTGGACTGGTTGCGCTGTGGCTGTTACGGACGGTGGCCCGTGCATCGGCGTGGGGCGAATTGGACATACCGACGATGACGCGGAGCTGCGAGCCTTCGGAGCCGGTGTAGTGGGCAATCTCGGCGGCGATGTCGGTGTACCCGTGCAGATTAAAGTAGCCGACGCAGACATCGGCGTGAGTGGAGTTGGTGAGGTTGCGTTCGAGGCGATCGAGGAAGACGCGGTTTTCGGAATTGTCATAGATATTGGGCATAGATTCCCTCACGCGTGATACGTCAATTGGTATATCTTACGACGAATGACGTGCGCATGTGTGGACGGTTGGTGGGAGAGTTGATATGTTTTTGGTATGCAGAAAAATTACTATGTTCTCTGTCGAAAATCAGTATTACGTTGCAAAATATTGCTGACGTACAACGTTTGTATCGTACAATGACGGCATACAAAGCAACCCTCATGCACTTCTTGATACGCAAAGGCACAAACGATGGAATTCACCGATATCGCCGCGGCGCTCGAAGACATCCAAGACGTGCTCGAGAGTGAGCATGCCGCCCTCGAGGCCCAGCTCCAAGAAGCTATCAACGCCCGCACCTACGATGTGCTCAAGCAGTTGACCCCACGCATCGAGGCGATTGAAACATTCCGCGGCCGCGTCGTCGCACTCAACGGTGATTGGCAAAAGACTTTCACCAAAAAGCGGCGTTCGGGGGACAAACTGAGTCGTGGCTTACGCACGTCACAAGAGGCATTCTTCAAACCTATTTTGGCGGCACTTGTTGCCCGGGGCGGGAGTGCCCGCAAAAGCGACATCGTGGCCGACCTCGAGGCCAGCATGGGAGCGTCGTTGACGGCGCACGACCGTATGGCGTTGCCCAGCAACCCGCACGAGATCCGCTGGCAGAATACCGTTGCTTGGGCACGGCATGATCTGCGCCTGGCCGGCCGTATGAAGGACGATTCGCCCCAGGGCATTTGGGAGATTACAGATGCGGGTCGGGAGTGGTTGCGCGAGGGGTAGGGGGAGTGGTGGAAATTATGGAACACACCGAAAGCTACTCGTGGTTGAGAAAACATGAATAACAAGAACTATGGGGCACACTGTTTGTGCCCCATGTAGCAAGTCAACGATGATCCCCTTTTCTGTTAGGCCCCAGAGCAGATTCGAACGTATCTCAGAAGCTAGCACTCCTCACAGCACACCTTATTTCGCAACACTTTCTGGTGCGGTCAATTCAATCTTGAGCTCACTAACAATCCGCAAAAACGAGGCTTTACTCGATGCTTCTTGTTCCGTGTAAGAAGTATAACTACCATCTGGATACACGAGGGATGTGTATTCTTCAAATAATGCATAGAGTGAAAGGAGCTTTTGATGCGTTGCTGTTTGCTCTGGTGTCGGTAGTAGCGCTTTGAGCGACGTTTGAATTGCAAGTTTTTTGGTCAGAATTTCTTGACGTGCTTTCGAAATATCTGGGTCCGCTGCCATT
>JBJONV010000134.1:0-9770 GCA_046051665.1 Chloroflexota bacterium
ATAATCGTCGGTGCCATACGCTGTACTCCCTCGGTCCCTGTCGGCTAATCGGCGAAGAATTCCTGCATGAAGCGATAGCGGTCACCCTTGGTGAGTACATCTGCCACAAACTCAATCGTAGCTGCCATCCCGCTACTCAAAAAGAACGGTCGTGACGCCAGCTGATTGGTGAAGTACATCGCCGGGATGCCACGTTCCTTGGCCACACTCGCCAACGGCGTCGTCCCAAATACCAAATCAGGGCTGTAGCGGTCTATGGCTGCGACGTCTTCTTCGAGCGCTTTGCGGTAGATGACTTCCTTGGTCCCATGTGCTTTCAGCCAGAGTTCGTCCGGCAAGACCAATGGATCTTGGCCGATACTGGTCGAGACATATGGCACATGCGCACCAGCTTCGACCAGCATCCGTGCATAGGCCAGTTCGGTGCCTTCGTACCCCGTCACCATCACGGTCCCGCTCAGCGGGCGAGCAGCCACAATGGCGGTTGCTTTGGCGCGTTCTTCGTCGGCGACCTGCTGGACGAGCGCTTCATCAAGCCCGAGCATGCTTCCAATGGATTTTATCCAGGCATACGTACCGCTTATCCCGACCGGTGCCCCACCGGCAATCGACATCCCAATCGAGCGCGCGACGTTCATTGATTCTTTATAAAACGGATGGAGCGGTGCCATTGCACTCATCCGTCCACTGCGGCGGAAGTCTTCGATCGAGCGTCCCGGCAAAAAGATTGTCTCGGTCACGCCCATTCGTCGCAAGAGCCCGTCGATGAGCAAGGGATCAGCAGGGAATACTTCACCCAACAACACGACGCTTTTCTCTTGGACCGGTCCTTCACGCTCTGCCAAGCGGTTGAGCAGTGCTGCAACGGCGATGTCTTTCGCCTCGGGATGCGAGTGGATCGCATAGGCTGGTACACGGACCAGGACGACATCGGCATCGCCGCTTTTCTTCGGCAAGAGTTCTTCCGGCATACCCGCCGTTTCGGCGACGCACAACGACACCACGGGGATCAACTTCACACCCGGTTCTTTGCCTGCGACTTCAATGGCTGCCCGTGTGCCCTCGACGACTTGGCCACTCATCAGCTCGGCTGTGCCTAACTGAGGAGCGAGGATTGATTTGCTCGCCCCATAAAAGTGCGTCACAAACGTCAGCCCATACAAACAGCCGGTGTCTGTTGCCATGACGGGGTGCGAACCTTCGAGTCGGGTCAATATCCGCAACGAGCCAAATGCTGGGCACATGGATTGTGGGTGGAGTTTACATGGCGAACTATTTTTGCCCGATTGATTCAATTCTATGATTTCGGCCACGATGCCCTCTTCTTGTACTGCAGAGACTTCACTACATCATTTGCAAATAAGAGGCTGATTGCCTCTTATTGCCGGCTCCGGTTTATTCGTCTTTTGCCGAAGCAGGATCGACGCGCAGATATGCTGCGGTTGCTTGTTTGTTGGTGAAGTATGCTGCAACAACAAACCCAATGATGACCAACCCCAATGGAATGAAACACATGACCAAACCGGACGTTGATGGACCCATGATGGTGCTCCTCTCACATCTATCGCCACAAGTGTCGCCACTTGAAAGCCCCAATACTTACTCTGCCTGCTTCGGTGCGTGCGACGGCATTATCAATTCGCGCATTTTGGCCGGATCGAAGCGGAAGTTTGCTACTAAGTCCAAAACATGCTGGAAGTGATGTGCCGGAATCGTCACAAACAATTCCCCAGGCAACAATTTGTTGTGCATCCGACCGCCGCCGTCACCCGTCGCAAACACGCTATTTTGTTTGTTCATGGGGGTCGCAAAAATCGACGCACACGCCGAAGGACCAACTTCCCCGATCGGGAAGGTACCCTCGCGGACCGATGCTGCACCCGCGATTTGCATCGCATGGAGCGCGTCTGTTACACAGATGACCGAATCTATCTGGACACCAGCCGGCACATCATTGAGCGGGGCTGCTGCAAGGGCCACAATACTCCCATCGGGCAATCGCTCGGATTGCGCCTTGTTCTTTTTGGCTGCTTCAGGGGTGAAAAATCCCTGGGCCATTGTTAAATATTCACCTTCGGTAATGAGTGCAGCGGCCTTTGGGAGCAATCCCAAATGCCATAGGCCCACATAACAGTCATGATGCTGGGCATCCACATAGACCCGTTTGCCAGATTCGGCTTCACGAACAATCCCGCAGGCGACCACTTGTGCGGGTTCATACCCTGCCGGTGCAGCCTCGCGACAATACGTGATTGCCACGGGGGTGCGCTTGACTTTGAGCACATCGACCAATACGCGATAGAGTTCTTGTGGTGCAACAGTCGTCATAACGGCCCCTTAGCGGTAGGATGGCGCATCCATTTCGCGCAAATCGACATAACTAAATTCTTGGCCAGAACGTCGCAACGCCGACAAAAATGCCGCTTTGTTGTCGAGCTCTTCGATGGTGCCGATCCGGATTTCGACGGCTCCAGACGTCACCGTCACGCCGTCTCGATCGTTCCGACTCAAATCGGTGACATACAATCCAATCGATTCCATCACCTGTTTGACTTTGAGCTGAATGGGATCATCGGTCTGGACCTGCGGAATCACCGATGGACTCAATGACAACATCGGAATGGCTTTCTTGTTGCCGGTAGTCCCCGCAAACAATTCATCCGCAGAAGCGGAGTCCGGCCGACCTTCAGGCTCTTCGGCACCAAACACACGCAGGAAGTCATGGTATTCGAGCGCCGTGTAATCATCACAGGCGGGGATTTCGTTGTTTGCGATGCGCGCTGCCAAATCACCGAAAATCGTGTTGAACTGTTCGTCTTCGAGTGCGAGTCGACACGCATCTGCCAGTTCACGTACCTTGCGGCTGAGTGGGATCCGTGCCAAAATCGGCAACCCGACCGCATTCGCGTAGGTATCAGCGGTGTCGCTTCCGTCGTCACGATTCACAATCAGACCGAGCACTGATGTGGTACCACCCATGCTCCGGAAGTAGGCTGCTGCTTTGGCGATATTGTTTGCGGCATACAACGACTGACGGTCGTGACCAACCACGATAATGACTTGTTCTGCGAGTGAACGTGCCAGCGGTGTAGCAAAACCACCACACACGACATCACCGAGGAAGTCCATGACAACGTAATCGAGGTTCCATTTACTCAGGCCCAAGCCTTCGAGCGTCTTGAATCCGGACGAAATACCTTGACCACCGCAGCCGCGCCCGACCTCGGGACCGCCGAGTTCGCACCCATAGAGGACCGCATCCTCGCGCAATTGACTGCGGAAGATCACATCTCCGACGCTCAACTCGTCTTCACGACCTTGTTCTTTGAAGATGCGCCACTGCTCTCCGAGTGTCGGCAATGAATGCCCACCGAAAACGGTATTGCATGAATCGTGCTTCGGATCACAGCCGAGCTGCAAGACGCGGAAGCCATCAAATGTGAGTCGTGAAGTCAGGTTGGAGGTGAAGAAGCTCTTCCCCATCCCGCCCTTCCCATAGATTGCCAACATGCGTGGAGCCATAGTGCTCCCCTTTTCTAGGCTGCCTACCAGGTCAGCAATAACTTGAGGCACTGTGGGTCGAACAAAGCCGTTGTATATGCAGTGGATATCTGATCGAGTGTCGAACGATGTGTCAAAAGCGCCCGGACATCGAGGACGCCACTGACCAATAAATCACGACATCGCTCGAGATCTCCGGGAGCCCATTCTTTTGAGGTCAATAGCCGTGCCTGTTTGAGGAACAGCGGCATGTACGGTAATTGAATCTGATCGTAGTACCCCAACAGCACGATGGTGCCACCGGCTGCGAGTGCGCCGATGGCAGCTGCCGCTGCACTCATGCTCCCACTCGCTTCGATGATGACATCACAATCACTCACGCCGAAAGCAGCGAATGGCTGGGCACTGACATCACAGACCATGTCTGCCTCTGCGTGTTCGAGTCGAGCGGCACTGACATCTGTAACGATTACCGTCGCGCCACGGGCTTTGGCAATGCGTGCGGCCAATTGACCGACTGGACCCTGCCCGAGAATGAGGATTTTTTTGCCGTTGATGTCACCAGCAATATCCACACCATGCAAGGCTGTGGCGGCCAAGGCCAGGAAGACCCCGTGTTCTGGATTCAGTCCGTCAAGGGTGACAACCCGTTTGCCATCGGCGTGTATGATGCTGGATTGGCCGCCCCATGCCGGATTCACATCGACATAACATCGAGCGCCGCCGACATAGACAATTTGGTCCATCAGCTCTGCAGGAGCGTCAGCTCCAACTGCGATGACCCGACCGACGGTTTCGTACCCGGGGATAACCGGGAACTGCAACATCGGGTGTGGCATGTGCCCTGCATAGAGCATGCGTTCCGTGCCAGCACTAATCGAGGTGTAGAGTGTTTGGATGGTGACGTCGGTAGCCAGTGCAGGAGTCAAAGCAACAGAACGGACTTCGACGGTTTCTGCTTTGGGCATAACAATAGCGCGTGCGTGTGTCACTTCATACTCCTTTCTGTGCTGCCCGGCGTTGTTTGCCGGCGAGAATACCCCTGCGAATGAATTGTGCGCAATTGATCAGGTACGTCGCATAGGCGAACAACATGGTTGCCATCACCGCATTGTCGTCCCAGCCAAGGAATTTGACGACGAAGTAGAGGTTATGCGTCACAATTGCCACTGCATTCCCGACATCTTCCCAAAAGAATTCTTTGGCGAGGAAGTAGTGCCCGTAAATCTCTTTCTCCCAAATCATGCCGGTAATCGTGATGGCCCACAAAAGCGAGATTTTGACGATAATCGTCATCGTTGCTTCTGTGTAACCGGTCTGGGTTGTCCAGGCATGCGAGACGAAGATAACGCTGATGATGAACGCAATGAACTGTGTCGGAGCAAGGATTGCCTGAACGGTCGTCCAGATACTCTTGTCACGGCGCGCAAGTTGGTCAGCGGTATATTCGATCGACATTGGAATTCCAGGTCTAGGGTGGGTATGCTCTGATTATAGAGGGTGCGTTTCGGACGCTTCCCGTACAAAAGATACGCAATACCTCTAACTGTTGCTTAGGAGCGGATACCAATGGCTGAAGCAATCATGCACCAGACAAAAATCATCACGCCGCTGGCATTGTAGAAAATCGCCCGTGCACGCGGATCGGTCATGTGCAAGAATTTTCGCTGTGTGGGGATCTGACCCAGCATCAGTACAAACATGATGCCCGCAGCATACGTATTGCCCGTACCCAGCATATACAACGTCGCACAAAATAATGCGGCATTGATCGTTATCACGGCACTCATGGCAGCCCAGTCTGCGCCCATTTGGGCAGGAATCGACTTGATTCCCATCAGACGATCGCCTTCGATGCTTTTAAAGTCATTAATCGTCATAATCCCGTGTGCGCCAAATGAGAATAACGCTGCCAAAACCAGACTCCCGGTGACGTTTGTTTGCCCTGCGACAGCAAACGCCATCACGCCGGCAATCCACGGCAATCCTTCGTACGAGACGGACACGAGACCATTCCCGATCCATCCAAGCCGTTTGGCGCGGAGTGGTTCTGCACTATAGGCAACCGCCAAAAAGATCCCTACCAAGGTCAGGTAGACGACCGGCATTCCAAAGACAAACGACATGCCGATACTCAGGACGGTCAGTACGGCAATAGTGATAAACACTAGTCGGAATGTGACCGCTCCAGACGGAATGGGACGATTTGGTTCGTTGATCGCGTCGACTTCTCGGTCACAGTATTCGTTGATTACCTGCGATAACCCACACAGAATAGGTCCTGCCATCAAGCTCCCAAAGGCAATCCGCGCAATGTCTATGAAGGTGAATTGCGTCGTTCCAGACGCAATGGAACCGCAGACAAATGCGATCGAAGGTGGGAACCATGTCACGGGCTTCATCAGAGAAATCGATTTGGCGATGAGCTCTTTGATAGTCGGGGTAGCATGTGGTGACGATGCATTCTGCATGCTGGGTTCGGCGGCCATTCGGAGCTCCTCGCAGGTAGGTGATGCAACCGCATCGTGGGGGAAGGGTATAGCTGTCGCCGTCTGCACGTAGCAGACGGCGACAGTGATGGGATTATGGACGTGGGGCGACCGATGAGCGATTCAGCACCTCGGGGATTTGGCCCGGCTTGGCTGCACCTGGTGGGATAACCGCACCTTGGTGACACATCCAGCATGATGGGTCCTTATTCGCCATAATCGACGAGTAGTTTTCCTTCATGTACTTGGACATCTGCAACATCAAAATTGCATATGCCTTCTGGTCACGACCACCTTGTTCGACGCCTGTTGCGGGGAAGTACCGTGCGTTGTGGCAGAAGGTACAGCCCTGGCCGAGGCTGACGTTCATGTGGTACATGACGTTCTGGTTGATTTCTGCTTCGTCGAGTGACTTGGTCTTGTCGCCGGTCAAGACGACTCCGCCAGGGAAGTTGCGGTCGAGCGGCAAGCGGAAGTCATTCGGCAACGTATTTTGAATCGATCGTGGGTATGTCCCTGCGGTCAACTGTGGTTGGCCGTTGTGACAGGTAGCACAGGTCAGTTCAAAACCGATTTTCTGCCCTTCCAGGATGAATGGCAATTTGTTGATGAACTGGCGGTTGAGGTCGCCGCTCATCAGCATCATGGCGCGTGCAGTGACTTTCTTGGGATTGGTATCGTCTGCAAAATTCGCCACATTGTGACAATAGCTACAGTCGACCTTCAGTCCACCCGAAACCTGTGCGACCATGTAGGCCGAAATCTGGGCAGTAGTCCAACCCTTAAGCACTTTGGCATTCTGGGGTTGTTCGTTTGCTTTGGTGTATTCCTGCATTGCAGCCAGTGACTCTGGCTTCAGGTTTTTGTGTGACGGGTCATAGTTGCTATACACCGTCGATGGTGGGATCGGCGCGGCGGCAGCTGGCTGTACCAGTGACCAGATCCACCAGAAGGCGATGATGCTCGAAACCATGGTGACACCGGCGACAATAGCCGTTACCAAGTTAAACTTTGCATCTTCGCTCAACGGAGGAAAAGCGCTTCCATTCTGTGACATATGCGTTCCTCTCTCGCAGGATCTTCTGCGGTTCCATGGCGCGCTTGGGGTACAAGCGCGCCCATTCCGTTACTTATTGAAGATGTACTGCGACCAATCAGCGGTCGACATTGGGGCGACGATCTGTGCGTTTTGGGCCCATACAAACCAGTTATCGACGAGCGTGCCGCTCAGCAAGATACCGATTGAACCGGTGATGCCACACAGCATCGCAAACCACCAAGCCCACAAGTGAATGTTGTACGAGTTTGCGTTGAAACCCATCGTCCACCGCCAGAACAGCTGCGCACGATGTGTTCCGGATCCTTCGACCAACATTTCGTCGATTTCGCGCTCTGCACCCCACTTCGACACAGCCAAGATGGTCGAACCATGGATGGCCAAGACGAGTGTAGAACCGAGCAAGAAGAAAATCGAAATCATGTGGAATGGATCGTAGTAGATGTTGCCGACTTGGATGTTGACGTAGTTGGTCCAGTCCAACACTGCACGGAAGCCGTGACCAGGTGCATCGGCCCAGAACCCACGCAACAACGGACGGAACAAATAAATCGAGAAGAAGAGGAACAATGCTCCCCAGAAGCCGACAGCCAAGTGCGGTGCCAAACCAGTTTTGGTGGCACGTTCCCACAACCGAGCTGCCCATGCAATGACCGAAATGTACAGGAAGAACGATGCGACGATGTAGTCGCCACCTTCATACCACGGCACATTCCACGACATCCCATAGGAAGCGGCAGGCGGCATCACCGCGAGGTTCCATAGTTCGCGCAGGAAGTTGATTGGTGCATAACCGACTTCGTGCAACATGCTGGTCAGGATAATCATGAAGGTTGCGAACATTGCAGCGGTCCCAACGAGGCCCCATGTGCCGAGGTAAATCGGCAGTACTTGGCCCATCCCAAAGATACGCTTCATCAGCGACACTTCGATTGGGTTGCCGAGGTTGCCCTCAAGCCCACGGCCGGTTTCCTCTTTGTGGAGGTCAATCGGTGCGGCGTTCTTGCGCTTCGAGAAGACCAGCCCGGCGCCGATCAAGACGATGCCTGCGCCTGTTCCGCTCCAGATTGGCATGCGATCCCAGAAGGACCAAAAGGCATTCCAGTCTTGAACCAACGGACCAGAGATAAAGATACAAACGTTGGCAAAAAGAACGGATGCAGCACCAGCCCAGTAGGCAAGGCGATGGATACCGATTTCGCCGATCGAATAACCAATAATGTTACGCCAGAAGACGTCGACATTGTGTTCGGTCACTGGACGGTGTGCAGCACTCAAAATCGCCGATCCATGCATGTGCAGAAAGAGCGTCGAGCCAAACAGCAACGAAACGCCAATTGCGTGGAATGGATTGTAGAAGAAGTTGAAGTACTGATAGCCGATGTTTGCCAACCAGTCGAGGTGGTGGGTGATGCCCAGTGGGAATCCATGGCCCCAGCCGCCCATAGCAATCGGTCGCAAAATCTGCAGCGTGACCCAGGACGAAACCACCGCACCAAAGGCGATCGGGATTTCGTAGCTCATGCGCAGCTTGCGGCTGATATCGATTTGGCGTAGCATCCAGCCGACGAACGCAACGGTCGCCCAACCAACGGTCCACTGCCAAGCGAATCCGGGCTGGCCCCATTGCACAATCTGCAAACCCGCACTAATCGGTGGGGGTTCAAGGGCAGTTGCCAAGGGGTTGAAGCTACCTTCCAAAAAGAAAACTTGGTAGAAATATCCGAGAACACCCATAATGACACCGAGGATCGAGACACCACCAAAAAGACCTACATAAAATGGGCCGACCCAGAAGTCCAATGGGTCACTCCCAAAGATCTTCTCGGCAATGGTGCCGCCTTGGCGTTTGTAGTGGGCTTCCATCTCTTCGAACGTATACACGGCGGCGCGTGGGCCTGCGCCTGTCGTGCTCGCTGCAGCCATTGAAGCGCGATACTCACCATCGGGTTGCAACAGTGGCGTTTGTGGCGCATCAGACATCGCAGACACTCGCTTTCTAGCATGTGGTGGATCGCATATGATTTGCCGCTGCGGCACCACGGGCTATTCCAAAATAAAACGATTACGAAAGCGCGGGTCGAACGGGTTTCGCTCGACCCGCGCGGTCTTCCAATCCTGGAAGAACAGTCGGACTACTTACCGAGTGCGCCGAAGACTGAGCTGTAGTTGGCGGAGCTCAGAACCACGAAGTGGTTCAACAGAGCCATCACCACACCCAATAGGGTGACCAGTACGACTGCGGAACGGAATTCAATAGGTCGGTTAGGCATATGCATCCCTCGTTTCTGCACGGTGTTGATGAGGTACCTCATGCAGCACCGGCGTTAATTCACTAGAACCAAGGCTTCCAGGACCACACCAAAAGGTGAGCTACTGCGGCGATTGCCAAGAATCCGTACATGGACTTGACGACGATGCCGTGTACCATCCACTCTTCGTTGGTGAACAGTGACTTCCATTGTGATGGAACCAAATCGTTCTGATTTGCCATTGTTGTCACCCCCTCCCTTGCGTCTACTTTTGCGGTCTCCCGCTCGCGTTGTCCTGCACTCCTGAATCGGCTAGGTAACGTGATGTCAAGAGTTATTTGCTGGACTTGCATGATTATATGTTCGTGCGATTCTGAGAGTCAACCACTTTTTCCTACATATCTCTTCGATTTTCGCTATGCAAATCGTGTACATGCCAGTCTCTTTCTCATTTTTGCCGTTCTTTCTCCT
>JBJONV010000135.1:0-8303 GCA_046051665.1 Chloroflexota bacterium
GTGCCGCACCGCGTTGCAGGATTTCGATATTCCCCTGCATCGCCGCTAAGGGGGTACGGATTTCGTGCGAGGCATCAGCGAGAAAACGCTGCTGAGCTTCGAACAAGTTATCGATACGACCCAGCAAATCATTCACCGTTACGGTCAGGAGTTGTAACTCGTCCTGGACCACGGGGACCGGCACACGGCGTTGCAGGTCTGCCGCACTGACGATGCTCTGCGCGGTGCGTGCAATCACGTCGATTGGACGAAACACCGCCCGTGTTAGCCACGCACCACCCTGCGCCGAAAACATCATGGCCGCAACACCACCAAACGCCAGCGCATACAGAAAAATCCGCAACGCGCGCTCTGTTTCGGCGAGTGGGCGGGATACTTGAATCAATCCCTGCACTTGGGCGCTGCCGGTGATGGTGTTGGAATACATCAATGGCAACAACAGCGTCCGGACGCGGACAAAACCAAGGTCCAATGTGGCCCGTTGAATGGGAGACTGGAGGGCGCTGTAGACGGTTTCGCGGTCAAGGGTGAGACGTTTGGCGAGTTCGAGTTGACCGTTGAGATTGGGTGAATACTCGATGGGGTTGCCGTCGTTGTCGTACACCACTACAAAAAGATTCGTGGTCGCGAAGCTATCGAGGCCATTCCCCTGTGCAAGGAATGCGGGCAAATCGGACAAATCGGTGCGCAACGATGGCGTACTAGCAGCCTCATTAAAGCTCTGCACCAACACCTGTGAACCAAGGTTGAGTTCGTTATCGATACCGTTAATGAGCGCGCGATTGACCACAAAAAACAGACCGACATCGAGGGCGGTGAGTGCCAGCGCGAACAGTCCCACATATGCAAGTGTCAAGCGCAGGCGAAGCGACATCGGTTCCTACTTTTCTCGCGTGTAGGGTGCAGCCACCCACCCAGATGACCCGTCGAGCATCCGAACAGGTAACCAGTCGCCGTCTGCGCTGATACGCGCACCGGTGACCGTCAACACTGTCCCTTCCGCTATCGTTGCCAATACGTCGGCATCACGTTGCGGCGCAGATCGTAAATACAGTCCGGAATCACCTGTCCCGCTGACAACAACCGTCCGCTCGATACTCCCCCCGGCACCTATCGTCAAGGTGGGCAACAGGAGTGGCGCGTCAGTGGGAACGGTATCACTGCGCGGTGCAACCACGGAGGCAAATGCCAACACAATTGCCGCTGCGACGCCGAGGATCAATGCGATACGGGGACCGGGTTGCATGACCGCGTGAATCCCGCTGCGCCGTGGCACGAGCACCTGCTGGGTAGTCCGTCGGTTGTCTTCGGTAGGTGATCGATACGACATGCCATGCGTCGAATGGAGCGGTTGGTCATCTTCGCTCTGCATGATGGGTTGTGTCTCGCGATTGTCGTGCATCTGAGTATCTCGTCGCGTCATGCGTCTCGTCGCGTCATTCTTCGGAAATGCGAGCGCGCCAGAAGGCAAGTAACTCTCGGATGATTTGTTCCATCCCGATCTGCGGCTCCCAGCCTGTCACTGCCTTGAGCTTCCTGTTGTCACCACGCAAAATGGGCTCGTCGACTGGGCGCAAACGCGCGGGATCAACAACAATCGTAACCGGGACATTCCCCTGCGCCAAGACAATGTCCAAGATATCGCCCATACGGGTTGCAACACCCGAACACATGTTATACACCGTTCCACCCGGTGCGCTTCGAATCAGTGCCCATAAGGCTCGAGCCACATCATCGACGTGCGTATAATCGCGTCGTGGCTCGAGATTGCCTACCTGGATGATAGGGGCTTGGCGTCCGGCTTCGATGAGGGCCATCTGCCGGCAAAAAGTCTGGATTGCGGTGCGATCACCTTGACGGGTGCCGACATGGTTAAACGACCGCGTCACGACGGTATGCACTCCATATGAGTCAAAGTACTGCAACCCGAGCAACTCCTGACCCACCTTGCTGATGCCGTACGGCGAAGCCGGTCGCATCGGGTGTGATTCTTGGATGGGGATTGCTTCTGGAGCAACGACACCGTATTGCGCGCTCGACCCTGCGATATGTACCCGCGCAGTAGGCGCATGGCGACGCACTGCTTCCAACAGATGTACTGTTCCTTCGATGTTGGCACGCATCGTTGCTATCGGAGCACCCCATGACGCCGATGGGTAGCTCTGTGCTGCCAGATGGAACACATACTCTGGTTTGGCTTGGGCAACGGCATCTGCTACCGCATACGGGTCTTCGATGTCGCCTTCGTAGAGCGTGAGACGGTCGACAATAGGAGCCAACGCCCGCGGATCACTACGCCAACGTTTGAAGACACTGAGTTCCATACCGGGCTGTGTCAACAGGTAGTGTGCAAGGGTGCTCCCGACAGGCCCGGTAGCACCGGTGATAAGGACTCGTGGCATGCCTGCTCCTCCGGCAATGTTGTATTGGCTTTATCTTACCAGAACCGATGTCATGCATTTTTGTTTTATGTCAAACAACGGTACCAACACGCGACGCCGGAACGGGCATCCATACGGTATAATGCACAAATATTCGAGCCACTGCGGTAGAAGGCATCCCCATGAAGTATATCGCTACCATCGGTCTGGAAGTCCATGCCCAGATCCGAACCACCTCCAAAATGTTCTGCGGCTGTCGCACCGACGCAGCGCATGCAGCACCCAACACCAACGTCTGTCCGACCTGTCTCGGTTTACCGGGTGCCCTGCCGGTGCCAAACCGATCAGCGATTGAGCAGATTGTCAAAACGGGACTTGCGCTCCACTCGACCATCGCTGTCGACAGTACCATGAGCCGCAAGAATTACTTTTATCCCGACCTCCCTTCTTCATACCAACGCAGTCAATTCGAAGATCCATTGTGCATCGGCGGTCATGTTGATATTGTGGTCAACGGTGTCGATCGGCGCATCAATTTGACACGTATCCACATCGAAGAAGACACCGGCAAGCTCAATCACATGCCGGATGGCACGTCGTTGATTGACTACAACCGTGCCGGCGTCCCATTGATGGAGATCGTCTCAGAGCCCGAAATCCAGACAGCCGAAGAAGCCCGCCTCTACTTCCAATCCCTCCATCAACTCCTGAGTTGGATCGGGGTGAACAGCGGTAATCTCGAAGAAGGAGCCCTGCGTTGCGATGCGAATGTCTCGGTTCGTCCCGAAGGCCAGAAAGAATTCGGCTCGAAGGTCGAAATCAAAAACGTCAATTCGTTCCGCAACGTCGAGCGTGCCATCAACTACGAAATCGAGCGCCAGACCCAAGTCTTGACGGAGGGCGGCAAAATCACCCAATCAACCCGCGGGTGGAATGATGCCACGGGCAAAACGGTCGAACAACGCTCCAAAGAATTTGCCCACGATTACCGCTACTTCCCCGACCCGGACATTCCACCGTTTCACATGGATCGTGCGTTGGTCGATCAGATTGCCACCACCCTCCCGGAACTCCCGACTGCGCGTCGCAATCGCTTCATCGAACAGTACGCACTGAGCGTTGCCGATGCAGATTTGCTCACTGCCAATACCGTGGTGGCAGATTTTTACGAGACGACAGTGGCGGCTGTTGTCAAAAACAACGGAACAGCCCGTGATGCGTCCGTGTGGATTTTGGGCGAGTACTTCCGCTTGCTTAACGATCAGAGTGAATCGTTAACAGACGCTGCGACGCGCATGACGCCAGCCCACATCGCCGAACTCATCGGCTTGGTGAACAAAGGTACCATTACGCGTGCTTCGGCGAAGGAAGTGTTCGAGATTTGTTATCGCGAAGGCACAGCGCCAGAATCGATCGTGGCTGCCCGCGGGATGGCTGTTATTGGTGACAGTGATGCGCTGCTCAAGATGGCTCGTGAGGCTGTTGCTGCCAATCCAAAAGCAGTAGCAGACTTCAAAGCCGGGAAGGAAGCAGCAATCAAGTTCTTGGTAGGGCAAATTATGCGCCAGTCCCGCGGCCAAGCAAGTCCCCAAGCCGCAGAGGCAGCGGTCGTCGCTGCCCTCGCAGAAGTCTAGCCTACGGTGTCTGATGCACTGCAGTCAATTGGACAAGTGCTCAGACCAGCGAGACATACCGGTTGTGCGGTTTGACACAAATTACGCCTAGTGCTAGTATGGTGCGCGTCATTGGCACGTACTCAATACCAGCGATTTGGAAAGCAAGAAGGTTATCTATGCCTCCAATAACAGAGCATGTCGTGCTCCGCGATCTGGATGTTCCAAACATCGCTGATCTCGATGTCTACATTCAGCACGAAGGGTACGAAGCCCTCCGCAACGCCGTCAAAGAAAAAACCCCGCAAGACATTATCAATGTCGTCAAAGATGCTGGGTTACGCGGACGCGGTGGTGCCGGCTTCCCCGCAGGTGTGAAGTGGGGCTTTTTGCCCAAAGACGTCTACCCACGGTACCTCTGCTGTAATGCAGACGAATCCGAGCCCGGGACGTTCAATAATCACCAAATCATTGATCGTAATCCGCATCAACTCATCGAAGGTGTTGCGCTCGCTGCGTATGCGATCGAGTGCCAAAAAGCCTTCATCTATATTCGCGGCGAATTCGCTGCCGGCGCATTACGGCTCGAGAAAGCTATCGCCGACGCTACTGCGCGGGGCTTCCTCGGCAAAAACGTCTTTGGCACCGACATCACCATCGAAATCGTCGTGCACCGCGGTGCCGGCGCATACATCTGTGGTGAAGAAACCGCATTGCTCGAGTCACTCGAAGGCAAAATCGGCCAACCACGTCTCAAGCCTCCATTCCCTGCAGTGGCGGGTTTATATGGCAAACCAACGATCGTCAACAACGTCGAAACACTGACCAATGTGCCACGGATCGTACTCAAAGGGGTCGAGTGGTACCGCAAAAACGGCACCGAAAAAAGCCCCGGTACGAAGGTCTTTTGTCTGTCTGGCCATGTAAAAAAGCCCGGCAACTACGAAGCACCATTCGGTGTCACCATGCGCGAACTCATCTATGACTATGCCGGCGGTATGCGCGACGACAAAAAAGTCAAAATCATCGTCCCCGGCGGCGCATCGGCCGCGTGGTTGACCGAGGCAAACCTCGACGTTTCGATGGACTACGAATCCCTTGCTGCAGCAGGGACCATGCTCGGTTCTGGCGGCATCATCATCCTCGATGAGTCGGTCTCGGCAGTAGAACTCGCCTACAAGATGGACGAATTCTTCAAGCACGAATCCTGCGGCAAATGTACTCCTTGTCGCGAGGGAACGCATTATCTGGTCAAAACACTGCATAAATTCACGCACGGTGGTGCCGTCAAAAACGACATCAACAAGTTGCACGATGTGTACAACCAGATGGCCGGGAACTGCTTCTGTCTGCTGGGCGAAAGCGCCGTGGTGCCGATTCGGACCGCGCTGCGCCTCTTCCCCGAAGAATTCGAAGCCGCGCTGGCCAAATCACCCGCACGTCATGCCATTCCACTCACGTTAGCACACTAGCGCCACCGTTCATCGGTAGCCGGGAGTAGTAATCCAATGCCAGACGTTAATCTCATCATCGACGGACATGCGGTTTCGGTACCAGCCGGCACCAACCTCGTCGATGCAGCGCGGACTGTCGAAGTCGCCATACCAGTCTTCTGTTATCACCCCAAACTCAAACCCGTCGGCATGTGCCGCATGTGTCTTGTTGAGGTCTATACACCACGTATCGACCCCGCGACTCGTCAGGTCGTGTTGGGGCCAGATGGCCTTCCACAACTAGCCCTGATGATGAACAAACTGCAACCTGCCTGTGTGACTCCAGTCAGCGAAGGCATGGTTGTCAAAACCACCACCGAAAAAGTCAAGTTCGCCCAGCGCGGCGTCCTTGAATTTTTGTTGACGTCGCATCCACTCGACTGTCCGGTCTGCGACAAGGGCGGCGAATGTCCGTTGCAGAATCTGACCATGCAGTGGGGGCCCGAAGTCAGTCGTTTCGATTACAGCGACAAAGTCCACTTCGAAAAGCCAGTCAAACTCAGCGACGTCATCTACCTCGACCGCGAGCGCTGTATTCTTTGTTCACGCTGCGTCCGGTTCCAAGATGATATTGCTGGTGATCCGGTCCTCGGATTTGATAACCGCGGTCGCTCCTGGGAAATCATCTCGAAGTCAGAACCCGGCTTCGATTCGAAGTTCTCGGGCAACACCACCGACATCTGCCCCGTCGGCGCATTGACCAACGCAGACTTCCGCTTCCGCTCGCGTGTGTGGGAAGTCCGCAGCACGCCGAGCGTCTGCACCCATTGTTCGGTCGGCTGTAACCTGAGCATCGATGCACGCCACAACAAACTGATGCGCATCATGCCTCGGGAAAACGACGATGTAAACGAAATTTGGCTCTGCGACAAGGGTCGTATGGGCATGCGCTTTGTCGAGAGCGCTACCCGCGTCACCACACCACTGGTACGGCAGCACGGCAAGCTAGTCGCTGCTTCGTGGGATGAGGCATTGACGCGCATTGCGACGAACCTGTCGCAGATTGCAGCCAATGGCAACGGCCATGTGGCTGGGATGATTAGCGATTCTTCGTCCAACGAAGATTTGTATGCGTTCCGCAAACTCATTACCGACACCTTCCAGTCGACATCCCTCGATCACCGTCCCGGTGCCGCTACCGATGTCGCCCTCGACGACGCAGTGCTTACAGCCGGCGTCGGCAAAGGCACGAGTCTGCTTTCGCTGGGCAAAGGGACAACGGTCGTTGTTCTTGCCGCAGATGTCGAAGAAGAAGCACCACTCTACGTGTTGCGTCTCCGTGGCATACAAAACCGCGGTGGTGCAGTCCACGTCATCAATTCCTTCGCAACCAAGCTCGGTAGTGGCGCATCATCCGATACGCGACTCAAGGCAGGCAGCGAAGCAGCGTATGCAAACGCATTCCTCAAGTTGGTGCTCGAAGCACAAGCTGCAAACGGGTTTGATCGCCGTGTCCGCAACCTGGATGACGTGCGTAATCAGCTCGCCAAGTTGTCGCTCGAGAGCTTGCTCGAACACGCTGGTGTCAGTCGTGCACAGCTCCAGAAGGTCGTCGATGCCTACATGAGCGCCAGCAATGCGATCATCGTATACGGTCGCACTGCACTGCAGATCGGTGCAAGTGTCACCCAGACAATGGCAAACGCAGCTATGGCGACAGGGAAGTGCGGCAAAGCAAACAATGGCCTCATCGCACTCACCACTGGTGCCAATACGGTCGGTGCCTTGGCACTCGGCATTCGCCCCGGCAAAGAAGGCGCTGCAGCACAAGACTACTGGGCTCGTGCCGAAGCCGGTACGCTTCGTGGCTTGTTGGTTGTCGGGCTCAACCCCGCAGCGAACAATCCAGCCGCTGTTGAAGGCCTCCAGACAATCGCAAAACACGGCTTTTTGGCAGTTCAGACGATGTTTATGAACGAAACAGCCGAACTTGCAGATGTTGTGCTCCCGCAGATGGCTATCGCCGAAACAGACGGTACCATCACCAACGCAGAACGACGTGTCCAGCGCTTCCGCATCGCCGTTGCTGCACCCGCAGCGATGCATCCCGTTTGGCAGGTATGCGCCCACATTGCTGAGCGCTCCACCGTCGCGGTCCCAACCAGCAAAAACGCCACAACCGTGCTGAGCAATTGGGACTATGCAGTGACCAGTGATGTCACCGAAGACGTTGCGCAGAGCAACGCACGGTTCGCCGGTATCACGTATACCAGTCTAGACCTGAGCATCAATTCATGGGGTCGTCAAGCCAACGAATCGGTCTACTACGACGGCACCTCCTATACCAATACCGAAGGTAATGGTGTCCAACTGGCGAGTGTAGCTGACGACAGCACTTCCTCATTGCCGCTTGTCTTCAACGCACCTGTCGCATTCGAGCCAAAAGGCGAGTTCGGCCTCTTGATGCATGCACCGGTGCGTGCATATAACGGTGGTACATGGAGCATCGATTCGAAGCTCAGCACCCGTCAAGTAGCCGCACACGCACTCATCTCGAGCACCGATGCTGCCCGTTGGAACATTTCCGCCGGTGACCGGATTACCGTTTCATCACCGATAGGTTCGAGTACCCTCCCTGCCCAAATCGACAAAAACGTCGCAGCTGGTCAGGTGTTGGTACCAGATGTTGCTGGTGCTCCTGTTCATCTCGCACTCGGTGCATACACCCGCGTCGCCATACGGCGTGCCGAATAGCAGGACGCAGAGGAGGATTCGATGACCTGGTTTGATATACTCATCCTGCTGGTACGGTGTCTCGTACTGGCACTCGCAGCGGCAACATTGTTTGCCTACTTCACCCTGTTCGAGCGACGGCT